>CALWQJ010000131.1 GCA_944383645.1 uncultured Merdimonas sp.
AAAGTGCTGAATTTGTGGGCTTTCCGCGCCTTTGGAATTTTACTACAATCTTCCCGGTTTGCTTCACCGAACCGCTGGAAATGCACGATCTCCCTGGCCCGCAGGAAGCGGATCGCGTCCGTCACATCCGGCGAATCCACGGAGAGCCGCAGGATATTGTCATAGGTGGTCCGGGCCTTCTGTTCCGCAGCCTGATCCTCGCTCAGATCCGTAATCGGATCCCCGGTGGACTGGAACATGGAAGCGGAAAACGGCATCCCCGATGCCGCCTGGGGCCACAGGCCCAGGGTGTGATCCACGTAGTAATCATCGAAGCCGGCCGCCCGCAGCTCCTCCATGGACATATTGCGGGTGAGCTGGTGGACGATGGTTGCAATCATTTCAAAGTGCCCCAGCTCCTCGGTGCCGATGTCAGTTAAAAGCGCGGCGCATTCCTTATAGGGCATCGTGTAGCGCTGGGACAGATAGCGCATGGATGCTCCGAGCTCACCGTCGGGGCCGCCGTACTGGCTTATGATTGCCTTCGCAAGCCTCGGGTTCGTCTCCTTGATATGAATCGGGTACTCCAGTCTCTTTTCATAATTAAACATACTCTCTTACTCCCTCCTTCCTACTGCCAGGGCCACGGCTGGTTCACCCAGTTCCAATAGCTGCCACAGTGGTGCGCGTGGGACAGGGTAAGGGGGCCGTAATTTCTGGAATATTCTTCAACCGCCTCCCGGTATATCCGGTCATGCTCCTTAAAATAGGCCAGCGCCTCCGCGTCGTCCGGATGGGTATCCAGATACAAAGAAGCGTCCACGCAGGCAAAGCCATAAAGCATCACCTGCTTCATCAGCTGCTGCCGGGACGCTCCTGCGTTTGCCCGCGGCTGCGGCTGTATGCAGGGTGCCCCTGCGTTTGCCCGCGGCTGCTGGCAGGACATCCCTGCCCGCCCATAATTTGGGCTTCCGCAATTCTGGTTTCCACAGCTCTGATTAGCGCGGGCCGAAGCTCCACAGTTCCGGTCCCCGCAATTCTGATTCCCACAACCCTGCTTCCCGCAATTCTGGTTCCCGCAGCTTTGGTTCCCGCAGCTTTGGTTCTGCATCATCTGGTTCTGCATCATCTGGCCACACCCCGCTTTCCTGAAAATGGTTTATTCAGTTCCGGGAAAATCGTTCCCCAGTAAAGAGCCTTCTCCAGCTCCAGGGTCTGCCCCCAGAACTGCCAGGGCACGTAAGCCATGGCGGGCGGCATACTCTGAAGGGCCTCCCTGGAACAGCCCCGCCCGGACAGCGCCTGATTTCGACAATCTGCCATATGAGACTCCTTTCAATTCTTCGTTTCAGATTATCTTATGTAAAAACAGCGGATAAGTGAAAACGCCGTCCTCCCCGGGACCAGATGGCCCCGGGAAAGACAGCGTCCTTCGCCGTACCTGTATCATATATTATCTAGGATTCGTTTTCCGATTTACTGTTCCTTTTCCACGTAGACCAGACCGAAGGCTCCCGGACCGATGTGGGTCCCGATGGTCGCGCCAATCTGGAGGCGCTCGTCAAAACGGATTCCTTCCCTGGTAAGACGTTCCTCAAAGACCTCGCTGTTCTCCGTGCCGTAGCTGTAGATCGAATAGGCCGGAAAGCCTTCGTCCACCGGATGCTCCGCCACCCATTTGAGAATCGTATGGATCGCCTTGTTCTTGCCCAGGGCCTTGCCGACGATGCCGATCTCGCCCTCCGGCGTCACGGTGATCACCGGCTTGATCCGGGCCGCCTCCCCGATGACCGCAGCCGCCTTTCCGATCCGCCCGCCCCGGCGCAGATACTCCAGGGTATCGATCATGGCCACCACATGGACGCGGGATTTGAAGTCCTCCAGGCGCCCGGCTATCTCTGCCGCGGACAGGCCGTCACGGGCCAGCTCCAGCGCGTAATCGGCCATCACCTTGATGTTATAGGTAGCCGCCCTGGAATCTACGATAAAAATATGGTCCTCGTAGTCCGCCATCTGGGCCGCCAGGCGGGCGCTCTGGCAGGTGCCGCTCAGATGAGAGGACAGCAGGATGCAGACCAGGTCGTCGCCGTCTGCCTTTACCTCCTTAAAAACATCAAGAAAAACCTGCGGAGACGGCTGGGACGTCAACGGAAACTCCCCTGCTTCCTGCAAAAGCTCATAAAATCTGTCCCTGTCCAGATTCACTCCGTCCAGATATTCCTGACCACCCAGTTCAATCTGGATGGGCACAAACAACAGTCCTTTTTCCTGAATCTCCTCCTGACTGTAATCGGAGGACGCATCTACCAGTATCCGAATCATTCTGTCACCTCATCCGCCATATCCGAGATCAATGTGAAAAGCTTCACGATCTCCTCCGCCCGGTTCCGCCCCACTTTTTCGAGAAGCGTATCGACGCAGAAGAGTACCTTTTCATGCTGCCGCTCATAAAATTCCGCCTGCTCCATATTAAAGGAAATGTATACCTGGCGGCGGTCCTGCCCGGACCGTGTCCGGGAAATCAGCCCCTTCTTTTCCATGCTGTTCAGCGTGCGGTTCATCTGAGACTTCAGCATCCCTGTCGCGCGGCACAGATCCGTCGCCGTCAGGAACTCCGGCGCGCCGCTTTTCTGGTTCCGGTACAAAAGCCCGCAAATCAGAAGCTCATTGTAGGGCAGGGCGCTGGTGATCCGCAGATTCCCGATCGCCGTCGTCAGCCGCAGCCAGGAATTCAGCACCTCATCGCTCGAAATATCCATCTGAGGATTCTCCTTTCCCCAAAATTCGTTCACATTGTAAACTGTTCACTCCGTATACTATTTCAGGGACGCCTGTTTGTCAAGCTTTTTCGGTGGAGAATTTGTATCCGGTCCGGCTGCGGTACACATCCCCGGCCTTCACGACAGAATTCTTGAAATTCTCATGGTGATTGGCATCCGGGAAATACTGAGCCTCGAAGCAGACCGCGCTTCTGCTGGAGTAGACTCTTCCGCCCTTTCCGCCCGGCTCGTCTCCCAGGAAATTCGCCGTGTAAAGCTGGATGCCGGGCGCGTCCGTATACACCTCCATCCGGATGCCGCTGTTCTCGGAATACAGACTGCCGCAGAGCGTAAACTCCCCTTCTCTCTTCATGACATAATTGTGATCATAGCCTGACGCTGCCTGGAGGGGCTCGTAATCCTCGTCAATCCGTGCTCCCAGAGCCGTGGGCGTCCGGAAATCCATGGGCGTTCCCTCCACGCTTCGGATCTCTCCTGTGGGAATCATGTCCACAGAGGGCGTAAACGCGTCCGCGTCCAGCCAGGCCTTCTGGGCAAGCACACTGTCGGACTCCTGCCCGTCCAGATTGAAATAGGAATGGTTCGTCAGATTGAAAATCGTGTCCTGATCCGCCTTTCCCTCATAGGAAATCAGCAATTCATTGTCATCCGACAAGGTGTAGGATACCGTGATGTCCGCATTTCCCGGGAAACCCTGATCCCCGTCCGGGCTGTGCAGGGAGAATTCCACCTTGTTGTCATCCGCAATGACCGCCTTCCACATCCTGCGGAAATAGGCGTTGCTTCCGCTGTGCAGGCTGTTCTCCCCGTCGTTTTTCTCCAGCTCATAGACCTTTCCCGCAATCGTCACGCTGGCGCCGCCGATCCGGTTCGCGTTCCTGCCGACGGTGGCGCCCAGGCAGGGGCCGTTCTTCTCATAGCCGGCCAGATTCTCATAGCCCCAGACCACGTCCCGCAGCTTTCCGTCCTTATCCGGAACATACAGCTTCGCCAGAACCGCGCCGTAATTCAAAAGCACCGCCTTCATGCCGCCTGCGTTTTCCATGATGTACTGCCGGACCTGCTCTCCGTCCTTTGTCACGCCATAGTCTTCCACCAAAATACTCATACGATCTCTTCCTCCATCTTCCGCGTCTTTTCTTTTGTCCTCCGGCAGCCGGACGCCTTTTCCCCGGTTCTCCGGCAGCCCTTCACACAAAGACGCCTCTATGTCCATGATAGGCCACAGAGGCGTCTTTCGTCAAGCAGAACAGCATCGTTTCCGCCCGTGTTTTTCTTTCATTTTTTTAGTTTTTCTTTGCTCCTCTTAAATAAAGGAACCAGTATGTAATGCCGATCAGCGCGCCGCCGATGATATTTCCGATGGTGACCGGAAGCAGGTTGTTCACAAGAGCCGCTCCCCAGTTCACAGCCGCGTTTCCTACCGCGTACGCGGAGTTGGCGAAGATGCCGGCCGCCAGGTAATACATATTCGCAATGCTATGCTCAAAACCGCCCAGCACGAAAATCATAATCGGGAAGTAAAGGCCGATGATCTTGGCGGGAACCGTCTTGCCCGCGAAGGACATCCACACTGCCAGACATACCATCATGTTGCAGATCACGCCGCGCAGCAGAGCGTCTCCAAAGGTCAGGCCTACCTTTCCGGACGCCACCGTCATCATGGTGTCAAGCAGGGCGCCGTCTACCTGGGAGGGCGTATGGCTGTACACAACCAGAAGAGCCAGGATGATGCTTCCCGCGAAGTTTCCAAGGTACACGAATACCCAGTTCTTCAGCACGCCGGAGAATTTTACCTCCTTCTCCAGGAACGGGATGACCAGAAGGCAGTTGCCGGTGAAGAGCTCGCTTCCCGCGATCAGCACCAGGGCCAGGCCGGCCGGGAACATACAGGCTCCCACCAGTTTCCCGAGGCTTCCGCCGATGGTAGCCGTAGCCGTCTGATAGGCGATAGCGCCGATACCGATAAAGATACCTGCCATGATGCCGAGAATGAACAGCTTCAGTGCAGGCGTCTCTACCTTACCTTTTCCGATTCCCACATAGTTTTTCGCAATTTCTGCCGGTGAGTTCATGATAAATCTTCCTCCTTTATCCTCATAAAGCTGACGGCGAATCAGCGTCTCCGCCAAGAATCCGCGGAAAACCAAATCAGAACCGCCGCCCCTAATTCGTTAAAATTATAACACTCTCGTATAGGGCAGACTATCGTACGAAGTGTAGGAAGATTTTCTCCGGCGCGCGAAGCGGGCGGCCGGGCCGCAGGATTTTCCCGCAGCCTGGCCGCCCGTACCGTACGCCACGTCTGTTCTCATTTCTGAATCGGCTGTAAACAATAACGCTATTTTACATGCTCATGGGTAAACAGGTGATCCTGGCAGTATTCATAATTGCCATTGCACTTGGAGCAGAAGCGGAACACCAGATCGTCCCCGTCCTTCTCCGTGCGCCCGCAGACCGCGCACCGGTGGGTCGCGGCGCTCTTCTGCCCCTGCTTCACGCTCTTTGTATACACTTTTCTCCGGTAAATCTCCTTCGGATTGTAGCGGCGCATGCTCCGCATTCCGAAAAAGAAAATCAGGAAATTCGCCAGGGACACCAGCGCCATGGCGCTGTATGCCGGATGGGCGATGATTCCCGCGTTCATCAGGCCGATCAGCACGGAGTAAGGCAGGTAATTCGCCAGGAAGCCCGCCACAATCGTCACGCCGAAATAAATGCCGTTGATGATTCCCAGCCATTTCGCCTTGATCGGAATAATGAAAAACAGCAGGAACTGCATATCCGGGTAAGTCGCCGCAAAAGCGAAAAACAGCGAATAGTTCAGATAATAGGTTCCAAACGCCGGCCCGATATTCGCCCCAAACACGTAGCAGGAGATAAAGGCCGCCACCACATGGAGCAGAACGCCGGTAAAGAAATACAGGTTGAACCGGAAAGCCCCCCACTGGGCTTCCAGAATTCTTCCAATGGAATAGTACAGATACATGCTGATCAGGAAATAAAACAGCCCCGTATTGGGCGGATAAATGATAAAGGTAATAATCCTCCAGATCTGGCCCCGCAGAATCATCGTGGGATCCAGAGACAGATACTGCACGTAGAACTGGGGTGCAAAGGTTACGATAACATATCCCAGCGCGTACAGAATAATAATATAATACATCAGATTGTGAATCGCATAGCGTCCAAATTTTCGTTCCAGCTTGTCCAGCAGGTTCATGTCAGGTTCTTCCTTTCTTCGCACGGAATTCCGGAGCCCTTCCCCGGCCCCGGAGCCTTCCGAATCAGATACAAGTTGATCCTCATTATAGGGGAGGCGGTTTTATTTGTCAACCGGCATTCCTTCCCTGGGCACGGTTCTGCAGGGAATCAGCACCTCGTCTCCCTTCTGGAGATTGTAGAGATTGAGATAGGGGTTGGCGTACAGAATCGCCCAGAGCGGCACATGGTACCGGCGGCTTAGGCGGTACAGGCTGTCGCCCTTCTGGACCGTATGAAGAAAACCCTGGCACTGCTGCATGGCGGGACCTCTTTTCTTCCTTATATTATATATTTTACTATATGCAGGCTGGCGGCGCCTGGTGTTATGCGCAAAATCACAGGAAACAGGCCCTGTTGTTTATAATTTTTTTAGTTGCGTTCATTTTTTCGCTGTCGTATAATGAGGGATGATGTCTAAAAACCTTTCAGAAACAGGAAAAGGAGGTTGCGGACTGTCCGCTTAATTAAATTTATGAGTAATTCTACATATACATTGGGAATCGATATCGGTTCCACCACCGTAAAGGTCGCCGTGCTGGACGAAAAGAACCAGCTTCTCTTCTCCGACTACGAGCGCCATTTTGCCAACATTCAGGAGACCCTGGCCGGCCTTCTTCAAAAGGCGGAAGACCAGCTTGGGGATCTGAACGTCTATCCGGCCATCACCGGATCCGGCGGCCTGACCCTAGCCAGGCACCTGGAGGTGCCCTTTATCCAGGAGGTCGTGGCTGTGGCCACCGCTCTGGAGACGACAGCCCCCCAGACGGATGTGGCCATCGAGCTGGGCGGTGAGGACGCGAAAATCATTTATTTCGAGGGTGGAAACGTGGAGCAGCGCATGAACGGCATCTGTGCTGGCGGCACCGGCTCCTTTATCGACCAGATGGCGTCTCTTCTCCAGACGGACGCCTCCGGACTGAACGAATACGCGAAAAACTATCAGTCTCTTTACACCATCGCCGCCCGCTGCGGCGTATTTGCCAAATCCGATATTCAGCCTCTGATCAACGAGGGCGCGACCAAGGAAGACCTGTCCGCGTCTATTTTTCAGGCTGTCGTCAATCAGACCATCAGCGGCCTGGCCTGCGGCAAGCCCATCCGGGGACACGTGGCCTTCCTGGGCGGCCCCCTTCATTTCCTCTCCGAGCTGAAGGCGGCCTTCATCCGCACCCTGAAGCTGGACGACGAGCATATCATCGCGCCGGAGAACTCCCATCTGTTTGCGGCCATCGGCTCTGCCTTAAGCAGCAA
>CALWQJ010000132.1 GCA_944383645.1 uncultured Merdimonas sp.
TCTTCTGTTATTCCAGATGGCAGTCCTCCCGGAGAAATAATTTCTATTCTGTCATCAAACATCGAAACTTTTATTTGCGACTCCATATCCCATACTCTATGAATCAATGCATTTGCAATCGCTTCTCTGAATGCAGCCTCTGGTATTTTTTCTACCTTTTTCCTGTCAGCGCCTTGTATTTCTTCGTATTGATAATAATCTTTGAATACCTCCAATGTTTTTTCATACACTGTCAAAATGGATATATTATCAAATGTTGCCCTTTTATGAATTACACTGATATTTTCACCGAACCTCACTATATCAATTCCTGGAAAATGATTTTTATCTGCTAAAATACCAGCTGCATTATTGTATCCAATAGTGCTGTTATATAAATTCAGCGTTTTCAAAGTATCCTGATTAAAAGTTTCAATCTGAATGCACTCTTTTAATTTTTCACAATAAAAATTTAGAAAAACGCCCTGCCAAAGCAGAGCGCCTTCATTCTTTCCATATTATATCGCCCGAAACATTTTCTGTGAAACTGCCCCTTCCCCATTTAACTTCTCCATCTCCTTCCTGACATTCTCCAGTTCTTCCATCCGCTTTAACTCATCCACGGCATTCTCCAGAACCAGATGGGTATAGGTATTCAGCGTTACTCCGATATCGCTATGTCCATCAAATACTGGAGTGTCTTTGGATTCATGCCAGACTTCGCCATATTGCTGCAGTAAGTGTGGCGGCAGACATAAGGGGTGATATTCGGCATCTGAACCCGGTAAATGTCGTTGTATCGTTTTACCATATGGTTAAACCGATGCTCCCAATACATCGCCACCAGGGGAACCCCCTCTTTATCCGCAAACAGAAATCCTGTGTATTCATCCACCAGACAGCCCCTTTGTGTTATTGTCTACAACATATTTAGTTGGGGATAGGGCCAATCCCTAATGCTCCGATTAAAAAGAATAGCCCCAAAAATATAAGCAAAAGAAGCAGTAAAGCAATCGCTATTACAAAGGTTTGTCCACATGATTTACCTTTTACTTTTCTCCATATCCCGTTACATAGCAGAGCAATGAATCCCCCAATGCAAAACAATGGGAAAACAACTCCGGCGATGGTAAAGATAATTGTATCTGCCTGCCATTGCATACTTTCAATAAATAAAACAAAAATCACAATAATGGATGTAATACCCAAAACCTTAAATATATTTTTGCGTTCCTGCTTACGTTGCAACACTGCCACATTCAGAGTATCAGTAACCACTTCTGCTGCTTCCTCTTTCGTAACTTGATTTGCTGCCATTCTTTCAGATTTCATAAGTTCGAGAACGCTGACTTCCAAAGCGCTGGCCAATGGTTCTATCGTGTTAATATCGGGGAATCCTATCCCTCGTTCCCATCGACTGACAGCCTTGTCGGTGACTTGTATTTTTGAATCCAGCTCAGCCTGCGTCATGTTTCTTTCTTTGCGGCATTTGGCTACAAAAGCCCCAAATTTATGTGCGTCCATCTTTGCACCTCCTTGCTGCCAAAATATCATATCCATAGGATTTTGACAACCGATGCTCCATTTACAAGGTTATCTACGATTCGTTGAGTGGTTTTTCCAACTCTATCGCATCCAAAATGCCACAATTCAGGGTTTCCGGCATACCGCCGGTCACATAGTACATCTTGAGCTTTTCATACAGAGGATTAAAGAAGGCATCCGGAACCGGCGCAGGCCACGTGATACTGCGGCGCGTTCTCACAAAAATATTTCAGGAAATTGATGACCTTAGGGCAGTCCTGTACTTCGTCAAAAATGATGAGGGTCTTTTCTGGCGTAATCTTCTGACCACTTGCCAGCATAAGATTCTGCAAAATCCGGTCTACATCTTTTGTAGTTTCAAAAAATTGTTTGTACTCTTCGTTTTCATCAAAGTTGAAATAAGCAGTGTTTTCGCAGCAGCGTTTTCCAAATTCTTTCAGAATCCAGGTCTTCCCCACCTGGCGCATGCCTCTCAAAATCAGAGGCTTGCGATAGGGAGAATAGACGCCGGGCACCTTGCTCCGCGCCGATTTGTTATGCACAGAAGCAGGCGGAAATTTATAACCTCAGGACAGCTTCAAATCCCCATCCTTCACCCAGCCCAGCCTGCGGCAGATCTGATTGAAAGCCGGGGCCAGTATGGCGGGCAGCACAAAGGAAATCAGGATTAATCCGGCCCAGTCAAAGGCTGTGGGATTAATGGCTGACGCTCCATTGGCAAGGGCGGCCGCGCTCGGTGAAACCCAGCCGGTCCACACGCCCAGCTGTCCGCACAGCCCGCAGGTTCCCATGCCGGAATTGATAGCGTCTCCGTTCATCTGCAGACGGAAGATACAGGTAGCCACAGGACCCGTGACCGCTGAGGCCAGCGTGGGGGCAATCCAGATGCGGGGATTTTTCACAATATTCGGCATTTGCAGCATGGAGGTGCCCAGTCCCTGGCTCACAAGACCGCCCCAGCCGTTTTCCCGGAAGCTCATGACCGCGAAGCCTACCATCTGCGCGCAGCATCCGGCCACAGCCGCGCCGCCGGCAAGCCCGGTCAGCCCCAGTACCGAGCAGATAGCGGCGGAGGAGATGGGCAGGGTCAGCGCCACGCCCACGAGCACGGATACCAGAATTCCCATCAGAAAAGGCTGCAGATCGGTCGCCCGCATGATCAGCTGTCCAAAGGCATTGGCAGCGCTGCCAATGGGCGGCGCGATCACCCAGGCGGCGCCGATTCCCACCAGCGTGGTGACAATGGGCGTCACCAGAATATCAATCTTTGTCTCTTTGCTGACCATTTTTCCGGCCTCAGCCGCGATAATGGCCACAAACAGCACGGCCAGAGGGCCACCGGCCTGTCCCAGAGCGTTGCAGGCGTATCCTACCGTCGCCAGAGAAAACAGGACCAGCGGCGGAGCCTGCAGGGCGTATCCGATGGCGACCGCCATGGCCGCGCCGCTCATAAAGGAAGCCATTCCTCCGATAGTATACCCGACTCCATTGATCGTAATCAGCTGGGCCGTAAGGAAGCCCACATGGAACTGGTTCCCAATCGTGTTCAGAATCGTCCCTATCAGCAGAGAGCAGAACAGCCCCTGAGCCATAGCGCCCAGAGCGTCAATTCCGTACCGTTTCGCGGAGATTACGACATTTTTCCGTTTCAGAAATGCTTTGATTCTTCCGTCCTCCCTCATATCCGTCTACCCCTCCAGCTTCTCATACGCGTACCGCGGATCGGAATCCTCCGGAACATGGACAACGCCGCACTTCTGAAAGCCCAGCTTCTCCAGCAGGCTCTGCATCACCCTGTTGTCCGGATGAGTGTCAATCCGCAGATGGCCGCACTGTCCGTAGGCCCAGTTCAGGCAGAAGGTCCCGATCCCTTTTACAGAGCCGTCCCCTGCCACGCGGTGGACCACCCCGTACTCATCGCCGCCGATCCACGCTCCATCTTCGATCGCCGCATACCCCGGCTCTGCTTCTTTTCCCTGATAAAAATAAAAGGTTCCGACGACGCGGCCGTCTTCTTCACAGACATAGCTGTGGCCTGTGCGGACATCCTGGCGGATCAGCGCCTCCGGCGGCCAGTTGGTCGCGCCCCACTGCTTCGGATTTCCTGTCTTCTTCATAAAATCTCTGGCATACTCATAAATCTCCATGATTCTCGCAATGTCTTTTTCTTCTGAATGTCTTATATCCACTTATCTTCCTCCTGCCTGCTGCTTCCTGTTTCTATACTCTTACCGTCCACTGGCCGCAGTCCCAGACCACGTGGCAAGGCCTTCATCCATTATAAAAGAAGTGCCTCCTCAGAAGCATCCGCCATCTGCCTTGAAAACAGGCGCTGACATGATTTTTCTCTTTTGCCAGCGCCTGTTCTTGAGCATTTTGAATTTACTTAAAAACGTGTTCTAAACCAGCAGTTCACCTTCAAAGGTTTTGTTGATCGCGTTGCAGACAGCTCCCAGCACCATCGCCTTGTCAAGAAAGCTCACCTTTCTTACGAGCGTCCTCGTCTTCCGATTGGAGAACTTTCTCTCATTCACGATATCCTCCAACATGCTCAGGTAACGATCCGGCCAGTAGACACCGCCCAGCCCCAGAAGAATAATCTCAAAATTCATGATATTCTCCAGGCTGACCACCGCGCAGGACAGATCCCGGATCATTTCCTCCATGATCGCGCGCACCCTGGGGTTGTCGTCCATCCGGCAGATAGCCTGGTAATCCTTTTTTTTGCCCAGAACCGCTTCCACTTTTCTTTCTATCACTTCTGTACCCACATAGGTTTCCAGACAGCCTATTCCACCGCACATACTGCATTTGTTTCCATGATGGTTAATGGAAAGGTGCCCTATTTCCGGCGGATATCCGGAGTTGCTCTCAAAACGGCGGCCTCCCGTTATAATTCCGCTGCCAAATCCTTCATCCACGCCAATAACAAGCACATCCTGGTAATCCTTTCCGCTGCCATACAGCTGCTCCAGCAGCGCCATGCTCTGCACATCGTGATCCAGGAATACCGGAAGCCCATATTTTTTCTGCAGCGGTTCCGTCACCGAAAGATTTCGGATGTTATGGAAATACCCAGGGTTAATAATCTTTCCCTTCTTCACGTCCACTGGGCCGGGCGTAGACACGCCGATTCCAATGATATCATCTCGATCTTCCAGCATATGATCCAGAAGACTGCAGACAGCCCCCATCAGTTCCTCTGACCCGCTCCAGTCACGCTCCACCCGCTCATATTTGTACATTTTAAGGGTCAGATCGCAGAGCACCGCCTCCGCATAGCCGCGGCCCATGACTACTCCCGCGTATTTCGGTGAATTTGGGCCGATCTCCAGCCTTACCGGACTTCTCCCCTGCTCCTTTGCGGCATCTTCACTGTCCTTTTCCTTCTCAGCCTCTGTCAGATAGTCCTTTTCCAGCAGCTTATTGACAATCGCGGAGATAGCTGTCTTTGTCAATCCTGTCTCCCGGGCAAGCTCTACCCTGGATACGCACCGCTCCGTCGCGATGTGCTGGAGCACCAGCCCACGGTTTCTTTTTTTCAGATAATCTTTGTTTACACCCGCTCTGGACATGGTCTATGCATTCTCAGCCAAAAATTTCTCAATCTTTTCCCTGGTCGGAAGGGATGCGATGGCGCCTTTCTCCCGGACGGACAGAGATCCGCTGACATTGCCGTATTTCACCGCGTACTTCAGCATATCGGCATTCAGCTGATCTACGGAAGATACGCCGTGATTCAGCACGCAAGCCAGAAAACCTCCCCAAAACGCGTCGCCCGCGCCAGTAGTATCCGCCACCTTATCTACATGATAGCCTGGAACCACATAAGACTGTCCGTCATAGAACAGCTCGGCTCCGCCTCCGCCTAGCGTCAAGACAGCCACGGCAATGTCATACGCCTTCATAACATTCAGAATGTTATCATGGCCGCCGATCATGTCGATCTCCTCTTCGGAAAGCTTCAAGAAATCTACATATTTCAGGATAGAGAGCACTTCCTTCGTGCAGGCCTTCCGGTCATCGTTCCACATCAGATTACGGTAATTGATGTCAAAGCCTACCATCTTTCCCAGCTCATGGGCTCTGGCCATGGCGTATTCCGTAGCTTCCACCGCTTTTCCGGCAGACAGAGAGCAGGAACCAGCCTGGATGATCCGGCAGCTCTTCAGATCCTCGTCCTTAATTTCGCTCTTGTCCAGCATCATGTCCGCGCCCGGCTTTCTCGCGAAGGTAAAGCTTCTGTCATTATTCTCATCCAGGGACACGAAAGCCATCGTCGTGATGGCATCCTTTGCCATCTCGGGAGCCAGCGGCGTAACATGGTTCTCCCGCAGTGTTTTCAGAAGGAATCTTCCGAAATCGTCCTCGCCCACCTTGCAGTAGATGCCCGCTTCCAGCCCGTTCCTGGCCGCCGCAATGGCCACGTTGGCCGGGGCCCCGCCTGCGTTGCGGATATAGCTTGCCTCTTCCTGGCCCGGTATAAAATCAATCACCATCTCGCCAATCGTTATAAAATCCATCAAAAATTCCTCCTGTCATCCTCCCGTTTCCTGGGCCTGGCGCACGAAAACACGCACAGCCTTCTGCCCGGGAAACCCGTATTTTTTAATACGATCATACCAACTGGAGGAAAAATGTCAATCATTTTTTGTAGCGTTCCGCTTCTGACACAGGCTCCGTCCGAAGTTCCCCCTCCTGGGTGCTCAAAAGCAGGTGGCTGTGCTCCAGATAAGGCGTAAGCCTTCCCATCCATTCCTGGAAATACCCGTCATCGTAAAGCACCGTTCCGTTTTCATTCCATTCAAAGCTGCTTCCCGCCGCCAGAGAAATCACCCCGGAAGCGCTGTAATGGAGAACCTGGTATTCATAGCCTCCATAAGTATCCCTATCTTCCAGATGCAGAATCAGAATATATTCCGCCCCATCCAGCTCTCCCCGATAGACATTATTCCAGCCCGCCCTCGCCTGATGGGCGCTCTGCGTAAAGAAAATCTCCCCCTGCGCATCCCGAAAGAGAATGATTCCGCTTTCCCCATCTCCGATATTGCCGCTATAGATTTCAAGCGTGCAGGCCGCGTCCCCGTCGTATGCCTTCCACTCTTCCGTGCGGACGAGCGTATAATAAGTGTCAAGAAGCTCTGGACCGGAAAGCCCCGTATTCTTCTGCATATCCTCATAAAAGGTATCTGGATATGGCGGTTCATAGGCTGTAATTCCATAGGTCTCCAGAGGATTTCTTAGATATGCCCGCACAATCTGTCCATTTTCAAACACGCATTCCACCGTCTTGGCCGGCCCCTCCGGCCCGCCGCTCATTCCTTCCTGGAAAGCGTCCGCAAAGCCGGGAAAATCCACCTGCTCAAAAAACCACCGATCCATTTCCCGGTTGACGCAAAACTCACAGTCCTCCGCAAAAGCAAGGCCTTCGTTTTCCACAATTTCATCAGGCGCCTGTCCGTCCAGCCAGTACAGATCCACGCTTTCCGCGCTCCTGGAAATGGAATACGCCCTGACCAGCCAGGCCCCGTCCAGTTCTCTGGAAGAAACGTCTTCCACGGAGAGAAGCTTAAGCTGCTGCGGAACCTGCGTGCTGACGCTCGTTTCCTGCGCCGG
This sequence comes from uncultured Merdimonas sp., assembly GCA_944383645.1. Lineage (GTDB taxonomy): Bacteria > Bacillota > Clostridia > Lachnospirales > Lachnospiraceae > Laedolimicola. The sequence goes on from CALWQJ010000132.1 coordinate 7,141, forward strand.
CGT
>CALWQJ010000133.1 GCA_944383645.1 uncultured Merdimonas sp.
CGATTCTGGGAAGCGGCCTACTGGTACGAGCGGGCCCTGCAGGCAGAGATGAAAAGGGAATCCGGGGCCTTTGTAAACGAGGAGTGCTACGGATATCTTCCGGCCATCTCGTTGTGCGTCTGCTATGACAGGCTGGGCGACTGGGAAAGGGCGGAGGAGTACAACCGGATAGCGGGGACGTACCGGCCGGATTCCGCGCATTATCTTCAGAACCTGCAGTATTTTTCCCGGAGAAGGCAGCAGGAAAACCGGGGACATTCGGAAGAGGCCCACATATAATAAAGGGAAAGAAAAAGAAGAGAGGATCTTTCGATGTTTTGGTTTCAGAATAACCGCGATGAAAATATACATCAGGAATCCTGCGGGCAGAACTGCGACTGTAACTGCTCCCGCAGATGGCCCTGTCCCCCGAAGCCGCCCTGCCCGCCGCCGTGCCCACCTGGCCCGACGGGGCCCACTGGAGTGACCGGCGCAACGGGAGCGACAGGAGCCACAGGCCCAGTGGGGCCGGCTGGCGCCACAGGAGCAACGGGAGCTACAGGGGCCACAGGCCCGGCAGGAGGCCCGACAGGCCCGACTGGGGCAACTGGGCCAACTGGGGCGGCAGGCCCTACAGGTCCCACCGGAGCCACAGGCCCGACTGGTGTGACCGGAGCCACAGGAGCTACAGGGGCCACAGGCGTGACGGGATTGACGGGATTTACGGGAGCGACAGGCCCGACCGGGGCTACAGGCCCCACAGGAGCCACCGGGGCTACAGGTCCGGCGGGAACTCTGCCTCAGGAGATGTTTTCCGCTTATTCCACGCCTGCCCAGGCAGGAACGGACGGACAGCCGCTGATTTTTGACAGGAACGGCGTCACTGCCGGGACGGCCATTTCGCACACGGCGAATACAGCCCCTGTAACTATCAGTCAGCCGGGATATTACTATGTGACTTTCCATGGAACCTTCGCGCCGGCGGCTGGTTCTTCCTATCCGCTGACACTTTCCGCCTATCTTCAGCAGGATGGAACGGCAGTGCCGGGAGCGGGAACGCAGCATACATTCCAGAGCGATAATGATACGGCGAACCTGTCGTTTTCACAGATTGTACAGGTAACTTCTGCGCCTTCGACTCTGGAAGTGGTCGGTTCCGGAGGCGGATATCTGTATTCAGACGCTGCCATCACGGTTCAGCAGATAGGGACGTCTTCTTAGACCTGATGTCTGGAACAGGAAATAGGGAAACCAGAAGAGGGGCTCCAATCCGGGGGCCCCTTTTTGTCTGGCGGCATGTCTGGCGGCGCCCGCTTCTTGCCAGGCTGCAGTGCAGACAGGGATGTTTGCCATGGAGAACTTTCAAACTTTCAAAAAAATAAAAAAAGCTCTTGCTTTCTGTGAAAGAATGTGCTATTATAATCGAGCAGTCAAAAAACAGAAGTTTTCAGGCTGAATGAAATAAGGATTGTGTGGGCATAGCTCAGCTGGATAGAGCGTTTGGCTACGGACCAAAAGGTCGGGGGTTCGAATCCTCTTGCCCACGTTATTTTCGGAAGGAACCTTGATTTTTCAGGGTTCTTTTTACGTTGTACGGAAATGCGGCAGGAACAAAAAGAGTTTTATTTTCTCGCTGAATATGTAATAATTTTTGAAATTTCTTAAGTTTTTTGATACAGATAAAAAATGCCCACCATACCGGTATAAACCGCAAGTATGGTGAACAGCAGATCCATTGTACAAAGCTTATACAATGGAATCATCCAGCAGAAAGTCAATGACGCTGATATTGAGAATCCCAGGCTCATCGTACCAGCGTTTAATGAAAGAACTCGAGATTGTTATTCCAGTGGAAATTCGTTATAATAAGGCTGAACGGCAAAACGACAGAAACTGAAAGGAAGAATGCATGGACAGAAATGAATTTGTAAGTACGCTCCGGGCTGTGCTGACGGGCGAGGTGCCCGCACAGGTGGTGGAGGAGAATGTGCGTTACTATAATTCCTATATTTCCCAGGAAATCGCTTCGGGAAAGACGGAGGAGGAAGTGCTGGAGAGCCTGGGGGATCCGCGGCTGATTGCCAGGACGATCATCGACACCCAGGCGCAGAAGGGGACCTGGACACAGGATTATGGAAGCCGGGAAGCCTATGATTCTTATGGCTCTTATGATTCTTATGGCTCTTATGCTTCTGCGGGGGAGCCGGAGGAAAAGAAGGGCTTTCATGCGGAATTCCGCGACGACGGCGGCGTGGATATCAAGTATAAGCGGTTTAATTTCAATACCTGGTACGGGAAGCTTCTGCTGATCGCGGCGGTGGTTCTGGTGCTGGCGCTTATTTTTCTGATCATAGGAGGGATCGTAGCCTGGGTGCTTCCGGTCCTGATCCCGGTGCTGCTGATTGTCTGGCTGCTCCGGATGATTTTCGGCGACCGCTGAATTTTCAGAAACTGGAAAAATAATTCTGGGGAAACGTGCCATACTATGACTGTAATAAGTTACACATCTTCAATACAGGAGGCAGTCATTATGGCAAACAATGCAAACAATACCAACAGCGAGAGCAAGAACTACAGCAACTCCAGCAATTCCAGCAAGAATTCCAGCATGAAGAATTCTTCCAACACCAAGAATTCCTCTAACGCGAAGAATTCCTCCAGGAACGCGAAGAACGATTCTGAGAACTGCAATTACTAAGCAGGAGCGCAAAAAGAGGGCGTCCCCAAAGCCGTGAACGGGTGCGGGGGCGCCCTCCCTTTGTGTCACGGCCTGGGAAGTGCCGCATATCTTATCTTATACCGGTCCCGCCGGGGCTTTGGGCTTCCCGAAGCCAGGGTGCGGGGAAAACTGGTCAGAAATACGAAAATCAGGTGGTTCTATGGAGTTTGAGACTATTTCTCCACGGGAGATCGACGCCTTCCTGTTCCGGGAGGGATATACGGTCATCGATATACGGGAACCGCGGGATTTCAGAAGGCTCCATCTGAAGGGCGCGGTCTGCATTCCCTATGAGAGTCTGGGGGAGAGGGTGCGGTTCCTGAAAGGCCAGACGCTGGTGCTCTACTGCGACAGGGGAGGCACAAGCCTGAAGGCCGCCAGAGAGCTGGCGGCGGAGGGATACCGGGTGAAAACCCTGATTGGAGGCATCGGAGCCTACCGGGGCAGAAACCTGGAAAGCTATACCGGATAAAAGATAAGGATTGACAGGGGCGGGCCTGCCATATTAAGATAAAAGAAAAGAAGGGCCGGGTGGTGATAAGAAGCCCGGTCCTTTGTGTGCGGAGAGAAGCGGAGAATGGATACTTATACCTTTGTGGCGCCCTGCCATTTCGGGCTGGAATCGGTGCTGAAAAGAGAACTTCAGGATTTGGGCTGCGAGATCAGCCTGGTGGAGGACGGCCGCGTGACCTTCCGGGGCGGCATGGACACCCTCTGCCGGGCGAATATTTTCCTGCGGACCGCGGAGCGGGTGCTGCTGCAGGCGGGACGGTTCCGGGCGGAAAGCTTCGACGAGCTTTTTGAGAATATCAAGGCGATCCCCTGGGAGGCGTATATACCGGCGGACGGAAAATTCTGGGTTACCAAGGCGACGTCTGTGAAAAGCAGGCTGTTCAGCCCGTCGGATATCCAGTCGATTGTGAAGAAGGCCATGGTGGAGCGGCTGAAGCAGCGGTACGGCGTCAGCTGGTTCCCGGAGAGCGGCGCGTCCTACCCGGTGCGCATCACCTTTCTGAAGGATGAGGCGGTGGTGGGAATCGATACCTCGGGAGAGTCCCTTCACAGGAGAGGCTACCGGAAGCTGGCCAGCAAGGCGCCCATTACGGAGACGCTGGCGGCCGCGCTTCTGATGCTGACGCCCTGGAGGGGGGACCGGATTCTGGTGGATCCCTTTTGCGGAAGCGGCACCTTTCCCATCGAGGCGGCCATGATGGCGGCCCATATGGCTCCCGGCGTGAACCGGAGCTTCGCGGCGGAGGAGTGGAAGAACCTCGTGGACCGGAAGCTCTGGTACGAGGCTGTGACGGAGGCGAACGATCTGCTGGACGACACGGTGGAGACGGACATCCAGGGCTACGATATCGATCCGGATATGGTGAAGGCCGCCCGGGAAAACGCCAGGGACGCCGGGGTGGATCACCTGATTCATTTTCAGGCGCGTCCGGTCAGCGAACTGCGCCATCCGAAAAAATACGGCTTTCTGGTGACGAACCCGCCCTATGGGGAGAGGCTGGAGGAGAAGGAGGCGCTGCCGGCCCTGTACCGGGAGATCGGGGAGGCTTACGGCCGTCTGGACAGCTGGTCCATGTATCTTATCACGGCCTATGAGGACGCGGAGCGCTATATCGGCCGGAAGGCGGATAAGAACCGGAAGATCTATAATGGAATGCTGAAGACGTATTTTTATCAGTATCTGGGGCCAAAGCCCCCCAGGAGACAGAAGCAGGAAACATGAAAAGAGCATTGAAGGGTCTGATTATCGCCGCGCTGGTGTTTTTCAGCGCGGCTGCGGCGCTGGAATTCCGCTGGGAAGCGGGAGACAGGGAAAGGGCGCCGGCAGGCTTCCTGGCCGGTCCCGCTCTGGGCGGAAGGGCCGGAGAGCTTGCGGAAGCATACAGTATCGTGCCGGAGAGAGAAGAGGCGGAGCTGCCGTCCTTCTATGATTACCGGGAAGAGGGGCGCAGCGTCCCGGTGAGGGACCAGGGACAGTTCGGCACCTGCTGGGCCTTCGCCTCCCTGACGGCGCTGGAAACCTCGCTGATGCCGGAGAAGCTCTGGGATTTCTCGCGGGATCATCTGAATTTTCATAATGATTACCAGATGGAGACGGAGGAGGGCGGCTCCTACATCATGTCCGTCTCCTACCTGACCTCCTGGCAGGGGCCGGTCCTGGAGGAGGACGATCCTTATGGGGATAATGAATCGCCGGACGGGCTGGAGCCGGTGTGCCACGTACAGGAGGTGCGGATGCCCGGCGACCGGGATTTTGAGGCCATCCGGCAGATCGTCTATCTGTACGGCGGCGTGGAGAGCTCCCTGTACATGGATTTTTCGGATCCGCGGCAGGATTCGGCTTACTACAACAGGAGAAATTCCAGCTACTGCTATACCGGGGACGCGGAACCGAACCACGACGTGGTGATTATCGGCTGGGACGACGCTTATCCGGCGGAGAATTTCAACGCGCGCCCGGAGGGCGACGGAGCCTTTATCTGTCAGAACAGCTGGGGTACGGAGTTTGGCGACGGAGGAATTTTTTACGTTTCCTATTATGACGCGAATATAGGAAATTATAATGTGGCGTATACGGGGACGGAGCCTGCGGATAACTATGATATCCTGCATCAGTCGGATCTGCTGGGCTGGTGCGGACAGCTGGGCTATAATTCGGAAGAGGCCTATTTCGCCAACGTCTACGAGGCGGAGGAGGCGCAGGAGATCCGGGCGGCGGGCTTCTATGCCACTGGAGAAGATACGGAGTACCGGCTGGCGGTCATTCCGGATTTTCAGGACCCGCAGGATTTGAGCGGCGCGCAGTTTACCCAGTCCGGGTACCTGCAGTACGCCGGATATTATACGATAGAGCTTGAGACGCCGGTGCCGGTGGAGGCGGGAGAGCGCTTCGCGGTGCTGGTGCAGATCAGGACGCCGGACAGCCAGTACCCCATCGCGGTGGAGTTTGCTTCCGGCGAGCTGGCAGATAAGATTACGCTGGAGGACGGAGAGGGCTATATCAGCGCGGACGGCGGGATGTTCTGGGAGCGGGTGGAGACCGCCCAGGACAGCAATCTCTGTCTGAAGGTTTACGCGGATCGGGAGGGAAGTACATGAAGAGAAAACTGGTATTTGCTACCGGAAATGAAGGAAAGATGAGGGAAATCCGCGAGATCCTGAAAGATCTGGATGTGGAAATCCTTTCGCTGAAAGAGGCGGGCGTCCCGGCGGACGCCGAGGAAAACGGGACGACCTTTGAGGAAAACGCCCTGATCAAGGCCAGAGCTGCGGCGGCGCACACGGACGCCATTGTCCTGGCGGACGATTCCGGGCTGGAGATCGATTATCTGGGCGGGGAGCCGGGCGTCTATTCCGCCCGGTACTTAGGAGAGGATACCTCGTACCGGATCAAGAACCAGAATCTGATCGACCGCCTTGCGGGCGTACCGGAGGAGAAAAGGACGGCCCGTTTCGTCTGCGTGATTGCGGCCGTGCTGCCGGGGGGCAGGGAGCTGACCTCCCGGGGAACCATTGAGGGAATCATTGGCACGGAGGAGCGGGGAGAAGGGGGCTTCGGCTACGACCCGATCTTTTTCCTGCCCGAATACGGCTGCTCGACAGCGGAGCTTACCATGGAGCAGAAAAATGAGATCAGCCACAGAGGCAGGGCGCTCCAGGTGATGAAGGAGAAGCTGCAAAGAGAGCTTCCTCTTTTGAAGGAGGAGCAGGCATGAAGATACTGATTATCAGCGACACCCATGGAAAGACCGGGGCGCTGAAGGAGCTTTTAAAGAAGGTGAAGCCTATCGATATGCTGATCCACTGCGGAGATGTGGAGGGCAGCGAGGATGATATCCGTAAGGCCGCAGACTGTCCGGTTCATATCGTGGCGGGAAATAACGATTTCTTCTGCGATCTGCCTAAGGAAGATGAATTCTGTCTGGGGAAATACCATGTGCTGGTGACGCACGGCCATTATTACTATATTTCCATGGGCACGGAGCTGCTCAAGGAGGACGCCCGCGCCAGAGGCTTCAACCTGGTGATGTTCGGCCATACCCACCGGCCTTATCTGGAGCAGGCCGGCGATATCACGATTCTGAATCCGGGAAGCCTGTGCTATCCGCGCCAGGAGGGCCGCCGGCCCAGCTATGTGATGATGAATATCGACCAGCAGGGAGAGGCCCATTACGAGCTCTGTTATTTGTAAGCGGGTTCACAGATAAATTTACAAAAAATTATAAACACAATTATAAATAAATTTTAAAAAAAGTGATTGACATTTAAACGCCCTTATAGTAGAATATGTTGTGCGTCACGGAAAGATACAGAGGTGGACGGCTTCGGGGTGTGGCTCAGCTTGGCTAGAGCGCCTGGTTTGGGACCAGGAGGCCGCAGGTTCGAATCCTGTCACCCCGAT
>CALWQJ010000134.1 GCA_944383645.1 uncultured Merdimonas sp.
AATAAAATGCTGAATGGAAAGGTTGCAATCGTGACGGGAGGTTCCCGTGGAATCGGCGCCGCAGTGGCGCGGGAGCTGGCCTCCCGGGGGACAGACATTGCCGTCCTGTACGCGGGAAACCAGGAGCTTGCGGAAAGGGTCTGCAGCGAGTGCAGGGAGCGCTATGGCGTCCGGGCCGGAAGCTACTGCTGCGACGTGGCGGACTTCGAGGCCGCCAAAGAGACCGTCGCAAGGATCAAAGAGGATTTCGGCAGGGTGGATATCCTTGTCAACAATGCGGGAATTACCAGAGATAAGCTGCTGGTTATGATGAAGGAAGAGGATTTCGACGCGGTTCTGGCGACGAACCTGAAGGGCGCGTTCAACATGATCCGCCATGTGAGCAGCATTTTCATCCGCAATAAGGGCGGAAGAATCGTAAACGTATCTTCTGTGGTGGGCCTGCACGGAAACGCGGGCCAGGCCAACTACGCGGCCTCCAAGGCGGGCGTCATCGGCCTTACCAAGTCTGTGGCCAAGGAACTGGCGGGAAAGAACATTCTCTGCAACGCGGTGGCGCCCGGCTTTATCGCCACAGATATGACGAAGGAGCTGTCCGGGGCGGAGGACGCCTGGATGAACCTGATTCCCTTAAAGAGGGCCGGAGCGGCGGAAGAAGTCGCGAAGGCCGTGGCCTTCCTGGCGGAGTCCGATTATATCACCGGCGAGGTGCTGCGGGTAGACGGCGGCATGGGAATGTAAGGCTAAGGTATGGGAGTGTAAGAGGAGAAAGATATGAATCAGAATAATCGCAGGGTTGTGGTGACCGGAATGGGAGCTGTCTCCCCCGTGGGAAACGACGTACAGACGAGCTGGGAAAACCTGATTTCCGGCGTCCACGGTATCGGACCGATTACCCGTTTTGATACAACAGAGTACAAGGCAAAGCTGGCGGCTGAGGTAAAGGATTTCGACGCCAGAAAATATATGGAGAAGGCAGAGACCTTAAGAAGCGATCTCTACGCCCAGTACGGGATGGGAGCCGCATGCCAGGCAGTGGAGGAGAGCGGCGTGCTGGGAACCGTGGATCCGGAGCGGTTCGCGGTCTACTTCGGCACCGGAATCGGCGGCATCAACACCTTTTCCAGAGAGTACAAGAAGCTTCTGGACCGGGGACCCTCCAGGGTATCCCCCTACTTTATCCCGATGCTGATCGCCAATATGGGAGCGGGCATGATTGCCATCCGTTTCAACTGCCAGGGCCCGGCCCTTCCGGCTGTGACGGCCTGCGCTTCCGGCTCCAACGCCATCGGCGAGGCGGTGCGGGCGATCCGCCACGGCTACGCGGACGTGGTGATTTCCGGCGGAGCCGAGGCCTCCATCAATGAGTGCGGCGTGGCAGGCTTTGTGAATATGCAGGCCCTGTCTGTCTCCGAGGATCCGGACGCGGCCTCCCTGCCCTTCGACAAGCGGCGGGCGGGCTTTATCATCGGCGAGGGCGCGGCGGCTGTAGTGCTGGAGGAGTATGAGCACGCGGTAAAGCGCGGCGCGAAGATCTACGGCGAGGTGTGCGGCTACGGCTCCACCTGCGACGCCTACCATATCACCGCGCCCCTGCCGGACGCGGCGGGCGGAGCGAGAGCCATGAAGCAGGCTCTGGAAGAGGCCGGCTATACAGGAGAGGAAAGGCTCTATATCAACGCCCACGGCACGGGAACTCCCTTAAATGACGCGGGAGAGACCATCGCGGTCAAGACGGCCCTGGGCGAGGAGAAAGCCCGTCAGGCTTATGTAAGCTCCACCAAGTCCATGACCGGCCATATGCTGGGAGCGGCAGGAGCTATGGAGGCCGTGGTCTGCCTGAAGGTTCTGGAGACGGGAATCATCCCGCCCACCCTGAACCTGCTGGAGCCGGATCCGGCCTGCGATCTGAACTACGTGCCGAACCAGGCGGTGAAGGCAGAGGTGGACCTGTGCCTGTCCAACTCCCTGGGCTTCGGCGGACACAATGCATGTCTTGCGTTTAGGAAGGTGTAAGCGATGAATGAAGCAGAGATCAGAAAATACGCCTCTCTCATGAGAGAGCTGGATCTGACGGGAATCGAGATCGATGAGAAGCAGGGCGTGATCCGCCTGGAGAGGGAGCGGGACGGCGCGGGAACCGGATCCCTCCTGGCTGACGCGGCTCCTGCGCAGAACGCGGCCGCGTCCGGAATGCAGGGCAGCGCAGCACCGTACAGCGCAGCACAGTACAGCGCAGGAGCGCAGTACAGCCCGGCGGCAGAGGCCCCGGCTTTTGAGGCAAAGCCTCAGGCGGCGCAGAATTACGCGGCGGCGAACCTGGAGAGCGTCAAGTCTCCCACCGTGGGAATCTTTTACGCCGCTCCGGCTGAGAACGCCGACCCCTATGTGAAGGCGGGAGATACCGTACATAAGGGCGACGTGCTGTGCATCATTGAGGCCATGAAGCTGATGAACGAGGTGCTGGCTGAGAAGGACGGCGTGATCGAGGAGATCTGCGCCCAGAACGGCCAGGTGGTAGAATATGGAACCGAGCTGTTCCGGATCCGGGAGATGAGCGCATGACAAAGGAAGAGATTAAACAGATTATCCCGCACCGGGACGCCATGCTGCTCCTGGACGAGGTAGAGCAGGAGGAGGATACGGCGGTGGGAACCCTGCGCATCCGGGGGGACGAGTGGTTCCTCCAGGGGCATTTCCCCGGAAATCCGGTGGTGCCGGGCGTGATTCTCTGTGAGATTCTGGCCCAGTCCTCCTGCATCCTTTTGAAGGATGTGATGACCGAAGGAAAGCTTCCCTTCTATACGGGAATGAACAATGTACGGTTCCGTTCCCCGGTGAAGCCGGGAGACACTTTTACCACCCGCTGCCGCATCAAGCGCTCCAAGGGCCCCTTCTATTTTGCGGAAGGGTGCGGCTATGTGGACGGAAAGCTCTGCGTACAGGGCGAGTTCTCCTTCGCGATTGTAGATAAGGAAAACAAGGAGTAGCTATGTTTACCAAGATTTTGATTGCAAACCGCGGCGAGATCGCCGTCCGGATCATCCGGGCCTGCAAGGAGATGGGCGTATCGTCGGTGGCGGTCTATTCCGAGGCCGACCGGGAGACGCTGCACACGGCCCTGGCGGACGAGAGCGTCTGCATCGGCCCTGCGTCCGCGGCGGACAGCTATCTGAACGCGGAGCGGATCATCAGCGCCGCCCTGGCCACGGGCGCGGCGGCCATCCATCCGGGCTACGGCTTTTTGTCGGAGAACCGGGATTTCGCCGAGCTTTGCGAAAAGAACGGCATCGCGTTCATCGGCCCTTCGGCGGAGACCATGAAGGCCTTGAGCGACAAGGCGGAAAGCAAGGCGCTGATGAAGCGGGCCGGTCTTCCGGTCATTCCGGGAACGGAAGCCTTAAGCGGCCTTCCGGAGGCTCTGCAGGAGGCGGAGCGCATCGGCTATCCGGTGATGCTCAAAGCCCGTTCCGGCGGAGGCGGCCGGGGCATCCGCGTCATCTGCAGCCGGGAAGAGCTGGAGAAGGCCTACACCACGGCGGAGGCGGAGAGCCGGGCGGCCTTCGGAGATGGGGCGCTGTATCTGGAAAAATATATTTACCCTGCCCGCCATATCGAGGCGCAGATCCTGGCGGACGAGGAGGGCCATGTGCTCTGCCTGGGCGAGCGGGACTGCTCGGTGCAGCGGAACCATCAGAAGCTCATTGAGGAATCTCCCTCTCCGGCGGTAGACGCCGCGATGCGGGAGAGGCTGGTGGAGCTGGTGCGGGAGGCTGTGCCGAAAATCGGCTATACGGGCGCGGGTACGCTGGAATTCCTTCTCGACTCCCGGGGAAATTTCTGGTTCATGGAGATGAACCTGCGGCTCCAGGTGGAGCACGGCGTGACTGAGATGCTCACAGGGGTGGATCTGGTGAAATGGCAGATCCGCACGGCGGCCGGGATCGCCCTGAACCAGAGGCAGGAGGACGTGATTCTGAACGGCTCCTGCATCGAGTGCCGTATCAACGCCCGTTCTACGGGAAAGGTGACAGCCCTTCACGTGCCGGGCGGCCCCTTCGTGCGCTTCGACACTTTTCTGGCGCAGGGGGCGGAGATTACGCCCTTCTACGATCCGCTGCTTGGCAAGCTGATCGTCCGCGCGGGCACCCGGGAGGAGGCTGTGCGCAAGATGAAGGCGGCCCTGTGCGAGCTGGTGATCGAGGGAGTGGAGACCAATCTGGAGGAGCAGCTGGCCCTGGTAAACGAGCCGGAATTCGCTGACGGCTCCTACGATTTACGTTTCATGGAAAGCAGGTGAGAGGATGCCTATCTTAAATTTCATACGCCGTCCCCAGAATGAGCTGGAGCGGGGCGGGCGCTCCAGGGCAAGGACGGATCAGACCGATCCGGAGACGACCTGCCCCAACTGCCACCGTTCCATGCCGCTTAGCAGCGTCTGGGCGAATAAAAATGTCTGCCCCGGCTGCGGCTACCATTACCGGACGGGCGCCAGGCAGAGAATCAGCATGACCGCAGACGAGGGATCCTTTGCGGAGCTGTTTTCCGATATCGTGTCCACGGATCCCTTAAAATTTCCGGGGTACCAGAAGAAGCTGGCCGTGGTCCGGACAGCCAGCAATGAAAAAGAGGCCGTGGTCTGCGGAACGGCCTCCATCGGAGGACAGAAATGCTGTCTTTTTGTGATGGAGCCCCAGTTTATGATGGGAAGCATGGGCGCGGCCGTGGGAGAGCGGATTACCCGGCTCTTTGAGTACGCCGCCGAAGAAGAGCTTCCGGTGGTGGGCTTTACGGTATCCGGCGGAGCCAGGATGCAGGAGGGGCTTTTCTCCCTGATGCAGATGGCGAAGACCAGCGGAGCCGTACTCAGACACAGTGAAAAAGGGCTTCTCTATCTGACCGTCCTCACCAGCCCTACCACGGGCGGCGTGACGGCAAGCTTTGCCATGGAGGGTGATATCATCCTGGCAGAGCCGGGGGCGACCATCGGCTTCGCGGGAGCGAGAGTGGTGGAGCAGACCACGCGAAAGCCCCTGCCCAAGGGCTTCCAGACGGCGGAATCCATGCTGGAGCACGGCTTCGTGGACGCGATTGTGCCCCGGAACCGGCAGCGCAAGGTGATCGCCCATCTTCTGAAGCTTCACACAGGAGGGACGCGGGGATGAACAGAACAGCCTATGACAGTGTAAAGACAGCCCGGGGCAGTGACCGCCCCACAGGGCTTGACTATATCAAAGAGATTTTCACCGAGTTTTTTGAGCTCCACGGGGACCGCCGCTTCGCGGACGATCCGGCGGTGGTGGGCGGCATCGCCCGGCTCTCCGGGCAGCCTGTGACGGTGATTGCCATCGAGAAGGGCCATACCGTGAAGGAGCGGGCGGCCCGCTATTTCGGAGCGCCGGGGCCGGAAGGGTACCGGAAGGCCCTGCGCCTGATGAAGCAGGCGGAGAAATTCGGCCGCCCGGTGATCTGCTTCGTGGACACCTCGGGCGCCTACTGCGGCGTCGGAGCCGAGGAGCGGGGCCAGGGCCAGGCCATCGCGGAAAACCTGATGACGATGATGGGGCTTTCCGTTCCGGTGATTTCCATCCTGATCGGGGAAGGCGGAAGCGGCGGGGCTCTGGCCCTGGCGGTGGCGGACCGGGTCTGGATGCTGGAAAACGCCGTCTACTCGGTGATTTCCCCGGAGGGCTGCGCGAGCATCCTCTGGAAGGACGCCGGAAAAGCAGGGGAGGCCGCGGCCTGCCTGAAGCTGACGGCCCAGGACGCGAAGGGCTTTGGCTTCGCGGAGGAGATCATCCCGGAGGAGCAGCTGGGGCAGCAGCCCTTTTACGCGGAGCTCAGAAGGAAGCTGACGCAGGAGCTGGAGCTTTTGTCGGAGACGCCGGATTTGAAGGAGAAGCGCTACGAGAGGTTCCGCGCCTTTGGAAGGAGCAGTGTATGAGTATCGTTCAGAACTTTTTTGAGGAAACCTTAGATGAAAACGGATGCCTGAAGGACATCGCGGTCCACTGGCCGGAGAATTTCAATTTCGGCTATGACGTGGTGGATGTGATGGCGCAGGAGACGCCGGAGAAACGGGCCCTCGTCTGGTGCAATACGGAAAACGAGGAGCATGTGTTCACCTTCGCGGATATCCGAAGGGAGAGCAACCGGGCGGCGAACGCTCTGCTGGCGGCCGGAATCCGAAGGGGCGACCGGGTCATGCTGGCGCTGAAGCGCCACTATGAGTACTGGTTCCTCTGCGTGGCCCTGCACAAGATCGGCGCGGTGATGATTCCGGTGACCCATATGCTGACCACGGAGGACTTCATTTACCGGATCCGCAGCGCGAAGGTGAAGGCTGTGATCTGCACGCCCATGGACGGCGTGCCGGCCAAGGTCAAAAGCGCCGTGGAGGAGCTGAACGCGGACTGCCGGCTCTTTACGGTCAAGGAGGCGGCGGAAGGCTTTGAAAGCTTTACGGAAGCCTGCGAAAGGGCGCCGGAGGAGCTTGCAAGGCAGGAGACGAAGGCAGAGGATCCGATGGTGATGTATTTCACCTCCGGAACCTCCGGCTATCCCAAGGGCGTGATCCATGATTTCACCTATCCGCTGGCTCACTATGTGACGGCGAAATACTGGCAGAAAGCGGAGGACGGCGGACTTCATTTTACGATTTCCGAAACCGGCTGGGCCAAGGCCTCCTGGGGCAAGATCTACGGCCAGTGGCTGGTGGGCGCGGCGGTCATGGTCTATGACTTCGACAATTTCGAGCCCAAGCAGCTGGCCTCTGTCATCAATAAATACGGGGTGACCTCGTTCTGCGCCCCGCCTACGGTGTACCGGTACCTGACAAGAAAGGACGCTTCGTCGGTACCGAGCGTAAAGCACGCGGTGACGGCGGGCGAGTATCTAAGTCCCGAAGTATTTGAGAAATTCCGGCAGCAGACGGGGCTGACGCTTCGGGAGGGCTACGGCCAGACCGAGACGACGCTTCTTCTGGCCAATCTCCGGGATGAGGATTCCCGGGCGGGATCGCTTGGCAGGCCCTCTCCCATGTACCATATCGAATTATTGGGGAAGGA
>CALWQJ010000135.1 GCA_944383645.1 uncultured Merdimonas sp.
TGTAGGATTTGAGAAGGCTGGCAGAAGGCCGGGGAGAGACTGACTTATTATGAAAGAGATGATAAAAAGCCCGATTCTGGAGGAACAGAAAAAACAGCTGGAAAGGGAAGAGCTGGGACGGCGGATCCTGGGAAGCGTAAGGAAGGAGCTGTACCTGAAGCTAAAATACCTCGACCTGGCTCTGGGAAGCCTGCCCTTTTCACCGGGAAGGGCAGACCCGGCCGGGACGGACGGCGGCGTCCTGTATTTCACGCCGGGCAGCCTGATGAGGCTCTATCAGGGAAGCCGGGCGGGCGTACTGCGCCTCTATCTCCACACGCTGCTCCACTGCCTGTTCGCCCACCCCTTCGACCGGAGGGGAAGGCAGAAGAAATTGTGGGATCTGGCCTGCGACGTGGCTGTGGAGGCGCTGATCGACAGCCTGCACCTAAGGTGCGCCCATGTGTCCAGGGGAGCCTTTGGGAAAAGCTGTACCGCCAGGCTGTCCGGGACGCTTTCCGTCCTGACGGCGGAGGGGATTTACCGGGAGCTGGAGGGGTACGCGCTTTCGGAAGAGGCGCTTGGAAGGTGGAGCCGGGAATTCCACAGGGACGATCACAGCCTTTGGGAGGAGGAAGAAAGGCCGGGAGCGCCGAACCCGAACCGGCAGCGCTGGGACGATATCCGGGAACGGATGGAGACGGAAATCGCCCTCTTTTCCCGGGAAGCGTCGGAAGGGGAGGGCGATCTGTTGGAGCAGCTTCGGGTCAGCAGCCGTCCCCGCTATGATTACCGGGAGTTTCTGCGGAAATTCTCGGCGCTTCGGGAGGAGCTGCAGGTGGATCCGGACAGCTTCGACTATATTTTCTACAGCTACGGGATGCGGCTTTATGGAAATATGCCGCTGATCGAGCCCCAGGAGACCCGGGAAGTGCGGCGCATCGAGGAGTTTGTGATTGTCATCGACACCTCCATGTCCTGCCGGGGCGATCTGGTGCGGCGCTTCCTGGAGGAGACGTACCAGGTGCTTTCGGAGACGGAGAGCTTTTTTAAGAACGCGAGGATCCACATTCTGCAGTGCGACGAGCGGGTGCAGTCGGACGTGTGCCTGAAAAGCGCGGAGGAGCTGAAGCGGTACATGGAGCATTTCACCCTGAAGGGCGGAGGGGGCACGGATTTCCGACCGGCCTTCGCGTACGTGGAGGAGCGGATGGCGCAGAGAAGCTGGGGGCGGCTCCGGGGCCTTCTGTATTTTACAGACGGGTACGGGATTTTCCCGGTGAAAATGCCGCCCTTTGAGACAGCCTTCGTCTTTTTGCAGAACCAGTACCGGGACGTGGACGTGCCGCCCTGGGCGATCAAGCTTATTTTAGGGGAAAACGACCTGACAGAGGAGGAGAAGACAGATTATGAACATTAAGCGGGCGAAACAGGAAATCAAAGACGCGGTGGAGGCCTATCTTCTGAAGGATGCGTACGGCGCTTATGAGATTCCGGTCATCCGGCAGAGGCCCATCCTGCTTTTGGGAGCTCCGGGCATCGGCAAGACGCAGATCATGGAGCAGATCGCAAGGGAATGCGGCATCGGCCTGGTATCCTACACCATCACCCACCATACGCGCCAGAGCGCCATCGGCCTTCCCTTCATCTCTGAGAGGGAATACGGGGGAGAGAAAAAGGCGGTCACAGAGTACACCATGAGCGAGATCGTGGCCTCGATCTATGAAAAGATGAAAAAGACGGGCCTGCGGGAGGGCATCCTTTTTATCGACGAGATCAACTGCGTGTCCGAGACGCTGGCCCCGGCCATGCTGCAGTTCCTGCAGTGCAAGACCTTCGGAAATCATCCCATTCCCGAGGGCTGGGTGATCGTGGCCGCGGGAAATCCGCCGGAATACAACAAATCCGTCCGGGATTTTGACGTGGTGACTCTGGACCGGGTCAAGAAGATCGAGGTGGAGCCGGATTACGAGGCGTTCCGGGAGTACGCGGTAAAGGCCCGGATCCATCCGGCGGTCATTTCCTATCTGGACGCCCGCCCCGCGAGCTTTTATCAGATGGAGACCACGGTGGATGGCAGGTGCTTTGCGACGCCCCGGGGCTGGGAGGATCTGTCCCGGCTTCTGGAGGTCTACGAGAAGCTGGGCAAGCCTGTGGATAAAGAGGTGGTGCGCCAGTATATCCAGCACGACCGGATCGCGGGGGAATTCGCCGCCTATCTGGAGCTGTACCGGAAATATGAAAGCGATTACGAAATCGACGGGATCTTAAGAGGGGAGATCCGGGAGGGAACGCTGAAAAAACTGTCCCACGCCTCCTTTGACGAGCGCTTAAGCGTCGTCAGCCTTCTCTTGTCCGGCTGCCTGACAAAATTTCACAGGGTGCGGGTACAGGAACTCTTTACCGAAGCGCTGTATGGAAAGATGAAGGAGGCCGGAAGAGAGTTAAACGACGAGACGCTTCCTACGGAAGGGATTGCCGGAGTGATCGCAAAGCTTAAGGAAGAGGCCCGGGAAGAACGGGAGAGCCGCAAAAAGGCGGAGCTTCTGGAGCGGGAGGAAGAAAAACGGCTGCTCCGCCTGGAGGAGACCCTGCAGCGCTATGGAGCGGCGCTGGCGGAGCGCCGCCCGGAGAGCGGCCCGGCGGCCTTCGATATCCTGCGGGAGCTTTTCGCCGGAGAGCGGGAGCGCTACGAGGAGCTTTTGAAGGAAGGCAGCGGGATGCTGGAGCATGCCTTTGATTTCCTGGAGGCTGCCTTCGGGAACAGCCAGGAGCTGGTGGTCTTTGTGACCGGGCTGAACCGCTCGGAGGACGCGCTGGCCTTCCTTCGCTCCTGCGGCTGTGAGCGCTACCAGCAGTACAACAGGAGCCTGCTTTTCGGGGAGGGCGACCGGGAAATCCGCAGAGAGATAGAGCGGCTGTCTACAGAAGGGTGATGGTCCGCCGGGAGATCTGAATCAGTCCGTCCTTTTTCATTTTCCCCAGCTCCCGGATCATGGCGCTTCGGTTCACCGACAGGAAATCCGCGAAATCGATCATGGTAAAGGGGAGCTCGAAGGTATTGCTGTTCTTTCCGGCGGCCAGCTGCATGAAATAGCACATCAGCTTTTCCCGGATGCTGCGCTGGCTTAGAACCTCCACCCGCTCGCTTAGGGCCCGGGTCTTGTCTGAGAGGAGCTGCAGCAGGTTGCGGATCAGCTGGGTGTGGCAGGAGCAGGCGTTCTGGCAGGTCCGGGTCAGCCGCTGGTAGTCGATAAAAAGCACCTGGCAGTCCGTCTGGCAGACCACAGCGATGCAGGAGTCGCCGCTGGGGATGAAGGACAGATCCTCTCCGAAGATGCTTTTCGGGGAGAGGTTTTCCAGAATGCTGCGGGTGCCGTTGTATTCGTAGCGGACGACGGCAGCCTGCCCGTTCAGCAGGATGCCTACGGACTTGCGTGCTGTGTCGAAGGAGTAGATTTCCTCGCCGGCGTAGAAGCTGCGCTTCTGGGCCTTCATGCACTCCAGCATACGGCTGCAGTCATGGGCGCTTACGCATTGAAAAAGGAGAGTTTCGGAGTAATCCATGGAATATACGCTTCCTTTCCTGCTTTTTTCTTCAGTATGGCACAAAAAGGTTGCAAAAGCAACAGAATATCTGGAAAACTTCTGTTATAAACTAAGTATACAAAGGAAAGAAGAGAGAATCTTCTTTTAAAAGAATGAAACGGTATCAAAAAGATTAGGAGGAAGAAAATCATGAAGAAGTATGTCTGCACACCCTGTGGTTATGTATACGATCCGGAGATTGGCGATCCGGATAACGGAATCGCTCCCGGCACAGCCTTTGAGGATCTGCCCGACGACTGGACCTGCCCCATCTGTGGCGTAGGCAAGGACGAGTTCGAGGTGGAGGAGTAAAGACGGCTGACAGCCGGAACAGGTTCATAAGGGTCTGAGAAGAGGGCGTCTGAAAAGACGCCCCCTTTTTATGAAAAACTAAAATCTTTTTCCGTTTATGCTTTCAAAAAAAGTCTTTTTCCAGAAAGTCTTTTACCGCCGCCCGGATTTCTTCCTGTCCTCCGGCAAGCGATCCCTGCACCATTTCCGGCTTCCCGCCGCCCTTTCCCTGGAAACGCCCGTTCAAGGCCCTGCATAGGGGCCGGGTATCCTCCGTGCGGCTTCCGAAAATATAGCGCCAGCCGTTTTCGCTGCCTCCGGTGAAGACGCAGACGATTCCCCGGCAGCGGGCGGTCAGGAGATTGACGAACTCCCGGCAGGTATCCATGTCAAGGTCTGGCTCAAAATACACAGGGTTTTCACTCCCTTCCGGCACGGAGGCTGCCATTTCCCGGATCCGGGCCTGGTTCAGGCGCATCAGCTGGCCGCGCAGATCGTAAGCCTCCTGCTTCAGCCGCTCTACGGCCTCGGGAATCCGGTTTTCCTTTGCGGAGAGAAGGATAGAGACGGCCCGGACGCTGCCCTCCTTTTCCCGGTAATCCGCCAGGGCCCGGTCCCCGGCCAGCAGATTTACCCGGACGCCGCCCCGGTGGCTCTGTACGCCCGTAAGTTTAATCAGGCCGATTTCCCCGGTCCGCTCCACGTGGGGGGCGCAGCAGGCGCAGACGTCCACGCCGGGGATCGTGACGATGCGCACCTGGCCCTCGATCTCGATTTTGCTGCGGTAGGAGAGCGAGGCCAGCTCCTCCCGGGAAGGATAGGAAATCTGCACAGGAAGATTGGCGAATACGGCCTCGTTGGCCGCAGCCTCGATCTGGGCCAGTTCCTCCCGGCTGATGGGGCCGTCGAAATCCAGGGTCACGTCCTGATCCCCCAGGTGGAAGCCCACATTGCGATAACCGAACCGGGCGTGCACCAGGCCGGAGACGATGTGCTCGCCGGTATGCTGCTGCATGCGTGAGAACCGCTTCCTCCAGTCCAGACGCCCGGTTACCTCTGTGCCAGGCTCGAGGGGCCCGCGCGCGTAGTGCCATACGACGCCGTCTTTTTCGTGGGTGTCAAAAATCTCCACATCGTTTAAAAACCCGGAATCGCCGCCTTGTCCGCCGCCCTCCGGAAAGAAAGCGGTTCTGTCAAGGCTGACGCGCCAGGAATCCTTTGCTTTTTCGCAGGCGGCGACAACCGCCCGGAATTCCTTTCTGTGGCTGTCTTCATTATATAAACGTTCTGTCATAAATATTCTTCCTCCATCTACGGAACGGCTTTAAAGCCTCTGTAGCTGAGTATAGCATTTCCAAAAAAGAATTGCACGAAGAAAATGCGGGAACCGGAGCGCGGGCAAAGAGCTTCTTTTCCTGCACGCCGGTTCCCGCGTCTGCCTTTCGTTCCACCATACTGCGCCGCCTGGCCGGCTCAGGCTTTTGAACTGTTTAGCGTCGGCGTACCAAGGGACGTATTGCCCCTTGTACACCGACGCTGGCATTAGGAAAGAGCTGCTGTCTTATTTTTGCTCGTTCGGCCCTTCCTGAAACAGCAGCTGCGGATTTTCCTCCAGCACTTCATAATAGGGCCGGCCGAAATAGCTGTAAAATGCCAGGTAGAAGAGCATATCTCTGGGTGCGCGGATATCCTTGAGCTGCCGCCCGATATACAGGCGGCACCCTTCCTCTCCGAGCCTGTCCCAGCAGAGGTTGCCCATGCGTTCCAGCTGGCGGGCTGTCGCTAGATAGCTTTTATCAATCATTTTTGCCACTTCAGGATAGATATGTTTTGTAACCAGAATGTCGTCCTGCGCCATGTGCTCTTCAAACAGGAGATGGGCTGTAAGCTCAATGGCACAGGCGAAAGTACGTACGCCGCCTTTTATCGGACCCAGAATATTATGGATCAGAATTTCCTCTTTTGTCATTCGAAAATCTCCTTTCGTACCTTTAGATTTATGATATGGCAGTTATTCCCTGATCCGACGACGGGCGACACAATGCGACATCTCTGCGTTTGGAGAAATGAAATGGCATCAAGGACACGAAAGGATTTGGGTGCATCATAATATCTGCGTGGACGGCTGAGATACGCACAAAACGTAGACAGCATTTTCATTGACGCATCCCGCAAGGCCCTGTATAATAAAAAACAGTGTTTGGACAGGAAGAAAGAGGAGAAGCCTATGGCAGGACAGAAGGTATATGCTGTGAGAAAAGGAAGGAAGACAGGACTGTTCACCTCCTGGGAGAGCTGCGAAGCGTCGGTGAGCGGCTTCCCGGGGGCGCAGTATAAAGGATTTTCGACGAAGGAGGAGGCCGGGGCCTGGCTGGCGGAGGGCCAGGAGGGCAGAGAAGCCGCGGTCGAAGGTCTGACGGCCTATGTGGATGGAAGCTTCGAGGAGAGCCTGGGAAAGTATTCCTTTGGCTGCGTTCTGCTCACGCCGGAGGGGGAGATTGTGGAGCGGTGCGGCAGCGGAAGCGAGCCGGAGTCCCTGGCGATCCGGAATGTGGCCGGAGAGATGCTGGGGGCCATGTACGCCGTTCAGTGGGGAATCAATAAAAGGTACCGCGCCATAAAAATCTGTTATGATTATATGGGAATTGAAAAATGGGCTACTGGGGCCTGGAAAACAAACAATGTGCTGACGCAGAAATACGCGGAGTTTATGAAAGGCCGGCGCAAATTTATTGAGATTTCCTTCCAGAAAATAAAGGCCCATTCGGGAGACTGCTATAATGAGCAGGCGGACCGGCTTGCGAAGCAGGCGCTGACAGAGACGGAAGGGATCCCGGAGATCCGATAAAAACAGGATAAAGGAGAGAGAAGACATGCCGATTAAAGTACAGAGCGATCTGCCCGTGAGGGCGATCCTGGAAAGTGAAAATATATTTGTGATGGACGAGACGAGGGCTGTGACGCAGGATATCCG
>CALWQJ010000136.1 GCA_944383645.1 uncultured Merdimonas sp.
GCGCCGATGATTACCGCTTTCTTCATCTGAAGCTCCTTTTTCTTCTTCACACTTTAGTATTCTCTGATTAAGACTGCCTTATCCTTTTCCCGATTAAGACACATTTTCTTCATTGTACACGATCTGCCTGTAATCGTCAAATAATTAAAACAATGAATTGAACCCCGGCCCTCCAGATGATATACTTGTCTCAATAATGATTCGCACGGCAGGAGGACGCCCTATGTATTACTTTATCGTCAATCCCGGTTCACGCTCTGGCAACGGAAAGCATGTATGGAAAACTGTGGAAGAAATTCTGGAGGCAGAGGAGGTGGAATACCGTGTGTTCTTCACCTCCTGCCGCTATCACGCCACGAGACTTGCCCGGGAGATCACAGCCCGGGACGAACGCCTCACCCTGGTCGCCGTAGGGGGCGACGGGACTGTCAATGAAATCTTAAGCGGCATCCGGGATTTCTCAAAGGTGACCTTCGCCTACATTCCCACCGGATCCAGCAATGATTTCGCCCGCGCTCTGGGGCTTCCCTCCGACACGGCGGCGGCCGTGCAGAACCTTCTGCACCCTTCCTATTTCCGCCGCATCGATCTGGGCAGGGCAAGGCTCGGGGAACAGACGCTGCATTTTGCCGTCAGCTGCGGCTGCGGCTTTGACGCGGCTATCTGCCACGCGGCCTTCTGTTCCTCTGTCAAGAAACTTCTGAACCGGCTGCGGCTGGGCAAGCTGACCTACATCGCCACAGGGATCCGGCAGCTGCTTTTGTCCCGGCCCGCGCCCCTTGCCATCATGCTGGACGGACGTCAGACGCTCCGTTTCCGCCGGACGGTCTTTGCCGCTGTCATGAACTGCCGGTTCGAGGGAGGCGGCGTGCGCTTCTGCCCCCGGGCCCTTCCCGACGACGGCCAGCTGGACATCTGCGTCGTGGAGGGCTCCCGGCTTCTCATCGTTCCGCTGTTTCTGCTCTCGCTTGCAGGGATCCACGGCATCCTTCCCGGCGTCCATCTGCTGCGCGCCCGCTCCGTGGAGCTTTCAAGTCCCCGGAAGCTTCCTCTCCACATGGATGGAGAGCCCTATTTTCTGAAGGGAAAGCTGCGGCTTGACTGTATCCCCGGCGTCCTGCCGCTTATCGCCGGTACGCGGTAAGGCTGCTTCTGCGGACGGAGGCTGCGGGAGCCGCAGCCCCGTTGAAAACTATGACAGGCTTTCTGAAAATTTTCTTAAGATAAAATAAACTTCGTTGAATGTGAAGAATGATTGTGCTATACTCCGTTTCATATAATGAACAGGAAACTCTGCCGAGGCCCGGAGGACCTTCGGGCGCGACAGATACTCTCATATATGAAAAGAGGATGAGCATATGAAGACACTGTTTCAGAGATACCGGCACGCTCTCGTCCTGCTTTACGGGTTCATTTACATGCCCTGGTTCATGTGGCTGGAAAGCCGGGCGAATCTGCCCTATCATGTGATTCACGTCGGGCTGGACGACCTGATTCCCTTTGTGGAATATTTTATCGTTCCCTATCTGTTGTGGTTCGCCTATGTGGCCGCCGTATTCGTTTATTTATTTTTGAAAAACCGGCGGGAATTTTATCAGTACTGCATTTTCCTTTTCACCGGAATGACGCTGTTTCTGATTATTTCTACCGTCTATCCAAACGGACATTTGCTGCGGCCGACGGATTTCCCGCGGAACAATATTTTTACCCTGGCGGTCCAGGTCCTGTACCAGGCCGACACGGCTACGAATATTTTCCCGAGCCTGCACGTATTCAACTCCATCGCGGCGCACTGTGCCGTCGCCAATAATCCGGCGCTTGGGAAAAACCGCCTGATCCGCGGCGCCTCCTTTGCGCTGATGGTCTCCATCATTCTGGCGACCATGTTCTTAAAGCAGCACTCCGTGCTGGATGTGGTTTCCGGCGTCCTGCTGGGAATCGTGATGGATCAGCTGGTCTACCGCACCGACTACTCCGCCGTCAGAATCGGCTGGACAAGAAGAAGAAAACCGGAGGAAGCGTAGCTGCTTTCCCCGGTTTTCTTTTGCGTATGCGCCGGGCCGGATGGACAGCTCCGCGTGTCCAACCGGCCCGGCATCCTTTTCTTCTTTTTCAGTTAAAGCCCACGAAGCGGTTCGCGATCTTGTAGGCCACCTCGGAAATCTTTCTTCCGCTCTTGCCCGGCAGATTCATGGTCCGCCCGAGAATTCCCCATTTCAGCTCGTAATACAGCTTTCTGTCCTTCTTCTTCAGATATTTCCAGAGCTCGTATTTTTTCTGCAGATTCTCCTCCGTACCGGAACGGATGGCGATAATAGAGGAAACCACCATAATGATCTCCAGATAATTCTTCATGTAATGACGCAGCTTTTTATTGGGAATCTGGCGGGGATCCGTCAGCTTATAGTCGTCAATCATCAGCCGGTTGACCTTGAGCTGCTGGTCAATGCGGCCTATCATCACCTTCTCATTGACGGACTGATCCTGGCGTCCGATGTAATACCGGTAAAAATTTACATCCAGGTAATACAGATACTTCACGTAAGGCAGGGGATGATACACAAAAATATTATCCACATAAAAGGTGTGCTCCGGCAGCTCCAGTCCACATTCCCGCAGAAGCTTCGTGCGGTAAATCACGGAATGCATCAGAATGTACTGCCCCTTGTGGAGAAATTTCACATCGTCCCAGGTAAATACCCGGTCCTGAGGAAAGGCGGAGCGGTAGCTCATGACCTTCTTGTGCTTCGAGCCTTCCTTCTCATACACGAAGTTGCTGATCAGCATATCCACGGAGGGCCGGCCGCCTGCCAGCTGGTTCAAGGTCTTCAGAATCTCCTTGTACGCGGAGATAGATACCCAGTCGTCGCTGTCCACCACCTTGAAATAGAGGCCTGTGGCGTTGCGGATTCCGGTATTGACCGCAGCTCCGTGCCCGCCGTTTTCCTGATGGATCGCCTTAACAATCGTCGGATATTTCTGGGCGTATTCGTCGGCAATCGCCCCGGTTCCGTCCTTGGAGCCGTCGTCCACGATGATAATCTCGACCTCATCGCCGCCCACCAGCAGCGAATGGATGCAGTTTCTCATGTAAGCCTCGGAATTATAGCATGGAATTGTAACAGATAACAGTTTCATGGCTTCCTCCTCACATCGTTCATTTTCCGCCGCTTCAGCGCGGCCGTCTTTTGTATTTATATTTTACGCTGGGGCAGACAGGGACATCCGCCCTTTATCTGCCAGCGCTGGTAACGCTTTCAGTACCGTTCCCGAAAATAGCCCGTGTAAGCGCCGAAGGCGGAAGGGATCGAGTAGGTCTTCTCCATCTCCTCCCTGTCCACGAAGAACAAGCTGTCCCGGGCGCCGCCTTCCTCCTGGGGCTCCTCTACCTTCACCGCATATCCGGCCATATGCCATTCGATATGGCTGAAAATGTGCTTCGCCGGCGGAAGCTTGCGGATCCGGATCGGAGAGAGACCCTGCTCCTTCACGAAAGCAAGCACCTCCTCCCGGCTTAGATGGCCCGGCAGGTTCGGCAGCTCATAGAGGCCGGCCAGAAGCCCTTTCTCAGGCCTTTTGTGAAGAGCGGCTTTGTTATCTGAAACGAGGACCAGTACCGTTCTGTCTTCACATTTGCGCTTTGCGGGAGGCGTTTTTTTCGGAAGCTCCAGCTCCACGCCTGCCTCATGCGCCCGGCAGAGCTTCGAAAGCGGGCATTCCCCGCATTTTGGCGCCCCGTTCGGCACGCAGACGATGGCTCCCAGCTCGATGAGCGACTGGTTGAAGTCCCCGGCTCTGTCCTCCGGGATCACCTCTGTCAGTTCCTGCTCGAACCGGCGGCGGACGGACTGCTTCAGGATATCCTCATAGCTCTTCTCCAGCCTGGAAAGGACGCGTAAGACGTTCCCGTCCACAGCCGGCCTCCTAAGGCCGAAGGCGATGGAGGTGATGGCTCCCGCCGTATAGCTGCCGATCCCTGGCAGCGCCAGAACCGCGTCAAAATCCCGGGGCATCTCCCCGCCGTATTCCTCCACAAGGATCCGGGCCGCTTTCTGCATATTGCGGACCCGGTTATAATAGCCCAGGCCCTCCCAGAGCTTTAGAAGCCGGTCCTCCGGCGCCTCCGCCAGCTCCCGGATACCAGGCAGTTCCCCGACAAACCGCTCAAAGTAGGGCTTCACGGCTTCCACCCGGGTCTGCTGGAGCATGATTTCCGACACCCAGACCCGGTAGGGCGAGGGCTCCTCCCGCCAGGGAAGGATCCGGGCGTGCTGATCGTACCAGGCCAGCAGGGGCGCTGCAATATTTTCAAGTCTCGTCATCTATAACCAAACCTCAATTCATTAAAATTAATCCTTCCAAAATTAATCCTTCAAGCTGGAAAAAACATATTTCCCTCTTCCTGGTACTTTTTCTATCACCTCTGCTTTTTTCATTTCATTTAGCAAATTTGCGGCTGTCGATTTGGAACATCCAAGGATTCCCATAATCTCATTTCTTCCAAAAACGCGGCCTGTTCCGATTTCTTTATATAGCTTTGTGATATTCTTCTGGGATGCAGATGCAAGCATGTAGTGCTTCAAACGCCATAGCATCCCCTCTTCTATGGCTTTCTGGTTTTCAATCACCTTCGTTGTTTTATCCTGGTTTATAATTGGACTTTCGTCCCGTATCTTTGGACTTTCAGTCTCTGTCTTTGGACTTTCGCTTTCTTCTTTTGGACTTTCAGTCTCCGTCTCTGGATTTTCACTCTCAGAATTGGACTTTCTCCTGTATAAAATAATTCTGACGCTATCCCCACTTTCCTCAAATAAAGGTCCCGGGAGTCCATATTCCCTGCACTGCCTGATGATCCTTGGAATGCCGGTTCCCCAGCGTTCCACAATCCGCATATACCGAAAGGCTTCCGCAATGGCAGCATTCCTGCATTTCGACCGTCCTGACTTTGCAGCTTCCCAATCCAGGCCATCATAAAGCATCCCCGGCGACAATATTTCTACCCGATCATCAAATATGGATATCTGTATACATGATTCATCCAGATAGCTTCTATGCATAACAGCATTAACAATCGCCTCTCTGACTGCTGCAGCCGGTATTTCATATATATCTCGTCTATATAAGCCCGAAATTTCTGCTCCAAGGCTCAGGTGCTTTAAAACAAACTGATATGCGTCTGCTATCTGTTCATGCAATGGTCCCTGAAATTCTTTTCTGTCAATAAAGATGTCTCTTTCCAGCCCCTTAAACAACGCGCATTGAATTCTGGCATAATACGGACCTTTTCCCAGAAGCAGCTGATATCCGTTTGTCAGATATAATCTTCGTTCCCGCCTGGCCAGAAGACCAAAATCCTCCAGCTTTTCTGTCGTCAAAGGCTTTATCTGCTCTTTTTCTTCCTCTGTCTGGCAGCTTTTCAGGGCGCTCATCCTCATGAGCCTGCACAATTTTTCTGCTTCTTCAAAATTATAGTCTGCTCCTATACAGGGAAGTGTATCATAAGATATCCTTCTCCCCTCCAGTTCCAGCTCCTGTATTTTTCTGCTGTCAGCCGGCCGGCTGGTTCCATTAATTCGAATATAAGAAGAACGCTCTCTGCCTTCTGCCTTTAGATAATAAGGCCTATACCTTCCCGGTGCAACATCAATTACAAGAACCGTCTGATCATCCAGGGTCTGCACAGAAATAGACGGGTCTATCTGAGGCTCGCAGGCGTCTGAAATCATATTGGATATAGCGTCTGAAAGCCTGAAGGGGTTCTGATCACCGATGCCATATACAATATTCGTCCCATCTTCAATACCAATCACTACCTTACCGCCGGAACAGTTGGAAAATGCGATAATATCTTTCAGCAGTTTCTCATGCCTTGCCGGTATTTCTCTTTTGAATTCCACATTGCTGCTTTCTCCAAATAATTTCTTTTCCGCCACACTGCTTCCTCCAAATTATAACCAAACCTCAGTTCTCTGATCGATCTTCAGCTCATCCGGCCTGACCACACAGTCGTAAGCCAGCACCTGAACGCCCTTACGCGCCGCCTCCCGCAGAGCCTCTCCGAAGGCCGGATGGGTCCTGTCGTTGGGCTCCAGAGCACGGACGCCCTTCATCTGGATCACAAAGAAAATGTACGCGTCACAGCCGTCCTCCAGACAGCTTATCAGCTCCCGGATATGCTTCACGCCGCGCTCTGTGGGCGCGTCCGGGAAGCGGGCGATTCCGTCTTCCTCCAGCGTCACGCCCTTGACCTCCATAAAGGCCCTTCTGCCATCCGCCTCCAGATAAAAATCGAAGCGGGAATTCCCGTACTTATACTCTGGGCGAAGCAGAAGCTCCTTCGTTCCCAGCCCTCCGGCCTTCAGCCACTCCGCCGTGACCCGGTTCGGAGCCTGGGAATCCATATTCACCCACTGCTCTCCCTTTTTTACGGAAATCAGATCGAGGGGCGTTTTGCGGGCCGGGTTGTCCGATCGCTGAACGTACAGCTCTGCCCCCGGGACCAAAAGCTCCCGGCAGCGCCCGGTGTTTTTCACATGACAGATTTCGCGCCTGCCCGCCTGCTCCACATAGGCCACGAAGCGGTTGGGCCGCTCCAGGAATATGGCAGGCTCCATATTTTCATATCGCATAACTTAACTGCACCTTAGCTATTGTAATGGATGTTTTTTAACACAAGATTGTGGTTTTCTTAATATTCTGTAAAATCGCACGGCATGACGGAGACCCTTCATTGACAGAAGACAGCCTTATCTGACGCAGGCATACCCATTGTCCGCGTTAAAGCCCAGCGCCGTCACCAGGCTCTGCGTGAAATGGTCATAGAC
>CALWQJ010000137.1 GCA_944383645.1 uncultured Merdimonas sp.
GCCTATGCGGGAGAGGACGATTTGATTCTGGCCTTCGGCTCCCTGTCCTATCTGGGAGATCTGATCCGCCAGGTGCGGATGACGAAGCAGTAAGAGATGAAGCGGTAAGAAAGGAAGGGCTATGAGAGATTTGGCAGAGCTCCGGCTGGAGATAGACAGGATAGACAGGCAGATGGTGGGGCTGTTCGAGCAGCGCATGGCTGTCTCGGAGGAGGTGGCGCAGTACAAGGTGGCCACCGGAAAGCGGATTCTGGACCGGGAGAGGGAGAACCAGAAGCTGGCGGCGGTGAAGGCCATGACGCACAGCGAATTCAACAGCTGCGGCGTGGAGGAGCTCTACAAGCAGCTGATGGCCATGAGCCGGAAGCTCCAGTACCAGCTGATGGAAAAGCAGGCCCTTGGCCGGCTGCCCTTTGTGATGGTGGATCATCTGGAGAAGGAGCACGTCCGCGTGGTCTACCAGGGCGTGGAGGGAGCCTACGCGCAGCAGGCTATGTTTGCTTTCTTCGGCGAGCAGGTAAACCATTTCCATGTGGAGCGCTGGCGGGACGCCATGGACGCCATCGCGGAGGGCATGGCCGATTACGCGGTGCTGCCCATCGAGAATTCCACAGCCGGCATCGTCAACGACAACTACGATTTGCTGGAGGAGTACAATAATTACATCGTCGGAGAGCAGATCATTCCCATCCGGCACGCCCTGATCGGCACGCCTGGCGCGCAGCTTTCCGATATCCGGACCGTCTACTCCCATCCCCAGGGGCTCATGCAGTGCGCGAAGTACCTGGACGGCCACAGGGACTGGAGGCAGGTAAGCCTGCTCAACACGGCCCTGGCTGCCGAAAAGGTGGCGGAGGACGGCGATAAGTCTCAGGCGGCCATCGCAAGCCCCCTGGCTGCGAAGCAGCGGGGACTGAAGGTGCTGGAGGAGGGCATCAACCAGAGCGGGCAGAACAGCACCCGTTTCCTGATTGTGACGAACCAGCCCATCTTCTGCCGGGACGCGAAAAAGGTCAGCATCTGCTTCGAGGTGACCCACGAGAGCGGCTGTCTGTACAATGTGCTCTCCCATTTCATTTACAATAACCTGAATATGTGCAGGATCGAGTCCCGCCCCATAGCGGACCGGAACTGGGAATATCATTTTTTTGTGGACTTTGAGGGAAATTTAAATGACAGCGCGGTCAAAAACGCTCTGCGGGGAATCCGCGAGGAAGCGCTGAATTTAAAAATATTAGGAAATTATTAAGGAGGACCTTGTATGAATCCCTATGTAATCATGACAGACACCACTGCGGATCTGCCGGAGAGCTATATCAAGGAGCATGAGCTCGCGATTCTTTCCTTAAGCTATACCATCGACGGAACCACCTACGACAGAGAAAATCCCCTGGATGTGCGGGAGTTTTACGCGAAGATGCGCGGCGGCTCCATGCCGACGACCGCCCAGGTGAATCCGGAGCAGGCGAAGGAGGCCTTTAAAGCCTGCCTGGAGCAGGGAAAGGACGTGCTCTATATCGCCTTTTCCTCAGGCTTAAGCGGCACCTACGGAAGCGCCGTGATCGCGGCCAGAGAGCTTGAGGAGGACGGAGAATTTCCGGAGCGGAAGGTGATTGTGATCGATTCCTTAAGCGCCTCCCTGGGCGAAGGCCTGCTGGTACATAAGGCAGTTATGCTGAAGGAAGCTGGAAAATCCCTCGACGAGGTGGCGGACTGGGTCGAGCAGAACAAGCTTCATCTGTGCCACAACTTCACGGTAGACGATCTCTTCCATCTGCACCGGGGCGGCCGCGTATCTAAGGCGACGGCGATCCTGGGCACCATGATCAATATCAAGCCGGTGCTTCACGTGGACGACGAGGGACACCTCATCGCCATTGGCAAGTGCCGCGGCCGGAAGAAATCCCTTTCCGCCCTCGTAGACCGCATGGCGGAGCAGATCAAGGGCTATGAGGATCAGAACGACGTGGTCTTCATCAGTCACGGCGACTGCGAGGAAGACGCGGAGTACGTAAAGAAGCTGGTGCAGGAGCGCTTCGGCGTCGAAAAATTCATCATCAACCACGTAGGTCCGACCATCGGCGCGCACTCCGGCCCGGGTACCCTGGCCCTGTTCTTCATGGGAAATCCGAGGTAGGAGAAACAGACAGATTTAAAAACTTTTATGCAGAAAATATTGCAGACAGAATGGTATCAGCAGCTGACACTGCCGCTGGAATGAAAAATGAGGGTGCCGCAAAATCATCGAAAGAGATGTGAGCGGTACCCTCGTTCTGCCTATAGATAAGTAAATCTTTTTGTTGGAAACGGGCAGCTTCTTATTCGGCCGCTTTGCATTTTCGCAGCTCCTCCAGCACTTCATAGGGAATCTTCAGGTTCCCACGGCCGCTGCCCATCTCGATCAGCGGCTTGTTTTTCCCGTGAAAATCCGAACCGCCTGAGATTTTAAGCCCCATTTTGCGGGCGAAGCGGCGCATCCGGCTTTCGTCGAGGCCCAGGTTCGTGGAGTAAATGGCCTCGATGCCCGCAAGACCGTATTCCTTCAGCTCTCCTGCCAGTTCCTCCAGATCCTGCGTGGACAGGTGATAGAGAAGGGGGTGGGCCAGGACGGGGATGCCGCCTGCCCCCAGGATCAGCCGGATGGCGGTCTCAGGCCGCGTCCGTTTTTTTTCGACGAAGCAGGGGCAGCCGTCTCCCAGGTACAGGGCGAAGGCCTCGGAAATGGACCTCACACAGCCGTGCTCGAAGAGCCAGCGTCCAAAATGTGCCCGTGTGATGACCGTATCCTTTCCATAGTCCGCCCGTAAGGCGTCCATGCTGATATCGAAGCCGCCCACCTTCTGCAGGAGCGAGAGCATCTCCTCGTTGCGGGCGTCCCGGTTCTGGCGGAAGGTATCCAGCTTTTCTTTTAACTGCGGATTGTCCGGCCGGATGTCGAGACCGACGATATGGATATCACGTCCGCGCCAGTCGGTGGAAAACTCGATGCCAGGCACGAATTCCACGCCGCGCTCCGCTGCGGCTGCCGCCGCTTCCTTAAGGCCCTCTGTGGTGTCGTGATCGGTCAGCGCAAAGGCGGCCAGGCCTTTTTCGGCGGCGCAGGCCGCCAGCTCCGAGGGCGTGAAGGTTCCGTCGGAACAGGTAGAATGGGTGTGCAGATCGATGTATTTCATAATGCGCAGGCTCCTTTCTGAGATTCATTCTGGTTACATTGTAGCACAAAGTATTCTGAGTGTCAGGAGAAAATTGATTTCAGGTAAAATATTCTGAAAATTCCCAATGGAATTCTTGCGAAAAATGGTTGACAAACAGCCCTGGGAACGCATATAATACCAGTAACGTTATACATGAGAAACCTGTGAAGAAGAAGAGTAGCTGGCGTACGTCAGGCCACAGAGAGTCCCGGAGGGTGGAAACGGGGCGCAGGGCAGCCGGTGAATGGGCTTCGGAGGGCGGCTTTGAACGGAAGATTCGAACGGAGGATTCCAAGTAGGGGCTGACGGGACCCCACCCGTTATCCATCGGGGCACGTATGATGGTACGTGTAGCGAGCGGACATTTCGCAGGAAATGTCAATTTGGGTGGTATCGCAGAGGCTTTCGCTTTTGTCCCATGTGTGGGGCAGGAGCGTTTTTTAGTTTCAGAAAGCCTTTCCCGCGCCGCTGTCCTGGCAAGGCAGCCGGCCACATCTGCCGCTCAAATCTAAAAGAATGGAGAATGACGTTATGAAAAAGAACACACTGAAGAAGCTGATGGCCCTTGGCTGCGCGGCAGCCCTTGTACTTTCCATGACCGCCTGCTCCGGAGGAGCGGATACGGCGGAGGATACTTCCTCCGAGACGACAGAGGAGACCGCGGATGCGGCCGGCACGATGGACGCGGCAGAGACAGAGACAGCGTCCCAGGATGCGGCAGAGTACAATATCGCCATTGTAAAACAGATGGATCACGCGTCTCTCGATGAGATCGCGAACGCGGTTACGGCAGAGCTGGACGCGCTGGCGGCAGAAAATAACGTAACCATCAATTATGAGGTCTATTCCGGGCAGAACGATCAGACGACGCTGAAACAGCTGGGCGATCAGGCCATCGCGGACGGCGTGGACGCGATTATTCCGATTGCGACTCTGGCGGCGCAGGTCATGGCCGTATGCGCGGAGGATACCCAGACGCCTGTGGTTTACGCGGCGATTTCCGATCCGGAGGCGGCTGAGATGACCGGCATCGACTATGTGACCGGTACCAGCGACGCCCTGAACACAGAGCTCATCATGGACATGATGCTGGCGGCGGACCCGGAGGTGCAGAAGGTGGGCCTTCTCTATTCCCTGTCTGAGACGAATTCCGCGAAGCCCATCGAAGAGGCGAAGGCTTACCTGGATGAGAAGGGAATTGCTTATACCGAGCAGACCGCGAATACCAACGACGAAGTCATTTCCGCGGCTTCCATCCTGGTGGCGGACGGCGTGGACGCTATCTTCACTCCCACCGACAACGTCATCATGGCGGCGGAGCTTGCTATCTATGAGGATCTGGCGGCAGCCGGAATCCCGCACTATACCGGAGCCGATTCCTTTGTACGCAACGGCGCCTTCGCCACCTGCGGCGTGAACTACACGACGCTGGGAACTGAGACGGCAGACCTGGCCTATACCGCCGTTACAGAGGGCATGGACGGCCTGGAGGATTACTATCTGTCAGAGGGCGGCATCATCACGGTAAACACCGAGACTGCAGAGGCCCTTGGCATCGACTATTCCGTATTTTCTGACATGGGAGAGATTGTCGAGGTCCAGACCACAGAAGAATAGAAGCTGAAATATCAGAACCCGGAAGCTGCCGGGCGGCCGTAAGGCCGCCCGGCGTCCTGCGCGCCGCAAAGCGGCGCGCAGGTTCCGAAGCTTCTGATATACGAATATACCTACACGTTACTGAATATGATTTCCGGAGGTAATACCCGTGCTTTACATTTTACAGACGGCTCTGGAGCTGGGATTTCTGTACGCGCTTATCCCGATGGCCCTGTTCCTGAGCTTCCGAATCCTGAATATCGCTGATATGACCACAGACGGCTGCTTTGTGCTGGGTACGGCTGTGTCGGTCACTATGGCGGCGGCAGGTCATCCGTTTCTTGGAATTCCGGCTGCCATGCTCGCCGGCGTGTGCGCCGGCTTTGTGACTGCTTTTTTGCAGACCCGCCTGGGCGTGCCGTCCATCCTGGCCGGCATCGTCACCAACATGGGACTTTATACGATCAACCTGATGGTGATGGGCTGGAGCGCGAACGTCAGCCTCTTAAGAGACGACACCATCTTTTCCCTGTTCGAGGAGACCGGGATCGGCGGCGCCTGGCATGAGGCCCTGCTGGCTGGAATGGTGACAGTCCTGGCGGGAATCCTGCTGGTGCTGTTCCTTGGGACAAGGCTTGGCCTTTCCATCCGGGCGACCGGGGACAATATCGACATGGTGCGGGCTTCCTCCATCAATCCGACCTTTACCATCACGGTGGGCCTGTGCATCGCCAACTCGCTGACGGCCCTTTCCGGCGCCATGGTGGGTCAGTACCAGAATACGGCGGACATCAACGGCGGCACTGGAATCGTGGTCATCGGCCTGGCCTGCCTGATCATCGGCGAGACGGTGCTTGGACGGCGCTCCGTAATCAAGGGAGCCATCGCCGCCGTCATCGGTTCTGTCATTTACCGCTTTATCTACGCGATTGTGCTGTACACGAAAATTATGCCGGTGCAGGGACTGCGCCTGGCGACTGCCGTGATCGTGGCTCTGGCGATCGCGTTTCCGACGATTAAGAGCTGGGCGGCCTTCCAGAAGCGTAAAATGGCCGCGCGCCAGAAAGGAGGGCGGTAAGCGATGCTGGATATTCGTTCTATTTCAAAAACATTTAACCCGGGAACCGTCAACGCGAAGAAGGCGCTTTCCGGCCTTTCCCTCCACCTGGAGCCAGGGGATTTCGTGACCATCATCGGCTCCAACGGCGCGGGAAAATCCACGCTGTTCAATGCCATCGCCGGCGTTTTTTATGTGGATGAGGGTTCGATCCTGCTGGACGGCACGAACCTGACCTTCCTGCCGGAGTACCAGCGCAGCCGCATGATTGGCCGCCTGTTCCAGGATCCCTTAAAGGGCACGGCCCCCGGCATGACGATCGAGGAGAATCTGGCGCTGGCGTACCTGCGCTCCACCAAGGGCAGCGCGCCCTTTGCCCGGATCTCCAAAAGGGATAAGGCTCTGTTCCGCGAGCGCCTGGCCCTGCTTCATATGGGGCTGGAGGACCGCATGAAGCAGCCGGTGGGCCTTTTGTCCGGCGGACAGCGCCAGGCCCTGACCCTTTTGATGGCCACCCTGGTGCCCCCGCGCCTTCTGCTTCTCGACGAGCACA
Source organism: uncultured Merdimonas sp. (assembly GCA_944383645.1). Classification (GTDB taxonomy): domain Bacteria; phylum Bacillota; class Clostridia; order Lachnospirales; family Lachnospiraceae; genus Laedolimicola. The sequence goes on from CALWQJ010000137.1 coordinate 6,401, forward strand.
CGGCGGCCCTCGACCCGGCTACGGCAGAAAAGGTGCTGGAGCTGACGAAGGATATCGTCGCCAGGAAGAATATCACCTGCCTCATGATCACGCACAATATGCGCCAGGCCCTGGAGCTTGGCAACCGGACGCTTATGATGGCAGACGGGAACATCGTCCTGGACGTAGGCGGCGAAGAGAGAAAGGCCATGTCCGTGGAGCAGCTGCTGGCCCGCTTTAAGGAAGGCGCAGGCCATGAGCTGGATAATGACAGGATTCTGCTGTCCTGAGCAGGGAAGGGGATTTAAAAATAAAAGGAGAGCTGCTGCGAAATAGAGGAAAAATCTATTTCGCAGCAGCTCGTTTTGTGTAACAGTAAAAATAAACCCCCTGCTCTGCGGGGGGAGGGCAGATCTTTAGATAAAAGCAAGAACTCCTGTGT
>CALWQJ010000138.1 GCA_944383645.1 uncultured Merdimonas sp.
AAATCCCAGGGCCAGGAACAGCGCGCAGGCAGCGCACAGCGCCAGTCCTCCCATGTATTTCCAAACTCCCCGTCTCCGGCAAAGCCTCTTCATCTTATTATCCTCCATTATCACATATCTTGTGGTCAAAACAGATACCGCACCGCATGATATTGCGCTTTTTTCGCGCATCATGCTGGCTTTATTATAATCGCAAAGACCGGTGTTGTCAAATAACAGATTCTTGCATATTCTGAAAATATACTGCGGTTTCGGGGTGAATGCATTGTTTTCCAAATACAGCGCTTTGAATGAGCTGCAGCCGGGGGAAAGCGCCCGGGTTCTGCGGCTTCTCTGTTCCGGCGCCTTAAGACGCCGGCTTCTGGATCTGGGGCTGGACCCGGACACCCGGGTCTCATGCGTCGGCAGAAGCCCCGCCGGCGATCCCGGAGCCTTTCTGATACGGGGAAGCGTCATCGCCCTCCGGGACCGGGACAGCCGGCAGGTCCTGGTGGAGAGACCGGCGGCCAGAACCGCCGCCCTGGCCGGAAATCCCAATGTGGGAAAAAGCACCGTCTTCAACGGCCTCACGGGACTTCGCCAGCACACGGGGAACTGGCCCGGAAAAACCGTGGAGCGGGCCTCCGGGACTTTTCGGACTGCTCTTCATACCTGGCAGCTCACGGACACGCCGGGCTCCTATTCTCTGAAGGCCCATTCTCCCGAGGAGGAGATCACGCGGGATTTTCTCTGCTTCGGCGGAGCGGAGGCTGTCATCGCAGTCTGCGATGCCTGCTGCCTGGAGCGGAATCTGAATCTGGTCCTGCAGCTTCTGGAGCTCTGCCCGGAGACGCTCGTCTGCGTCAATCTGATGGACGAGGCCAAAAAGCGCGGAACCCAGCTTGATCTGAAGACCCTGTCCGCAGAGCTGGGCGTCCCGGCGGTGGGCGTGTCCGCCAGAGACCGGCAGACCCTCTGCCCCCTGACCGAAGCCCTGGATAAGCTGGTAGACGGTCCCGGCACGCGCCCTGTCCGTCCCGTCCCCTATCCGGCTCCTCTGGAGGCTGCCATACAGCTTCTGGAGCCTGCCCTCCAAAGGCTTTGCGGCGGCCTGTTTCCCGCCCGCTGGCTCGCGCTCCGGCTTCTGGAGGGAGACGCGCAGCTGGAGGACGGCCTCCGGGAGTACCTGGGCTTCGAACTCCGAAAGGACTCTTCCGTCAGCGCCGCTCTCCTGGAAGCGGAGGCCGTGCTGCGGGCAGCCGGGCTGAAGGGCAGCGCGGAAGGGCCGGACCAGGAGGTCCTCTCTGACGTCATCGCCGGAAGCATCCTGAAGCGCGCGGAGGAAATCGCCCGGAAAACGGTACAGGCGGAGGCTCAGACTGCCCGGAAAAGGGACCGGGCGCTGGACCGCATCCTTACCGGGCGGTTCACCGCTTACCCTGCCATGCTGCTTTTGCTGGCCTTCATTCTCTGGCTGACCATCGCCGGAGCCAATTATCCCTCCGAGCTTCTGTCCCGTCTCCTGTTCGGCCTTCAGGATGTGTTGTCCTCTCTTTTTCTGCGCCTGGGCGCCCCTCCCTGGCTTCACGGAATTCTGGTGGAGGGCGCCTACCGGGTCCTGGCCTGGGTCGTATCCGTCATGCTTCCGCCCATGGCCATCTTCTTTCCGCTGTTCACCTTCCTGGAGGACACCGGCTTTCTGCCCCGGATCGCCTACAATCTGGACCATGCCTTCCAGCGCTGCCGCTCCTGCGGAAAGCAGGCGCTGACCCTGTGCATGAGCTTTGGCTGCAACGCCGTGGGCGTGTCCGGCTGCCGGATCATTGACTCGCCAAGAGAGCGGCTGATCGCCATCCTCACCGCGGGCTTCATTCCCTGCAACGGGCGATTTCCGGCGCTGATTACTCTGCTCTCCCTGCTTCCCTTCGTTTCTGCGGGGAGCGTCGCCCTGCTTCTGACCGCGCTGCTTGTCCTGGCGGCCGGAACGGCTCTTTTGGTCTCGCGCCTTTTGTCCGTGACCGTGCTGAGGGGCCTCCCTTCTTCCTTTGCCCTGGAGCTTCCGCCCTACCGCAGGCCGCAGCCAGGAAAAATTCTGATCCGCTCGCTCCTCGATCGTACGCTTTTTGTGCTGGGGCGGGCCGTCACAGCAGCCGCCCCGGCCGGAGCCCTGATCTGGCTGCTCGCAAACGTCCGGATCCATGGCGCCAGCCTTCTGGCCCTGTGCGCCGGAGCGCTCGACCCTGCCGCTTCTCTTTTCGGCATGGACGGCGTGATTCTGCTGGCGTTCCTTCTGGGCCTGCCCGCAAATGAAATCGTGATCCCGATTATCCTGGCCGCCTATCTCCAGCAGGGCGTGCTCACCGAGGCGGCGGGAATCCAGAGTCTGAGCGCCGTCCTTGCAGCCAATGGCTGGACCGCCTCCACCGTGGTCTGCACCCTGCTTTTCATGCTCTTTCACTGGCCCTGCGCTGCGTCTCTTCTGACTATCCGCAAAGAGACCGGCTCCTGGCGCTGGACGCTTCTGGCCGCCGTCCTGCCGGCTGCCGCAGGCCTGCTCCTCTGCTTTTTTACCGCGCAGGGGGCAAAAATACTGGGGCTGGCATAACGCCGGCCCCAGCTGCTTCCCTTCCTTAGTAATTTATGCCCGTAATGGCAAGCCTTCCTTCCACCACGCCAAAGATAATGCTCGGCCTGCCGCTTTCATCCGCCACGACGAAGCCCGCCATGCTGGGCTGCTGCCCGTCAAGCTTTGCTTCCGCCACCGAAGCAGTCAATTCGTCTGTGAGCACCCGCTCAGCTCCCAGGGCCAGAAAGTCCTCTCTCGTCTCCACGACCCCATCCGTATCCGGAAGTCCCACATAGACCGGGAAAGCGGTCAGATCCGCCAGCGCTTCCATATCCTTTGCGGCAACGGCCTCCTGAATCTTCTCTCCAAAATCCACGACTGCGTCCTCATCTACCGCGAAGTTGTCCTCATAGAGCTGTCCCTCTGCGCCTCCTTCCGTCTCTTCCTGAGCGCCGCTCTCCTCTTCCGTCTGTCCGCTGTCTGCGGCTTCTGCATCTGTCTGAGCATCTTCCACGCCGCTCTCCTGCTCAGTTTCTTCCACCTGTTCCGTCTCCTGCTCAAGGTTTTTTTCTTCCGCCGCGTCCTGTCCGCAACCAGCCATAACCATGACTGCCGTCAGCCCTGCCGCTAAAAATAATTTTCTGATTTTCATAATCGTGTTCCTCCTCTTTTTCTGTTTCTTTTTTTTAATGAAGCTCTCCCACTGCCGGCTGGAAGGCTATCGTCAAGATATCCTTCATCTGATGCATACTAGCAGCCATATCGCCCCTGATCCACTTCCAGCTCCTTGCGCCGGATTCTACTGACTGGCACTGATAGAGGGGATCGGAATCCATGATTTTCGAAAGCTCCGCCGTCCAGAACTGTGTGGCTTCTTCTGTGACGTCCCGCTCTCCGCTTATGATCCAGACGGAGACAGACTCCACCGTTTTATCGCTGTCGTCATCGCAGGAAGTGAAAATCCTGCAGTCCTCCCCATACAGCCCGGCCTCATAAATCCGTCCGATGTAAAAGCTCCGATCCTCCGTCCAGTTCTCTTCTCCGCCTCCCAGCATGTCTTTCGTCTCCTCATCCTTCCTGCCTGGAAGCTCCAGGAGACTTTCCAGAAGCTCTCTGCTGTCCTCTTCTGTACCAGTCTCTTCCGCCGTCTCCAGCGTGCCGCTGTCCTCCGGCGGCGCAGCGGCCAGAGCCTCCCGGCCCGTAAGCAGCGCACTTGCAAGAGCTTCCTGTTCCGCATAAGGCATGCCCTCCAGGGCTTCTCCGGCTGCCGGAGACGCGCAGCCGGAAAGCAGAGACGCCGCCGCGCACAGTGTTACCAGTCTTCGCAGTCCTGCTCCTGCCATAAGCTTCACCCCGCAATCTCAAATTCCGGCCTGCCGGCCGCTCCCGGGGCGATCTCGTACTTTTCAAACACCACCACGGGATTTCCCGCTTCGTTGATGTAGAATTTCGTATCCCCGGTCACGCCTGTGAAGGCCTCCTCCTGGTAATCCAGGCCGCTCTCGGCTTCCTTCTCCGGAATCTGGCTCAAAATGCTCTCATCCGCGATCGCCGCGTAATTCTCACCCAGCAGATCGGAAAGCGTCACCTGCCGCCCCTTCTCCAGGTCGAAATTGTAATAGCGCGTCTCGCTGTAGGCGCTGGTCCAGTTCTCAGCCCCTGTCACAGCCACCGACAGGTATCTGTCCGTATGGGTCTTGACCTCGTACCAGACCTTGATCTCGATATTGTGGGCCGCCCACTCTTCCTCCGTACCGCCCGTCTCCAGGAAGGCCGTCCGGTACTCCTTGGCCCGCTCCACCGCCTCGTCCGCAAACTCTTCGCACATGGCGAGAATCTCCTCGTTCACGGAATCCGCCAGGTTCCCTGTCCCCTCCGCGATCATCTCGATACTGGGAATCTCCACGGAAATCTTCAGATCGTCTTCCGTCTCCGTCTCATAGGAGCGGAAGGTCAGCACCTTCGCGAACGCTCCAATCACCGGCAGCTCTCCCGCGCTCTGCGCAAAGGCCGTGCTGGTATTTAAAGCTGTCACAAACACTGCCATGACGGCTGCCGCCGCCACAAGCCCCTTCTGCCAGACATGCAAGCTCCGCCTGTGCGGACGTCTTATCACGCCCTCCTCCTTCCTGCGCCGGTCTGCCTTCTCTACCTCCTGCAGCACCCGCTTCGACAGCTCCTCCGGAATCGGAACCTCGTCGTATCTTTTCTTTGCCTCTTCCATCCGGTTCATACATCCACCTCCTCAATGGATAATTCTTCAAGAGACAGCCTCAGGGCCTTCAGCCCCCGGTACAGCTTTGATTTCACCGTACTCAGGTTCATCTCCATAATCTGCGCGATTTCCTGGAGCGACAGCTCCTCGTAAAACCGCAGCTTGATAATTGCCTGGGTCTCCGGCTCCAGCCGGTTGATGTGCAGATACAGATCCTCCTCCGGCGGTGCGAAGCCCTTTTCCTCGTAAGGCTCCTCCGGCGGCGCTTCCTCCCCGGACAGAACCTCCTTGCCGCGCCCCCGCAGAATGGAAAGGCTTTCGTTCACCACAATCCGGTAAAGCCAGGTCTTCACCGCTCCGCTGTTTTTCAGCTCTTTGTAATGCTCGAGGGCCCTGCAGACGGCGCTTTGCACCGCGTCCAGAGCGTCCTCCTGGTTTTGCACATAGCTGTAGGCCAGCCGGTAATATTGATTCTGATTTTCTATAATAGTTCTGACGACTCTGTCGTATAAATCCTGTGCCACAGTCTTCACCTGCCTTATGACGTTTACAGCGCTGTATGAATTTCTTTTTTGTTGTTCTATTATACAGATGGATAAGGGAATTGAAAAGTTGCAGGAAGTGCAGAAATTTTTGAAAAAAGCTGTCCTGACATTCCTTGCAAATGACAGAACAGCTTTTTTGCTGCATCCATATAAAAAACTGGTAAAGCTCTTTTTTCTTACTCTTTATGCCTCGTCTATGGCCTTGCCGATATCGCTCCTGCAGTAGGCTTTCTCAAAAGTCACCTGCTTCACCGCCTCGTAGGCATTGGCGCGGGCTGCCTTCAGATCCGGGCCGGTGGCCGTCACGCCCAGCACGCGGCCGCCGTTGGTGACGAAGCGCCCTGCGTCATCTAACTTGGTGCCTGCGTGGAAGACGTACACGCCCTCCTTACCCTTCAGGCTGTCCAGCCCCTCGATGGGATAGCCCTTCTCGTAGGAAACGGGATAGCCGCCGGAAGCCAGCACCACGCAGACCGCCGCGTTGTCCTCAAACTGCAGATCGATCTGGTCAAGCGTCCCGTCGATGCAGGCTTCAAAGACCTCCACAATGTCGTTCTTCATCCGGGGCAGCACCACCTGGGCCTCCGGATCGCCAAACCGCGCGTTGTACTCCAGCACCTTCGGGCCCTTCTCTGTCAGCATCAGTCCGAAGAAGATGACGCCTTTAAAGGGACGGCCCTCCGCCGCCATGGCGTCCACGGTGGGCTGATAAATATGCTTCTGGCAGAATTCGTCGATCTCCTTCGTGTAGAAGGGACTCGGGGAGAAGGTTCCCATGCCGCCCGTATTCAGTCCCTGATCGCCGTCCAGGGCCCGCTTGTGATCCTGAGCGGAGGTCATGCACTTGATGGTCTTTCCGTCCACAAAGCTTAAGACAGAGACCTCCCGGCCCGTCATGAACTCTTCGATGACCATGCGGTTTCCGGCAGCGCCAAAGTGCTTGTCCAGCATGATCTCCTTCACGCCGTCCTTCGCCTCCTCCAGGGTATTGCAGATCAGCACGCCCTTTCCGAGAGCCAGGCCGTCAGCCTTCAGCACAATCGGGAAATCCGCCGTCTCCAGATAGGCCAGAGCCTTTTCCGGGTCGTCGAAATTCTCGTACGCAGCCGTGGGAATTCCGTATTTTTTCATCAGATCCTTGGAAAAGGCCTTGGAACCTTCCAGGATGGCCGCGTTTTTCCTGGGGCCGAACACGCGCAGCCCCTGGGCCTCGAATACGTCCACGATGCCGCCCACCAGCGGATCGTCCATGCCTACCACGGTCAGGTCGATTTCCTTTTCCTTCGCGAACGCCGCCAGCTTCTCAAACTCCATGGCTCCGATGGGCACGCACTCGGCGTATTCCCCGATGCCCGCGTTGCCTGGGGCGCAGTATATCTTTTCTGCCTTCGGGCTCTGGGCGATCTTCCACGCGATGGCGTGCTCGCGGCCGCCGGAGCCTACGATTAAAATCTTCATAGCCGTACCTCCC
>CALWQJ010000139.1 GCA_944383645.1 uncultured Merdimonas sp.
CCTGTCCCGGAAAATTATCTTTTGCAACGCTCCCGGCAGGAGCCCTGAATACCGTTGTCTGGAAATCCTGGAGAGATCTTCTCCCTGAATCGATAGATTTTAGACTTTTTTAGAATAACAGTTTTGGAAGGAACTGTCAATACAAATCATGGAATTATTACAGCCCGAAACAGAGACCCCTGAAACAGAGAAGGAGACAGAACGCTGGACACAAATGGCCTGCCGCGCAGACTTTAAAATTTCCGCGCGGCAGACCCGCCGACCCCCGGCGCTGCCTCTACTCCTTCCGGTACAGGGTCTCCCCCTCCTTGACCGTCTCCAGCACCTGAATGTCCCGGATTTTCCTTTTATCGGTCTTCAGGGGATTGCGGTCCAGAATCACCAGATCGGCCAGCTTTCCCTCCTCCAGCGTTCCCTTGCGTTCCTCCTCATGGTAGGCGTAGGCCGCGTTGCAGGTGACGCCCTTGAGGGCGTCATAGACGCCGACGCACTGGTCCTGGCCGATGGGCTGTCCGCCGCGCGTAACGCGGTTGGCCGCGCACCAGACCGTCTGCAGCATGTCCGGTTCCAGCACCGGCGTGTCCTGGTGGAAATTGTAGACGAGGCCCCGCTCCAGGGCCGCCCGCACCGGGCTGATATGCGCGCCGCGCTCCGGGCCCAAGTTTTTCAGGTGGACGTCTCCCCAGTACCAGGTATGGGCCACGAAAATGGACGGAATCACGCCAAGCTCCTTCATCTCGTCCAGCTGATCGTCCCGCACGGTCTGACAGTGGATCATCACCGGGCGGAGAGCGCGGATTTTCTCCAGCTTATCCACCCTCTCCGGCTTATCCGGTTTATCCGGGGAGGCTGCCGCCGCCTTTTCCAAGGCGGCCAGATACTGGCCGGAGGCCGCGTCGCCGTTGCAGTGGGCCAGGATCTGGCGGCCGTTCTCTACGGCGCCGCGCACCTGGCGGTCCACCTCCTCCTGGGTGTGGGCCGGATAGCCCCGGTAGCTTTCCTCCCCCTCGTATGGCTTCGAGAGCCAGGCGGAACGGCCCTGGGGCGAGCCGTCCAGGATAATCTTCGCTCCGCCGATTTTCAGGCGGCTATGGTACTGCCCGTCATAAGCCGGATAGGCCGCGGCCACGCCTTCCAGCTCGTCCGCCAGAATATAGGAAACCACATCCAGCCGGAAGGCACCCTGCCCCGCCGCCTGGGCGAGCTTTTGGAAGCCCGCCGTGTTCGTGGCTCCATCCTGCACCGTGGTGACGCCATATTTCAAGTAGACCTGCTGGGCCTTTCTCAGCTGCTCATTAAAATCCGTCTGAATCCGGGAAAACACAGGGAGCAGAATCTTCACCAGGGCTGGGACCTCTTCCACGTAGCCATCCGGCGTCCCATCCGCCTCCCGGCCGAATTTTCCTCCCTCCGGGTCCGGCGTGTCCGCCGCGATTCCACAGTCCCGCAAAAGAACGCTGTTGGCCGCGCACATGTGGCCCGAGGTGTGCAGGACGCAGACAGGCATGACGTCGGATACCCGGTCCAGCACCGCCCTCGTGGGATGGGCCTGCTCCTTCAGGAAATTGTGATCATAGCCGTAGCCCACCAGGATATCGCCCGCTCCGAGGCCTTTCTCCTCCTTCCAGGCGGTAAGCGTCTCCACCAGGTCGTCGAAGCTCTCACATTTCCCCAGATTGACGAAATCCGTGTACTGGGCCAGCATGGCGATATGGCTGTGGGCATCGATAAAGGAGGGCATCAGCGTCCGGCCCCCAAGGTCGATCTCCTCCGCGCCCGGCAGGCAGCGCTTCCGCGCCTCCAAAAGCTCCCCAACATACGCGATTTTCCCGTCTGAGACGAGCAGCGCCTCCGGGGCGTCCGTCTCTGCCCGCATGGTAATGATATCTCCGCCGTAATATAATCTCTGCATATCCCTGACTCTCCTTTTTGCCCTTTTTTATCAGTATACACAAATTTGGCCCGGAGACACAGCCTCCAGGCCAAATTTTTACGAAGAACACCTGCCCTGGTTACCTCAGGGCAGCCAGTGACTGGCTCTACATTATTTCAGCTCCGGCCAGTATTCCTTGTTGGCCTCAATCATGTCGTCCAAGATTTCCTTAGCCACCTTCATGCTGGGCACAGTCTTGTTCAGAGTGAAGGCTTCCAGCACCTTCTCGTAGGAGCCCTCGATGCAGCCCTCTACCAGCAGCTTCTCGCTGTTCAGCTGCTGCATCATCAGTCCCTGCTGGAAAAGAGGAATCTCGTTCTGGGCGATAACCTCCGGGCCCTTCTTGCCGATATAGGCAGGAACCTCCACCATGGCGTCGTAGGGCATGTTCGGGATCGCACCCCGGTTCTCGGTGATTACCAGGAAACGGGCCTTCGTATCGTTCTTCAGGGCGATGGCCAGATCGGCGATCCAGTCGCCGTGGCTTCCCGCATAGAATACGCTCTCGTCAATCTCTCCGGTGGCCAGGTATCTGTCAATGCCGTCGAAGAGATTCTTCTCTCTCGTCTCCATAACCTCGTTGGCGCGGGTATGATCCGGGTCGGAATGCTCCACGAACTCCTTCTGCTGCAGATAGTAGTTCAGGTAGGTATTCGGCAGGGTCTCCGGGAAGTTCTGCATAATCTCATAGACACCCTTCCACACATAATACCAGCTGCCCTTGGTGTGCCGGTTTCCGCCGGAGCCGCTGCTGGTCAGGGCCTTTTTGTCTTTCAGGTAGGCTGCCGGAAGCAGGATCTGCTGATCCATGATATAATCCCGGAGCTTCGGCATCACGTCCTCGCCCTTGTACTCGATGGAGGTGAACCAGCCGAAGTGGTTCAGTCCGTAGTAATCGTAAACCAGATCCTTCTTATCTACCTCCAGGGCAGCAGCCACCACATCGATGATGGCGATGGGCATGTCGCAGATATTGATGATCCGGGCGTTCGGACGCAGCCTTCTGCATGCCTCGGAAACGATAGAGGCCGGGTTGGAATAGTTCAGGATCCAGTAGGTCGGCTTCGCGTATTTCTCCACGTCGTCGATCACCTTGATCATCGGGAAAATGGTACGCATACCGTAGGCCATGCCGCCGCAGCCGCAGGTCTCCTGGCCCACGCAGCCATGGCGCAGAGGAATCTTCTCATCCTGCTCTCTCATGGCGTATTTGCCCACGCGCATCTGGGCGAAGATGAAGTCCGCGTCTGTGTAGGCTTCCTTCTCGTCGTATGTCACGGTCAGCTTGATGCCGCATTTCAGATCCTCGTCCAGGATCCATTTTACCAGCACGCCCAGCTTATCCTGGCGCTCCTTGTCCACGTCAAAGAGACGAATCTCGTCTACCTCCAGCTCCTCCTTGCGCAGAGCGATGGATTTTACAATTCCGGGAGTAAAGGTGCTGCCCCCGCCGACAATCGTAATAATCATAAAGCATTTCCTCCTTACTACTTTCCAAGTTTATACGGTTTATACACTGTTACTTTGTACTATACGGTTTTCAGGTAATCTTCCACCGCGTTCCGAAGCTCCGCCACCTGCAGGCCGATGATGATCTGGATATCGTCGCCCTTCTTCACGATACCGCTGTTCGGCGTCTTATTGATGAGGTCGTCCTTCAGAAGAGACGGATCCTTTACATTGACGCGCAGACGGGTGAAGCAGTTTTCGGTGCTGTTGATATTTTCTTTGCCGCCAAGGCCTTCCACCAGGCTGGCCACGTTTGCGGTCAGGGCGCTTGCCTTCGGCGCGCTGCCTGCTCCTGCCGCCGCTGCCGCTCCCTCTGTCTCGGAGGCTGCCACATCCGCGTCCTCACGTCCCGGGGTCTTCAGGTTCAGCTTCTTGATCAGGAAGGTGAACAGCACAAAATAAACTACAATCTGAAGGACAGCCAGCACATACATGACAGGCCAGTTGGTCTTCTCCGTACCTGCCGCCAGGTTTGTCAGGAAGGAGGTGATAATGTTGCCGCCGCAGAAGGCCGTTACGTTAAAGATCTTCAGCAGGGCAATAAACAGACCCGCGATAGCCGCATGCAGCACGAACAGAACAGGCGCCGCAAAGATAAACATAAAGTCGATGGGCTCCGTGATGCCCGCGATGCAGGAGGTGATTACCAGCGGAATAAGGGTCGCGCGCACGCGCTTCTTATTTTCCGGACGGGCCGTATGGATGAAGGCCGCCACGATGCCGATGTAGCCGAACATCTTTGTGAAGCCGATGGCCATATAGTAGATGCTGTCGGACATCTGCGTTACCTGGGGCATATTCAGCTCCGTCATGGCGATGGCGTAAGCTCCGGCCACCGTGGTGTCTCCCAGCTGCAGGACTCCGCCTAGGTCAGAGAACTGGAACGGCGTGTATACCAGGTGGTGAAGTCCGGTCGGGATCAGCAGTCTTTCCAGGAAACCATACAGGAACAGGCCAAAAGCACCGCTGCCGCTGATGACGTTTGCCAGAGCGGAAATTCCGGACTGTACCACCGGCCATACCAGGTTGCCCACCATGCCGAAGGCGATGGATACAAAAATCATAATCAGGAAAGAGAAACGCACGCCGGAGAACATCTGCATGGCTCCATTGAATCTCTTGTTGTAGGTGCGGTTGAACACATACGCCGTCAGACAGCCAAGGATGATTCCGCCGAACACGCTCATGTCCACGCACTGGATGCCCAGGATTTCCGTCTGGCCCGTACCTACCAGGCCCAGCATCTCGTTGGGCTCCGCCAGCTGTCCCATGGTGCTTAAGAGGACGTTAGAGGTGGTCAGGTACATCAGATAGGACATCAGACCGATGATACCCGCGTGATGCTTGTCCTTCTTAGCCATAGCCGCCGGGATTCCAATGACGAACAGTACCGCCAGGTTATTGACAATCACATAAATCGTCTGATACATCAGATTTCCCAGAATCTGAATGGGCGCCCATTTCAGGAAGGGCAGAGCGCCGGAAATGGCCGAATTGGTCAAGAGAGCGCCAATGGCCAGAATCAGGCCGCCTACGGAAAGATACATCAGCGGCTGCAGCATTGCCTTGGAGAAGTTCTCCAGGGCATTCATAACCTTTTTCTTCATAACAGTTTTCTCCTTTGAAACAATAAAATTGAAACTAATAAAATATTTTGCTGAGATGCACCAGCAGATACACCTCTTCCTGGGCGTTCAGAGTATAGCTGAAGTTCTCACTGATATACTCCTTGAGCCGTTTCATACACTCCCTGTTTTGCTTATGCTTTTTCAGGAGCATCTCGTGCAGGCCTTCCATATCGTCGTCCGTCCACTGCACCTGCTGGAAAATGCGCTGTGCCAGGAACTTCAGATGGGTGGTCAGGCGCACCGTGTCAATCTGGTCGGGATCCAGCTCTACGCCGTAGGTGTCCCGGATGATGTCCATGCATCCTTTGGTGAGCTTCAGGGTATTGTAGGTCATCTCCCGGTTCATGGACGCGCTGGCCAGCTGCAGCGCGATATATCCCGCCTCATAATCCGGCAGCCTGACGCCGCAACAAAGCTCTATCCTTTTCAAAGCCCATTTCCCGGCGTCAAATTCTTTGGGATAGAGAAGCCTGGTCTCCGCCAGCATCAGATACGGCAAATCGATGCCCTGCTCATAGCGCTCGATGGCAAAACAGATATGATCAATCAGAGAGATCAGCAGCTGATCTTTAAGCTCCAGCCCCTTTTCCCTGGCGTATTTCAGAATTTCCTCCGCGGCCTGAACGGCTTCCGGACTGGCGTCCTTCATCAGCTGCAGAAATTTCGTCTGAAATTCGCTCTGAATATAATAGATTTTTTCTGCCTTCCGCTCGTCGATGACGTCCCCCGGCCTCTTTGAAAATCCAATGCCCGCGCCCACCAGCACGACCTCCCGTCCATCCGGCTTCACCGCAGACACGGCATTGTTGTTGTATACCTTGACGGCTTCCATTCTTTTTAAATCCCCACTCACTAGGTTCTGTCACCGGCTGCACTCGATGACAGTATCTACACTTTTTTTCACCTGCTGGCCGCCAGCCAGCATCTTTGTCTGGTACTGTGCCGGATTCAGCAGAATCAGCATGGTGGTCATGTCAATTCCCTTTTCCTTCATAAACGCAGCGTCAAAGCGAATCATCGGATCTCCCTTTTTCACACTGGCCCCCTGAGCGACCAGAGCCTCGAAGCCTTCTCCCTGAAGTGCGACCGTGTCAATGCCAATGTGTACCATCAGCTCCAGTCCGTCGTCTCTGGTCATGCCAAAGGCATGGAGCGTCTCTGCCAGCATGGAAACGGTTCCGTCACAGGGAGCGGCTATCACGCAGTCCTCCGGGACAATCGCTACGCCGTCTCCCAGAGCCTTCCCGGCAAATACAGGATCGCTGACCTCCTCCAGCGGAATGCAGCGTCCGTCCACTACGGCAGCCAGCGCAAGCCCCGGCTGCCCGGTCTTTTTCTTAAACAGCTGAAACATTCTCATCCTCCTTTCCTGCGTCTACCGCGTCTCCTTCCATCCAGCCCGGTTGAAAGCCAACAAAAAAGGCATGAATCCTCCTCTGTACAAAGAAGAGAACTCATGCCTGATTGAACAGTAACACGCATCTCAAATTTGGTTCTATTATAAAAATCCATCCGTATAATGTCAAGTCAATTTTGCATTTCTTTTGTTTTTTATCTGATTTATACAATTATATATTTTTGTTTTTGTGCAATTTGCTAGATAATCGCCAGAACACCCGAGATAATCAGGAGCACATAGGTGAGCTTCAGAAAGGTTTCCTGATG
>CALWQJ010000140.1 GCA_944383645.1 uncultured Merdimonas sp.
GGTATTCCAGTTTCCCGGTGTCCGGATTTCTCTGTTCTTCCAGGATTTCAAAGCCTTCCCGGATATAAAAACGGACAGCCCCTTCATTCTCCGCAAATACATGCAGCTCCAGGCTGTCTTTTTCTTCTTTTATCCTGTCAATAATCATTTTTCCAATCCCGTGGGACTGCCATTCTTCCTTCACAAAAAGACCGGCGATATAACTTCCGGTCAGTCCCGCAAATCCCAATATCTGATCCTTTTGCTCCTTCTGATCCTTTTCGGCGTATACCGCATAAATCCCGGCTTCTGGAAGAGCCCTTTTTACTTCCTCATAGTGGCTCTTCCAGTAATCTGCCAGGATAAAATGATGTGCAGTCAGATTCGTCCGATACCAGATTTCCATTAATTCATCCAGTTCCTGTTCCTTCGGTGATATTATCTTTTGTATTTTCATAGGCTCTTAAATTTCTCTGTACTTTTCTGATACGGCCTCCGCCTCCTCTACCCTCTTCACAATCTGATTTCGGACCAATTCAGCGATCTCCGTGGATTTCATATCCTTGTAATCCTCATAGTAAAGGGGCTTCAGAAAATGCACCTGCACTGTCACGGGCCGGATGCTGTTCGTATCAAAGGCCTTGTAGGAGTCCAGCATGGCCACGGGAACGATGGGACAGCGGGCTTTTATGGCGCATTTGAAGCTGCCGCCCTTGAATTCTCCCGGATGGTTCCGCTCCTTGGAGCGGGTTCCCTCCGGGAAGATGAGAAAGTTTCTGCCGGCTTTTACTTCTTCTGTCACCTCCTGGATTACCCTCAGGGACTGGCGCACGTCGTCCCGATCCATGAATTTTGCCTTCATGATCGTGAAAATCTGCTTCAGGAAGAAGATGTTTTTCACTTCAATTTTCGCCACCACGGAGAAGGGCCGGTCGCTGGCTTCGATGATGGAGAGCACGTCAAACAGTCCCTGGTGATTGGGAAAGAAGACGAAGCTTCCCTCCCGGGGAATATTTTCTTTTCCGTGTACGTCGATCCGGACTCTGCCGCCCTTATTTGCGCGGACTGTGATTTTTTTCAGGAGGGCGTATTTTTGATCCTCCGGAATGTCGTCCGTGTGCTTCGCACAGGAGCAGAGCTGGTACCACCAGTATGGCACAAACGGAAGATTGTAAAGCACCATCAAAAGTATCCGCCACATAATTTAACCTTCGCTTCCTTTCCATGTCTCAAACTCCAGCTTCAGGGAGATCTGCTTTCCTGGCAGGCTGCTGCTGATAAAGTCCAGCATCATGCTCTGGATGTCGTCCGAATAGCTCCACCAGGGGCTGGTGGTCAGGGGAATCAGAAACGTTCCCTCTCCGCCCTCATAGATAAAGCGGTGGCTTTCCTTGATTCCCTTTCCCTCATTCATAAAATAGACTACCCCTTCAAAGCGCAGCTCTTCCTCTGACCCGCTCTGATCCTCTACCGTGATCCGCAGGAAGGGAACCTCCATTCCCGACTGATTTTCCTCGAAGGAATACAGAAAATAGCTTTCCTCCGCGGAAAGAAGATACGCGTCGTCTCCCAGCTTTTCTGCATTGGTGTCCACGAGATTCATATTAAGAGGCAGGTCTTCTGTCTCCTTCTCCTCCAGATATTCGTTTCCCCAGACGAGAGGCAGCTCGCCCAGGCGCTCCACATGCATGATTTCGCCCAGCTCCTCATAGGCCGGTTCAAAACGCTCCCGTACCTCGTCGCTGTTGGTGAGGAAAATAATATTCTCATATTTGCAGGGCGTATAGTTTGCCGCCAGGTATTGGTAGAGATAATAGTTGCGGGTGCTCAAGGAGCCGGAATCATGGATCCAGCACGGGTAGACGGCGATGATTTCCGGCTGCTCTTCCTCCAGAACCTGGATGGCCCGGGTCTGCATCACCCGGTTATTGGTATTATAGGTGCTGCTAAAAGGCATCAGGTTCTGCTTATCCAGGATATTGTAGTGGGAAAGCTGGTTCGTCATATCTACAAATTTCAGATCCGCGCAGAGCTCATTTGCCAGCTCGTTCAGGTTCATCAGCTCTTCCTTCTGATCCTCTGTAATATAAATATCTCCCAGACCTTCGATTCCCGTCTCCTCCGCAGAGGCATACACGTATTCATCTGAAATCTCTCCAGGCGCCGACAGCCTTGCCGGCATCTCCAGAAGATTCGCCCCCTTCGACCACACCGTACACACGAACAGAAAAGCTGTCATCAGGGCTGTGACCACAGAGGGCTTTTTCCTGAGCGACGGAAGAAAGATCATCAGGACCAGGAAAAGACTGCAGATCGTGGTGACGATAATTCCACGCTCCCCGAACTGTGTCCGCACAAAGGTATAACGGACAATAATCACGTTGAAAATCACCAGAAAGGCAAGGGCGTAGACCGCCAGCTTTTTATCCTCTCCCTTTTTTCCCGCCAGGAAAATCAGAGCGCCGAGAAGAGAGAACACAAAGCCAAAGGTGGCGTACCAGACAAAGGGACTTGTCAGCTCTTCCATCAGCATATCCCCTGTCGTCTCCAGAATCGCCTGGGAGTTTTCCACGATATAACGCAGGATCGCGATAAACATGGGGATAAAGCACACGCCCAGGATAAAAAGCGGAATATACCAGGGCAGAAGTCTTCTTCTCACTTCTTTTTCATGCAATCTCAAAATGATTTTCCAGCCCTTTTCGTGGATCCCTTCCCAGAGCACCATCGGCAGGGCCGCCAGAGCACAGGCTCCTCCTATGGATGAGTTCCAGGCGATGGACAGGATAGAGATAAAAGTCCAGCACCACAGAAGCTTTGGAAAATCTGTCCTGATTTTTTTGGAAAACACGATCAAAATAAAGGGCAGGGCAAAGGCCCAGCGCACGTAATAGTATTTGTCGCCGAACAGGGAAAACAGCAGAATGCAGAGCAGAGCCGCCAGCTTATTTTCCACAAAATAATAGTAGACTGCCGCCGTGATCAGGGCAATCACCACGCAGCCGATGATCATCGCCGGCTCAAAGCTTGCGTAGGTGCCGTCGAACAGAGTATACCAGACCGCCGCCTGGAAGTAATCGCAGACTCCGTGGATCGGCATGGTATCCAGGTAGGGAACCGTGCCAAAATCCAGCAGCTGGTGCAGAGGTTCCGATAATTCTCCGTAATGGTACATTTCCAGCGGCGCACCGGAGATATTTCCGCTCGGCAGCGTATAGGAAGCGAAGACTGCCAGGGAAAGAAAGCTGGAAAGCAGAATGCAGGGTTTTTCTTCCTTTCTTCTTTTTATCGTCTGATACAGATTCCAGAGGATCAGAACCGCCGCGGCCGCGCCGCAGGCCAGGATCATTTTCTGCGAATGATACAGGCTCACCAGCTCTCCCCGGTACTCGTATCGGTAGGTGCAGATAAGTAGAAAACTTAAGGGCAGAAGAAACTGGCTGGACTCCAGAACCCCCTTCATCAGCCTCTCTTTTCCCCGCTTTACATACAGCCAGGAATAAATTCCCGCCGGAATCAGAAAAAGAAGCTGCAGAACAGGCAGAAGCTCTCTTAAGCCTGCAAGACCGCAGACCGCCGCCAGGGAAAACTGTGAAAAAATGAAAAGGAACAAACTGTTTTCTGCTTTTTCGTACCGGCTGTGAAAGCCCTCTTGATACGTCTGGTCCCGATCAAAACTTCCGGCCAGCCAGGCCGCCTTTCCGGAAAGAATTTTTAAAAGCACAGCGAATAGAAGGAAAAAGATCAGGATTCCCGCGATCACGAGATTCGCTAAAGTCATATCTCCCTGCTTATAATAGCCCGTCCAGGTGGTATAGCCTGTGACAAATTCCTCATATTCCGGCGTTCTCTGATACAGGACGCCCATGATGAGCCAGGAGGAAAGGGCCGTGGCCAGAAGCGACAGGAGGGCCGCAAGAATACAGATTCTCTGTGAAAAATATTTTTTTATCATTTTATTTTTCCTCCGCGTTTTTCCTGATTTTCATTTCCTTCTTCCGTTCGGCCAGATTGCGTTCAGCCAGACTGAGAAGATCCTCTTCTGCCCTCCAGAGTCCGGCCGCCGCCCAGGGAAGCAGGCACACAAAATAAGGGAAGATATACTGAGACTTCGCTTCCCAGAGCGTGTGGAAGGAAAAGCCTCCCAGGATGACCAGCGGCAGAAAAAGCTGCTCCATGGTCCAGTCCTTTCTGCACCTCCACAGGGCATACAGCACCGCCGCGTAAACGAGGCTCTGAAAAAGATTCATGTATTCCTCCAGAACCGTATACAGCTTTCCGTCGTAGATGCTCTGCACGATCCAGGAAAATTCCCCGCTGTGGAACTGATTGACCCAGAGTGCCTCGCAGGTGGGCTCGTTCCACTGGGAAACCGTCTTTTTATAATAAAAATCCAGAGCGTAAACCGGATCATTTTTAAATTTTTCCAGAGAGTCCGCGATGGAAACTCTTGCGATGGCATCGCTTTTTTCCGCGTCGCAGCCAGTCTCCAGAAAGGTATTATAATTAAATTCGTTATACCAGCCTTCCGCCCGTTCTCCCTCCTGCATTCCCATGGCGATCCACAGGGTCTTGGGCATCCCGCTTCCGATTTCCATGCCGGAGCGTTGCTCATAGAAGGCCGTCAGCCCACGGCTTAAGCCTGCCGAAGCGAGAAGAAGAATCAGAATTCCGATCAAAAATCTCCAGCTTTTCTGCTCCAGCGCCTTCCACAGCAGGAGAATCACCATGGCTGCCAGAAAAATACTGTAATTATTTTTGACCAGAATGGAAATTCCTATCAAAATGCCGGAGAGAACGGCAGATCTGATCCTTCCTTTTTCCAGAAAAATAAGCAAGACATAAAAAGCTCCCAGCGCGAAGGCCAGCCCCAGCATAATCCCATAAAGGAAGGTCGTATAAAAAATAATCTGAACGCAGCACGCGGAACCGATCAGCACCAGGCAGTCTGCCTTCCGGCTGTGGAACTGCCGGTTCGTGATTTTATACAGGAGATACACGACGGCACCGTTCGCCAGCGCAGTCAGATAGCGAAAGGCGTCCCAGTTTTCTCCGCCCGTAAGCCGGTAGAGAACCTCCAGAATCGCCATAAGCCCCAGCTGATTGGGATAAATCTGCATGTATTTTTCCGGCTCAAAGAACAGAAAATTATTCTGCGTCAACAGATACGCCACCCAGGAAACCGCCTTCTGATCGGCTTCCGGATAGGTGTGGCTCACGCGCACCCAGAGTATGCTGGCCGCGATTACAAAGATCACCGCTCCGGCCGCCAGCGCTCTGACAGGTATCCGATCCAGAATTTTTCTCCGGTCCAGAAAAGCCAGCACAGCCAGGATCAGAAAAATAAACAGCAGATGAAACAGCACAAAATCCGCCCGATATCTCGGGCGTTCCCCATAAAAATCTGACTGATTAAAATACGCGGTGCTGACAAGGCTCACAGCTGTCAGAAACAAAAAGAACAAAAGGGAAAGCCAGAGCACGATCCCTCTTGTTCCCCGCAGAATCATCTTCTTCATCCGGATCTCCAATAGCGTTGACGCAAATTCGATATTTTAAAGTTAAAGCCAGTTTTGCTCCATTTGATTGATCCTTCAAATGGCAAAACATATCATAATAAAAGTTTATTCTCCACGATCATTTTTGCGGATTCACAAACATTATAGTATAATCCCGGCTCCTTGTCACCAGAAGAATTTTTTTCTGTTGTTTCATTTTTCTTCGCTCATCTCTACACGATCCGCCTTTTCCCGGTATCTCTCCGCCGCCCGCGCGCCCAGATACCGGGACAGATTAAACTTACGGATCCCCTGATCCTCATAGTCTTCCAGTCTGCTGAAATAATCCTGCAGAACTTCTTCCGCGCCCACAGTCATATCCATGCCTTCCCGCGCCGCTCTTTCCAGCACGCCCGCCGTGTCGGCAGACAGCGTCAGCGTATACGCGTCCCTGTAGCCGATATCGATCCCCTTTTTTGAAATATTATATTCCGCGATCCAGGCGTCCATATGGCCAAGAGAAAGCACCACATAGACGGACGTCACCACTGCCGCACTGAAGCGGAACAGGGGAAAGCTTTCCCGGTAAACGCAGCAGATCATGCCTCCAAGCATCAGGGCAATCATAAGAAGCGCCGCCAGAACCAGCACCCGCAGCCTCGTAAGACCGTAAGCCTCGATATACAGATACATCCGGCAGGCAGAGGAAAGAGCCATGATATACGTACAGCCGCAGAGGAAGGTAAGAAGGATTTTTAACACTTTGCTGCTCCGGAACAGTTCGAGCACAAACAGCACGACCCCTAAGTTCAGGATACTCACGAACAGAAGCTGAAAGAAGCCTTCCCGCGCGAAGCCGCTGTAGGTATAGCCGGATGGAAGCCTAAGACCTCCCGTGAACAGATAGGAAATCTGAACCAGGCAGAAAATCAGATAAACCACGCCGATCACACAAAGGAAGGTCGCCGCCATTACCGGCTCCAGCTTTCTAAGCTCCTTCTGATCGGCGCTGATTTTCGTTTTACGAAGGGCGCTTAAGATCCCAAAATAGAAAAGCACACCCCAGAAGAACATGAACAGAACCGCAATCAGATGCTCTGGCAGCGCAATCTGAAAGAACACCGCGTCAAAAATCTGATCGATCAGCTGTTCAAATCTCTGATCCGCGGATGCCAGAAGCGGAAGGATAAAGAACAG
>CALWQJ010000141.1 GCA_944383645.1 uncultured Merdimonas sp.
TCTTCCCATAGCAGCGGTCGCACACCTGGAACGGAGAGCCCAGGGGCAGCAGTTTCCCGCAGTAGCGGCAGCGGGCAATGTAATTCTGCTTGCCCTTCGCCAGATAATTCATGATCTGCAGCTCCGTCTTTTCCCGCTCGGCGGCCAGCCACTCCTCGTCGATCTCCTTTTGCATCCGGTGGGAAAACTGGTAATAGAGATCCAGCTGCTTGTAATAGGTCTCGTACTGAAGGATTCCGCCCTTTTTCTCCCGGCGCAAGACCGGGCGCTCCAGGGAGACGTCCGCCGACCAGGTCTTACAGTAGTCAAGCCACAGGGAGACTACCTTCCGGTCCTTGATGTCGATGGGGCAGGTGATCATCCGGTACAGAAGATGCTTGTTTTCAAAGCCGTCGATCATGCTCCGGCACTTTTTCGCCTGCTCATAGAGATACAGGGCCTCGTCGATATTTTCCTTGACGAATGGCTCTGACGGCGTGACGGAATACCAGATTTTCAGAAGCTCGTCCAGGGGCGCGTCGATATCCAGAAGCACCTGGGGAAAGCCCAGGTTTACCTGGGTGAGCGGCTCCTCCGCCGCCTTGAAATTCTGCCGGATATACTCCAGCTCCTCCTCGCCCATGGCGCTCACATATCCCTTGTCGTAGATGCCAAAGCGCCCCGCGCGGCCCGCGATCTGCTTGATTTCCGAGGTCCTTAAGGGCCTGCGGCTGACGCCGTCGAATTTGTCCGTCTGCAGAAACACGATCCGGCGCACCGGCAGATTCAGCCCCATGCCGATGGCGTCCGTGGCCACGGCCACCTTCGTCTTTCCCCGGTTAAAAAGGCGGGTCTGCCGCCTCCTGATCTCCGGCGGCAGGCTGCCGTAGATGACGCTGGAGCTGACTCCCGCCTCCTCCAGGCGGCCAGCCACGTCCAGCACGGATTTCTTGGAAAACGCGATCAGAGCGTCGCCCTCCCGCACATCGTCCGGGAACACGAAGGGCCTGTCCTCACAGATCAGCCCGGTCTTCCGCTCGTACCGCCTGACCTCGTAATCGTCGCCGCACAGGCCGATCAGATGACAGACGGCCTGCTCCGCCGCCGGGCTCATGCAGATATGGATCTCCCCGGCGCGAAGCCCCAGGATGGCCTTGGTCCAGGAATGTCCCCGGTCCGTATCCGCCACCAGCTGAGCCTCGTCGATGACGGCGATGTCATAATTCTCATCGAAATCCGCCATCTCAATGGTGGAGGCCGTCACCCGGCTCCCTTCCTCCTCGATGCACTCCTGTCCGGTCCGCATGGTGCAGGGCACGCCCATCTCATTCATGCGCTCATAGACCTCCAGGGCCAGAAGCCGCAGGGGCCCCAGATACACGCCGCAGGCCGCCTCCTTCAGCCGCTCCAGGGCCTGGAAGGTCTTCCCGCTGTTCGTGGGCCCGATATGCAGGATGAAATGCCGCCTCAGCTCCCGCACCTCCGCGAACTCCATCTCGGGTCTCGCCGGCACCAGCTCCAGAATCTTATTTTTCACCTTATAGCGGCGGAACTTCGGATAAAGAGTAAACAGCGTCTCCGAACAGACGGCCCCCGGCATGGTGCGCCGCAGCCAGGCCAGGAACTCGCCGTTCACGCCCTCCCGCTGATCCTCCAGCAAAAGTCCCAGATCGAGGGCCGCAAGCTTCGGGATCATCTCTGTATTGATCTGCTCGATCAGCTCCGTCCTGTTCCGCCGGTAGGCGTAGGCCGCCACATTCTTCAGCTGCCGGTGCAGATCCTCCAGCACCTGGCTGTTCGTCTGGTAGGGACGGGCGCGGCGGAAGGCCTTCTGCAGATTCTTCACCCGGGCCTGGGCGACAGAATCCTTCAGGGCGTTCTTCGTCTTTTTCCGTCCGGCCTGTTCATATTCTTCTATATAAAACTGATTCAGCTTTTTCTTTTGAATCATGGAATTTTCCTCTTCTTTCCGCGCTGAAGCGCAGTTATTGCTTCTGTCCTGATTTCCCTGCTGATTTTACCATAAGAAAGGGCAGATTTCAAAGTTTTGATCTGCAAAAACAGCCGCCACTATTCGCGATAGTGACGGCTGAAATTTAACTTTTTTCTATCTGAATCTTAGTCCATTACGTAGGGCATCAGGGCCACGTGACGCGCTCTCTTGATCGCTACGGTCAGCGCTCTCTGGTGCTTCGCGCAGTTTCCGGTGATTCTTCTGGGAAGGATCTTTCCTCTCTCAGACACGTATCTCTTCAGCTTCGCTACATCCTTGTAGCTGATCTCGTTGTTCTCCTTGCCGCAGAATACGCAGACTTTCTTTCTTCTGCGTCCCATGCTTCTCCGTCTTGCCGGAGCGTCGCCTCTATCGGATTTTGTGTAAGCCATGGCTGTTACCTCCTTCTATATTCTCCAAACTCTTCCACGATTGTCAGTTGAACGGCAGTTCCTCATCGATTCCGTCCGGAATATTCATAAAACCGTCTCCCGCCGCTGCGGAAGGAGCCGGCGCCGCCTGGAACGGGTTGGAATTCTGCTGGGGCTGGAAGCCTGCGTTCTGTCCCGCCGCTGCCTTGCTCTCCGCAAATTCCAGATCCTCCGCCACCACGTCGGTCGTGTATACCTTCTGTCCGTCGCGGTTCGTGTAGCTTCCGGTCTGAATCCGTCCGGTAAGCACCACCTTGGTTCCCTGGCGCAGATATTTCTCAGCAAACTCAGCCTGTCTTCCGAAGGCCACGCAGCCGATGAAGTCAGCCGTGTTCTCGCCGTCTCTCCTGCTGAATCTGCGATCCACCGCAAGGGTAAATCTCGCTACCGCAGTCGCGTTCTCGCCCTGGGAATAGCGTACATCCGGATCTCTCGTCAAACGTCCCATCAAAATGACTTTATTCATACCAACAATCCTCCACTTTCCGGTTAAATAACCTTAAGTCTATGCGTCTTTGCGAACACACAGATAGCGGATGACATTCTCCATAATACGAACGTGCTTCTCTACCTCTGCCGGGCAGGTCGCCTCAGCCTCGAACTGGATGAAGTAGTAGAATGCCTCTCTCATGTGCTGAATCTCGTAAGCAAGGCGCTTCTTGCCCCAATCCTCAACCTCTGTCACAACGCCGCCGTAACGAGTGATATACTCTTTTGCCTTCTCAACGGTAGCGGTTCTGACGTCATCCTCTGCCTTTGCATTCACAACTAATGCTAATTCATACTTGTTCATGCGTTTTTACCTCCTTTTGGTCTCTGGCTTCCCCACTTTTGGGGGAAACAAGGAAATTAATATAATATATCACGGGTTATAAGTCTACCATAGAAATCCCCGGAAATCAAGCACTTTTTCGTCCGCCAGCATCAGATTTTCTGTAGATTTTCAGCCCATTTTCAGTCCACCAGCTTCAGGTTCTGGAAGCGGTGCTCGATGCGCTCATCCGGAAAATGCACGTCCAGAAATTCATCCGCCGCCGTGTGGATTCCTTCCCCTGTCTGCCGCACCGTGTAGCGGTTCAGGGCCAGGGCCGTCAGGCCGATATCGAAAACCATCAGGACAATCAGCGCCCAGGACGCCCATTTTCCGATTTTCTTAGGAATCCGTTCGATCCATTTTGAGATAAACGGGTACAGGTATTTCATCCAGACCACCGCCGCGATTCCCCAGAAAAAGCAGTACAGAAGGTTGATTCTGCCGCCCAGGTTAAAGGGAATCTTGCTGTAATCCCAGAACACCGTGCCGAAGGCAAGCTCCGTAAACACGCTGCAGATATACTCATAGGCTCCGCCCATCACCGTGCCGAACACGAAGATAAAGCTGTCGCTGCGGTTCCGGTACTGGTAAAGCAGGGCCGTCAGAAGAGCGCAGCCCAGCCCCCAGACGATGCTGAAGGGACCGTAGACCACGCTGCTGCGGCTCATCAACTTTCCGGCCGTGGCGAAGACGAAGATAGTCTCCGTAATGTCTCCCAGGAAGGCTCCCAGGAAGAACAGGCTCACCAGCTTGTAGAAGGAGCAGCCCGCCGCAAAGACGGCCGTCTCCGCCTTCGCCGCCTCCTTTTTCTGCTCCTGCTCCCTTCTGGCCTTCAGAAGCTCTCCCACATTCAGGGCAGGATAGGCCCTCTCCATACGGCGGAGCACCAGCTTCGTCAGGCCCTGCCCCATCATGTCGGCCGTCCTCTGGAGATTTTCCGACACCTCATAGAGAAGCGACTGCTTCTTCACATGGGATCTCACCTTCAGGATACCGGTCAGCGTCCCCGCCAGATCAAGAAGCGTCACCGCCAGCAGTACAATCAGGATAATCTCGCCTGCCGCCCGCGGAATCATGCCGAAGACCTTCCGCAGAAACGGGTTGACCACGCAGATATTTAAGACCGCCAGGCCGCCCCAGACCACGGAATACGGCAGGTTCACATAGCCGCCGAACTGGAACCGTTTCCTGGAATAGTCCCACCATTTCCGGTGGAAAATTCCTTCCAGGATCAGCCCCGTCAATATGGTCATCAAAAACGAAAGGATCGCGCCGCCCAGGAACAGGAAAAACAGGTGATCCTTAAGCTCTGTCAGAAAGAGCGCGAAAGCCACCCCGCCCAGACCATAAGCCGGGCAGAGCGGTCCGTACAGAAAGCCCACATCCACAAACTTTTTCTCCCGGACCGCGGCCAGCGCTGTGCCAATGACCCAGCCCGCGAAGGCGTATGTAAAAAAGAACCACAGAAGCTCGTACAAAAACTGATTCATGTCTCCTCCTCATCCTGTCAAAAGATATGAGGGGCATTATAGCAAATCCATCCGGAAATAGCAAGGCGCAGAAGCACCGAAAGACCATATTTTACCGCAATTTAATAAAGATTTAAGAAACCCGTCCTCTCT
Source organism: uncultured Merdimonas sp. (assembly GCA_944383645.1). GTDB lineage: Bacteria > Bacillota > Clostridia > Lachnospirales > Lachnospiraceae > Laedolimicola. Next base: position 4,840 of record CALWQJ010000141.1, read on the forward strand.
CTTTACAAACCCTTTGGAATCCTCTATACTGAAAATCAGCATTTTACTGCTGTTACTGCATTGCTTCGCTGTATGATTGGAGGAAAAGCCATGTTCCGTCTCTGGGCTAAGGAATGGAAGGATAACCGCATGCTGCGGGATACCGTCGTCTGCGACAATACAGAAGATACGAGGACCCATAAGATTTTTCACGCGCTGGACCAGGTTTGCCGGGAATTCGACTTAAGCGTCCCTGTGTGGCTGGACTCAAATATCCGGGAATTCCAGCGCCATGCGAAGGTGCGTTTTTATCAGGACAGCTTCATCGATCAGATCGATTTCGACTACCTGGAGCTGCAGGTAATCGAGGAGGACTGACGCCGCTCTTTTTATTTTCGGACAAAAACGCTTGTACACAGTGGAAAATTATGTTATTATAAGGCAGTAAATTCTTTACATCCGGAAGACCTTTCCGCCATATACGCTGGCGCTCAGAAATCTTCCGCAGGAAGGCGTCTCTCGCTTTCCAAATTCCCCTAAATGCAGATGCTATATCGAAAGGAGCTGAGGCCTGGAATTTCCGATCTTTTTCTTGCACGCAGACCAGTAAAAATCTATAATGAAAGGGGAAAGTATACGAAGTGGCGAAAAAGCGGTATCATTCCAAACACGCACAGAAGATAAACCGCAGCTACAAAGACAGCCTGTTCCGTTTTGTCTTTGCAGAGAAAAAGGATTTGCTGGAGCTGTACAACGCGATAAACGGAAGCCATTACGAAAATACAGAAGATTTAGAAGTCAATACCCTGGAAGACGTCCTTTATCTGGGCGTGAAAAACGACCTGTCCTTTCTCCTGGGCTCGTCTATGAATCTCTATGAGCATCAGAGTACCTGGAATGAGAATATGCCTCTGCGGGGCCTGTTTTATTTCTCGGAGCTTTACCAGAACTATCTGAAGGCAAAAGGACTGCGCCTGACCGGAACGGGGCGAAGGCTGCTACTGCCGCTTCCAAGGTATATCGTCTTCTACAACGGTACGAAAGAGGAGCCTGATGAGGCGCAGCTTCTTCTGTCGGATTCCTTTCCGGAGCCGAAGGGAGGAGAGCTTCCTGCTTTGGAATGCAGGGCGCAGGTCCTGAATATCAATTCCGGGCACAATCAGGAAATTATGAAACGCTGCCACAGGTTAAAGGAATACTCAGAATTTATCGGGGAAATCCGTTGCAGGCTGCAGTCCGGGCTGAAGCTGGAGGACGCGGTGGAGCAGGGAATCGAGGTCTGCATCCGGCGGGGAGTGCTGTCCGATATTCTGAGCAGGAGTAAAATGGAGGTGCGTAAGATGCTGCTGACGGAATATGACGAAAAAGCCGAGCGGGAATATCTGCGGAAGCAGTCCCGGGAGGAAGGAGTTCAGCAGGGCGAAGACAGAGTCAACCGCCTGAATCGCCTGCTGCTGGAACAGAACCGTATCGCTGACATCGAAAAATCAGTGAAGAATCCGGACTATCAGAAAAAGCTCTTTCAAGAATTCGACATCCAGTGACGTTTTCCGTGAAACCATCGGATAGGGGAATTTCCTTTCTCTATCCGATTTCACGATGCGTACACAAAATTCCGGGCCAGGGGAAACTTAAGCTTCCCCAGCCCGGAATTATTATTTCTAAGGTAAGTAGGTAATCATCCGTACCTTCAAATCCCTTCCTGCATTTGATAAGATGGTCTCAAATGATGGAGGTGATACC
>CALWQJ010000142.1 GCA_944383645.1 uncultured Merdimonas sp.
TTCTGTCCTCCAGCGGATCCTGCGCGATCAGCTCCTGGGGAAGATCATAATAAAAATCACTCGTCTTCATCTTTTTCGTTTCCTTTTTCAGTTCTGCCAGTATTTCTTTTTCTTAAAATAGTATAGAATCGCGCCCGCCACCGCAAGGCACAGAAGAATCACGTAGAGGTAGCCGAATTTCCAGCCAAGCTCCGGCATATTCGTAAAATTCATGCCGTACCAGCCCACGATCAGGGTCAGCGGCTGGAAGATGATCGTCACCATCGTAAAAAGTTTCATGGTATTGTTCAGATTGTAGTTGAGCGTGGCGTCCAGCGCCTCTCTTAGATGAATCAGGTTGTCGCAGAGAAGCTGCGCGTTGTTGCTTAAGCGCTCCGATTTGTCGGTAAAAATCTTGAAGTACCGCAGATCCTTCTCCTCGAACAGATCGTTCTCGTTCTCCTGCAGGGTCTCTCCGATGTCAATCAGCTGCTCATAATAATTTTTCAGGGTAGACAGGCGGTTGCGCAGCTCAAAGATCTCCGTGTTCAGCTCCCGGTCCGTCTTTCCGTCCACGACCTCCCGCTCCATGGCGATGATCTGCCGCTCCGTCATGACAAGTCCCCTGTTGCCGCTGGAAAGCAGGCGCTCCAGCACGCCGTACACCACCTTCTCCATGGTGGCGTTCTGCCGGAATCTTCCGATGGCGTCCAGGAACATCTGCCGGATGCTGTCTCCCTTATCAATGATCTTCACCACGATAAACAGATTTTTCTTGATAAAGAACCCGATGCGGTTCCTCCTGCTGCTTAAGTTCAGAATATCCACGATATTGATCATGCCGAAGCTGAATTCATCATACACATCGATACTGGTACGAAAATGCGTAAAATCTGTCATGCAGTCCTTGACCGCCACCTCCGAAAGTCCCAGTTCCTTATAGCATTTGCGAAGCTCATCCAATGTAAGATAGCCCACGCAGATATCATGCTCGTCCAGATTTTCCAGGGCAATCTCCCGGATCTCCTTATCGTGAATCGCAAAAAACATAGCTGGCCTCCTGCTCTTCTTTTTCTCCGGACTCTATTCTATACCTTTTTTTCCTCCGGGTAAAGGGGAAAAGGCTTTTCTTATGCGATCCCTCTGGCCCTGTCCAGTACCTTCATGACGATCAGGCTCTGCTCCAGGCGCTTCTGGAATTCCGCCCGGTCATCCCTTACCCAGTAATCCGTGAAGGCGCGCAGCTCGTCGTAAAAGACGGATCTCTGTGTATCCACAAGCGCGTAATGCACGCTTTCCTTCTTATTTTCCTGATAAGAAAATTCTTCAAAACGTCCAGCGTTGGAGTGGCTGAAGATACAGCCTTTATCGCCCTGGATATTGATAGACAGCGGCGCCCCGCAGTCTTTGGCAGCGATGCAGGAGCATTTAAAAGATGGATATTCCAGGATCAGGATTCCGGAGGTGTCCACACCCCGTTCCATATTCGGATAATAATGGACGCTCTGCGGTTCCCCAAAAAGTCCTGTCACAAAATGGATATTGTAGACATTCAGATCCAGCAGCGCTCCGCCCGCCTTTTCCGGATCAAAGACAGGAGCGACAATTCCCTGCTTGAACGCATCGTAACGGCTGGAATACTGAGAGTAGTTCAGCTGGACGATTTTCATATCGCCAAGGCCGGGAAGCAGCTCCCTTACCTTTTCATAATTGGGATTGTACTGGTTCGTGACCGCCTCAAAGAGAAGCAGGCCCTTGCTTTCCGCCAGCTCCGCCAGCTCCTTTGCCTCCGCATAGGTCACCGTAAAGGGCTTCTCCATGATCAGATGCTTTCCCGCCTCCAGCGCCTGCTTCGCGAAGCTGTAATGCAGGCTGTTTGGCAGCGGCAGATACAGCACGTCCAGCGATTCATCCGCCAGCAGCTTCTCATAGCTGTCATAAGCCGCCGGGATATGGTATTTTTCGCAGAGCTCCTTTCTCTTCTCTTCTTTTCTTGCGAACAAAGCCCCTATCTCCATCTCCGGAATCAGCTCCGCCGCCTCCAAAAACCAGGGTACCGTCATGCCCGCTCCTGTAATTCCTACTCTCATGTTCTTTTATCCTCCTGCTGTTTATAATTTTATCATTTTATATTCTTACATTATCCCATACGCGTAGATCCGCCATACCGGATCTTCTTCGGATTTTCCACAGAGATAATAGCGGCTGTGGGAACCATTTCCATAATTCACAGGTTCCTCCCGCTCTTCTGTCCAGTCCGCACGGACGATCCGGCTCTCTGTCAGTCCGTATTGTTCGGTAATCTCTTCCCGCCCAAGCAGGTAATTCTCTTCCGCCTCCGCCTGCTCTTCTGCAGAAACCGCTTCCAGCTCATGCAGCACAAATTCTTGAATCTGATAGCGTCCCTGTTCATAATTCTCCAGTGTGTTCCGCACCTCTGGCAGCCCCTTCCTGCTCTCCGGACAGTCTTCCAGGTACAGCTTTGGATCCTGCAGAAACTCGGTCAGCCATTCGCGAAAAACGGCTTCCTCTGCCTCATTTTCCGGGGCATCCTCTGCCAGAAAGCTCCGCCCATCCACAGTCAGGGACAATTCTTCTGAAAACCAGGCAGACACATACGGATTCTCTTCCAGAGACTTTTCCGGATTTTCTGCTGGATTCTCTTCCAGAGACTCCGCCTCCGCAGTGCCTGGTTCCATTCCCGGATCGGCCGTTTCTGCCGCAGGGCTTTGACAGGCTGCAGCCAGCAGTATTGTCAGCAGTCCACAGATAAGCGCCGTCTTCCTCATCTTAGATATTCCCCCCTTTTTATTCTTATCTTACCATGTCCGCCTGCTTTTTGGAAGCAGAATCCTGCTGCCGGAATCCGCTTTTTGCACAGCAAAACGGGATGCCCTGCAGCACCCCGCTCTTCCGCTCATTCCATTATAGATATTTTTCCATGTCAGCCGTAAGCTTTTCCTCTACCCGAATCAGCTTCTTTGCAATATCCTTCGTCTTTTCATCTGCCGCCCAGTACTGGTTCAGATAGCGGTTCAGGGATTTCACTCCCATATTGCAGCCGTCCGTCATCAGATCGGCTATCGTGTGATCCGACTCATCCATCGCCAGCTTCGCGTTTGTCTTGACCCAGGACATGCCCTTCGCGATGGGATTCGGCTCCTTGCCGTCGTCGTGATACTGCCCCAGCAGCGTCAGGATCTCGCCTTTCAGCTCATTATGCTCATCCCGGCATTTTCTCAGGGTCCTTCCCAGCTCCTCATCATGTACGTAATCAAGCACCTCGTCTATGGACGCCACGCCCATCTTAATGCCTGCGTCACATTCCCGCAGAAGCTTGATCGTATCGGATTCAATCATGGCTTTCTCTGCTCCTTTTCATTTTTTAGGAACAGTATGGCTGATTGGCCATGAGATTATGCAAATCCAGAATGATAGTTTGTACATATAGCAGAAAAATCACCGCCACTACCCAATATCCGCGCCAAAAGGCTGTATTTTCTGCTAAGCAGGCCTGCATAGCGCTTCCATTATCCATATAGAGAAAAATAGGGCACGTATATCCAAGAATCACAAAAATTTGGGATACCACGAATCAATAAATTTCTATATATACAATTTCTTCCTCAGCCCGTCCTGAAAAGGGAAAAAACAGCCTTTTGGCATACATTTTGGAATGTCTGAAGAGAAAAAATCTGCATATGTCCAAACAATCCAGAGAGCTGTCCTTTACAGCTTCTTCACAAAAAGCGCCCGGACGGCGTTCAGCACCGCGATAATCATCACGCCCACATCCGCGAAGATCGCCAGCCACATATTGGCGATTCCCAGGGCTCCCAGCACCAGGCAGACAAGCTTGACGCCGATGGCGAAGACGATGTTCTGGTACACGATGCGCAGGCATTTGCGGGAGATCCGGATGGCCTTGGCGATTTTCAGCGGGTCGTCGTCCATCAGCACCACGTCCGCCGCCTCGATGGCCGCGTCGGAGCCCATGGCTCCCATGGCGATGCCGATATCCGCCCGGCGCAGCACCGGGGCGTCGTTGATGCCATCGCCCACGAAGGCCAGCTTTTCCTTCTCCTTCTTAGTCTTAAGCAGCTCCTCTACCTTTTCCACCTTGCCGGCGGGCAGAAGCTCGCTGTATACCTCGTCGATCCCCAGGTCGGACGCCACTTTTTCCGCGACCTTCCTGGAATCCCCGGTCAGCATCACCGTCCGGCGGACGCCGGAGGCCTTCAGAGCCTTCACCGCTTCCTTCGAATGAGGCTTCTCGATATCGGAAATCACGATATGCCCGGCGTATTTCCCATCAATGGCCATATGGATGATGGTTCCTATAGAGTGGCAGCCGATATAGGAAATCCCAAGCAGATCCATCAGCTTATCGTTTCCAGCCGCCACCTCACGGCCGTCCACCTTCGCCGTCACGCCGTTTCCGCTGATCTCCTGGATGTCCGTCACCCGGGAGCGGTCGATTTCCTTTCCATAAGCCCTCTGGAGGCTTCGGCTGATGGGATGGGAGGAAGCGCTCTCCGCCAGGGCCGCGTACTCCAGAAGCTTCTCGTTTTCCAGCTCGCTGTGATGGATGCCGTTGACCTCGAAGACGCCCTGGGTCAGGGTGCCGGTCTTGTCAAATACCACGATCCTCGCCTGGGAGAGGGTCTCCAGATAGTTGGAGCCCTTCACCAGCACGCCCGCGTTGCTGGCGCCGCCGATTCCCGCGAAGAAGCTTAAGGGAATGCTGATGACCAGAGCGCAGGGACAGCTGATAACCAGGAAGGTCAGGGCCCGGTAAATCCAGGTTCCCCAGTCCGGAGACATGCCAAGAGCAAGGAGCCGCGCCAGGGGCGGCAGCACAGCCAGGGCCAGAGCCGCATAACAGACCGCAGGCGTATAGATCCGGGCGAATTTGGAGATAAAGTTCTCCGACCGGGATTTCCGGGAGCTGGCGTTCTCCACCAGATCCAGGATTTTGGACACCGTCGATTCCCCAAACTCCTTCGTGGTCTGAATCTTTAGCACGCCGCTCAGATTGATGCAGCCGCTGATGATCTCGTCGCCTTCCCCCACGTCCCGGGGCAGGCTCTCGCCTGTGAGCGCGCTGGTATTCAGGGAAGAGCTTCCCTCCAGCACCACGCCGTCGATGGGTACCTTCTCGCCCGGCTGGACGAGGATGACGCTTCCGATCTCCACCTCGTCCGGATCCACCTGCTCCAGCTTCCCGTCCCGCTCCACATTGGCGTAGTCCGGGCGGATATCCATCAGATCGCTGATGTTCCGGCGGCTCTTTCCCACCGCGTAGCTCTGGAACAGTTCGCCGATCTGATAGAACAGCATTACGGCCACAGCCTCGGTGTAATCGCCGCTCCGGTCGTAGAGCGCCAGGGCAAAGGCTCCCACCGTAGCCACCGCCATCAGGAAGCACTCGTCAAAGACCTGCCTGTTTTTGATGCCTTTGGCCGCCTTGATCAAAATATCGTAGCCTATCACCAGGTAGGGGATCAGGTACAGCACGAACCGCGCCGCCCCCGCCGCCGGGATAACATGCAGGGCGATCAGAAGGACCGCCGCCGCGAGAATTCGGATCAGCATCTTTTTCTGTTTTCTGCTCATATGGGTCTCACCTCATGCAAAATTCGCGTTTTCTATCGTCCCTTACAGGAAGATCTCGCAGTCGTCCTCCACCTTCTTGCAGTTCTTCCGCACCTCCTGCATGACGCTTTTGGGATCCTGCCCCTCTTCAAACTCCACGTTCATCTTCAGCGTCATGAAATTGACCACCGCGTTCTTCACGCCCGCCGTCTTGCAGGCAGCCTCCTCCATCTTGTTCGCGCAGTTGGCGCAGTCCACATCGATCTTGTAAGTCTTTTTCATATCCCCTTTTCCTCTCTTTCCTTTTAACGTTTTGTCAATTAAATGATTATTTAATCGTTAATTACAATATATACCCTTTTCCGGAAAAGTCAATACCAAAAAAACATTTTATTTTGCAGGAACACATGCTAAAATAACTTTTGAAGGAGGAGTAAGATTTTATGACGGAAAAGAAACTGCCCCATGACCACGGGCAAAGCTTTGAGAAAAATTTTGATCATATGCCGGACACCTGTGAATTCCAGACGGTATCCGATATTTTTAAGCAGCTGGGCGACGGCAGCCGCATCCGCATCTTCTGGATCCTCTGCCACTGCGAGGAATGTGTGATGAACCTGTCCGCCCTGGTGGATATGAGCAGTCCCGCCGTCTCCCACCACCTAAAGCAGCTGAAGGCCGGAGGGCTCATCGTCAGCCGCCGGGAAGGCAAAGAGGTCTATTACAAGGCCGCCGATACCGAGCAGGTGGAGCTGCTCCACCACGCCATTGAAGATCTGGTAAAAATCGCCTGCCCGTCCAGATGAACGGGCAGGCGCCTGTGTGAATCAGGGAAGCTGCCGAAGCCCCTCGATAAATACGAACATCGCTATCACCG
>CALWQJ010000143.1 GCA_944383645.1 uncultured Merdimonas sp.
TCCAGTCGTCTTCCTGTCTTCTCATTTCAGCAAACGGGGACGCGGGCACCTGCCCGCATCCCCGTTCTCCTGTCCTTTATGCCAAAGGGAACTTATCCCTCGATGGTAATGTAGCTGTTGTTCTCCACTACGGGCTTCTCTTCCTTCTTCGGCACCGTCACCTTCAGGACGCCGTTCTCGAACTTCGCCTTGATATCCTCCTGCTTCATATCGTCGCCCACATAGAAGCTTCTGCTGCAGGTTCCCGCGTAGCGCTCTCTACGGATGTAACTTCCGTTCTCCTGCTTCTCTTCCTTCTTGCTGTCGGTGGAAGCGGTGATGGTAAGGTAGCCGTCCTTCAGCTCTGCCTTGACGTCCTCCTTCTTCACGCCCGGGAGCTCAATCTCAAGCTCGTAAGCGGAAGGCGTATCCTTCACGTCGGTGCGCATCAGATTCACTGCCTGCTTTCCGTAAGTTCTCGTTCCTGTATACGGGAATGCGAAATCATCCATAAAATCATCCAGTAAGCTTTCTCCAAAAATACTCGGCATTAACATAACTCATTCCTCCTTATTTTCTGCGGCTCCTCCGCCGCTTCACAAGCGATTGTCTTCAGGGAACGCTTCAGAAGTGTTCCTCCGGAAATCCTCTGAAAATCCTTTTTCCCGGATCTCCTTGGTTCTCTTCCTTCGTTCTGAGTATGTTATACCACTCTTGTTAGCACTCGTCAAGTATGAGTGCTAACATTTAATAAATTGTTTAGACTTTTTATATTTGTGTAATTATCATAATATTTTTGAAAGAATTCACAGTCTATTCGCAGGCTTTCCACCGTCTGCCGCAGCCTTTTTTACAACCTCCCGCTTTTTACAGCCGCTTCACCGCGTCCATGGCCAGCGCAGAGCGCTCGCACTCCTGGGCGGAGAGGCTTATCTGCCAGCAAAGCGGACTCCCCTTCATATATTTGGCCGCATAGCTTAAGCCATTGGTACGCTCATTCAGAAACGGCCGGTCTATCTGCTGGGGATCTCCCAAAAGAATGATCTTCGTGCCCTGCCCGGCCCGGGTGATGATGCCCTTGACCTGGTTGGGCGTCATATTCTGGGCTTCGTCAATAATGAGATAGGTCTTTACGATGGAACGCCCCCGGATGAAATTCAGCGCCTCGGTCTGAATCAGTCCCCGCTCGAATATCTCGCTGACCTTGTCGCCAAGCAGCAGCTCATTCTCATAGCGCTTTCCCTCATCGGAATCCAGAAGCTGCTCCAGGTTGTCGATGACCGGGCGCATAAGCGGCGCGATTTTCTCCTGCTCATCCCCGGGCAGGAAGCCGATGTCCTCGTCAAACTGCGCATTGGGACGGCTGATGACAATCCGGCGGTACTCGCCGTTAGGGTTATTATACAGCTTCTCCAGCCCCACCGCCAGGGAATAAAAGGTCTTGGCGGTCCCGGCCATGCCCTTGATGATGACAAGAGGCGCTTTCTCCGCCCCCGTCATCAGGGCCTCCTGGAGAAAATACTGGCCCACATTGCGGGGCGTCACGCCGTAGGGCTTGCTTTTCTTATAGACAAGGGGCACGATACGGCTTCCCTCCACCCGGCCCAGCAGGGTCTTTTTCGACGACTGATCCAGCTTCAGCACCAGAAATTCATTTTCCACGAGCTCCGGCTCGATTCTTTCGCCGTCCGCATCCACCTGGTAGACGGCTTCCAGGGGAACGCCGCTTTTCTTGAATTCCTTTGCCAGCTCCTCCGGAAGGTAGACCTCCGCCCGGCCCGTGTAGAGCGCGTCGTCAGGGCTGACCTGCTCCGTCGTGAAATCCTCCGCCTGAATTCCCAGGATATCTGCCTTGATCCGCAGTACCAGATCCTTGGTCACCAGCACCACCCGGCCCTCCGGGTCCTGATCCTTAAGCCCGCGGCAGACCATCAGGATCCGGTTGTCCGCCTTATCCTCCGGCAGATCCGGCGGGAGCTCCACATGCACGAAGTTTTTCTCCACGCGCAAAAGGCCGCCCCCCGGCAGCCTCGTCCCTCCAAACAGATCGCCGCCTAAGCGCAGCTCCTCCAGCATACGGATGGCGGTGCGGGCGTTCGCTCCCCGCTCCCCTTCCGCCTTTTTCAGCCCATCCAGCTCCTCTAAGACCACCAGCGGCAGAACCACGGTGTGCTCCTCGAAGCAGTGCAGCGCGTAGGGCGCCTGAATCAGCACATTGGTGTCCAATACATACGTCTTCTTCATAGTACCTCCCCGGATGTTTTTCTTTATGATACCATCCGGGAAGATACTGTTTCTAGCACGCTTCTTTAAACTTCCGGTTAAGCCTCTGTAAAGCTCACGACGCAGCGGGCCGGGGCTCTGGAACCGTAAAAGGCTCCAAAGTCCCGGCCCGCTTTCTGGCCTCTACACCTCCGGCGGAACCGTCTCCCGGTCGGGATGCTCGCCGGACCAGCCGATCTGCGGCAGCGTCATCAGCCGGTGCATGTCGTCGTCCTCAATCTGGAAATCAAAGACATCCAGGTTCTGGCGCATACGCTCGGCGGAGGAAGACTTCGGCAGAGGCAGCACGCCGCACTGCAGGGCGAAGCGGATACAGATCTGCGCTTCGGACACCTGGTATTTTTCAGCCAGCTCCAGAAGCAGCGGCTCCTTTAACACGCGGGCGCGGCCGATGGGGCTCCAGGCCTCCACCTGGATTCCCAGGCGCTGGGAGAAGTCCACGGCGGCCTTCTGGATATAGCCCGGATGGAATTCCAGCTGGTTGACCAGGGGCACGATTCCTGTCCGCTCCATCAGGTTGTTCAGATGATGCGGGAGGAAATTGCTGACGCCGATGGCCCGCACCCTTCCCGCCCGGTACAGCTCCTCCAGAGCCTTCCAGGTCTCCACGTCCAGATCCTTCCACTCCGCGTTCAGGTCAAAGGGCCTGGGCCAGTGGATCAGGTAGAGATCCAGGTAATCCGTCCCCAGCTTCTTTAAGGACGTCTCGAATTCCTCCATGGCAGCCTCATAACCCAGCCTGTCCCTCCAGACCTTTGAGGTGATAAAAAATTCCTCTCTGGGGATTCCACTCTCCCGCACAGCCTTCCCCACCGCTTCCTCATTAAAATAGAAGGCGGCCGTGTCCAGGTGCCGGTAGCCCTGGCGGATGGCCTCGCTGATGATCCGCTCATCCTGATTGTCCGCCGCCTTGTAAGTGCCGAAGCCCACGGCCGGGATCTCCACGCCGTTGGCCAATGTAAATGTATGGCGCATGTTCTGTCTGTCCCCCTTTACGTTTTTCTCTGATATTCAGTGTAGCACGTCCTGGCTTCCGGGGACAAGCTTCTTTTTTCGCCGGATGATCCATATTTGCCGTTACAGCGTTACTGTGAATGGTAACGTTACAGCACCTTGCTTCCGTTGGCCGTCAGCTTGAAGCGGGTGCCCAGCATCTCCGCCGCCCGCCTGCACATCAGCATCCGCTCCAGAAAAATCTCAAAATAATCCAGCATGGAACAGATTTCGTCATCCAGATTGATATCCAGATGGATGACCTTCTTTTCCACATTGACCGTCAGCTCCGCGCTTTTCGCCGCGTAATTGACCCGGTCGTGGATGTCGAAGGTAGACATGTCCTTGTTGCGCACCCGGTCCCGGCGCACGTCCGTCTTGTCCGCCAGGATCAGCGCCGCGGAGATCGGGTCAAAGGCCGTGCCTGTATTTTCGTCGTGATTGCCCACGGCGCTCATCACCGCCGCCGTCTCCGCCGGCCCCATCCCCATGTCCCGCAGGATCTGGAAGACCAGAATTGCCCCGGAATGGGCGTGGTCGTGGCGGTTCACGGCGTTGCCGATATCGTGCATATACCCGGCGATACGGGCCAGCTCAATCTGCCGCTTCGGGCAGCCCAGCTGCTTCAAAATCATTCCGGCCCTGGCCGACACCCTGCCGGCATGTATTTTGGAATGCTCCGTATAGCCCAGCACGCCCAGCATTTCATTGCCCCGGGCGATCAGCTGCTCCACGTATTCATTTTTCATGACGTCCTTCACTGTGATTCTTTCCATTCTCTTCCACCTCAAATTCTATTTTTATATTTTCTTCTATCAGATTCTCCCGCCGTCCGCGCGGAAGCCTTTCCCGCGCCCCTGTCCTTTTTTACAGCAGTATAAAAATTGTACCCCTCCGACGTAAAATCTATATAAAATTTATGTAAATTCACCGCCAAAAGCCCGCCGAAAAACTTCTATAAAGGTCTTGCAAAATCCTTTTTTTCCTGTAAAATAGAAGAGGTTTCATGTCAATACCCTTTTTCCGGCCAGAAAAGGCATTTTTTCCGGTTCCCGGAGGAAGGATATCAGCTACAAGGAGTATAAAATGATTAGTGTAAATAACGTAACCTTACGAATCGGAAAGAAAGCCCTGTTCGAGGATGTAAACATCAAATTCACCGAGGGCAACTGCTACGGCCTCATCGGAGCCAACGGAGCCGGAAAGTCCACCTTCCTGAAGATTCTCTCCGGAGAGCTGGATTCTACCAACGGCGACGTGGTCATCACGCCGGGCCAGCGCCTCTCCTTCCTGAAGCAGGATCATTTCCAGTATGACGAGTATCCCGTGCTGGACACCGTCATCATGGGAAACGCAAGGCTTTATGAAATTATGAAGGAAAAGGAGGCCATCTACGCCAAGGAGGATTTCTCCGACGAGGACGGCATCCGGGCCAGCGAACTGGAGGCGGAATTCGCCGACATGAACGGCTGGGAGGCGGAGTCCGACGCGGCGACCCTCTTAAACGGCCTCGGCATCGAGACAGAGCTTCATTATACGCTGATGAAGGATCTGCTGGGCGCTCAGAAGGTCAAGGTGCTGCTGGCCCAGGCCCTGTTCGGAAATCCCGACATCCTGCTGCTCGACGAGCCCACGAACCACCTGGATCTGGACGCCATCGCCTGGCTGGAGGAGTTCCTGATCAATTTCCCGAACACCGTCATTGTGGTCTCCCACGACCGCTATTTCCTGAATAAGGTCTGTACCCAGATCGCGGACATCGACTATGGCAAAATTCAGCTCTACGCCGGAAACTACGATTTCTGGTACGAGTCCAGCCAGCTGATGATCCGGCAGATGAAGGAGGCCAACAAGAAGAAGGAGGAGAAGATCAAGGAGCTGCAGGAATTCATCTCCCGTTTCTCCGCCAACGCTTCCAAGTCCCGCCAGGCGACCTCCCGGAAAAAGGCCCTGGAAAAAATCCAGCTGGAGGAGCTTCGTCCCTCCAGCCGCAAATATCCGTACATCGATTTCCGTCCGAACCGCGAGATCGGCAACGAGGTGCTGACCGTAGAGGGCATCTCCAAGACCATCGACGGCGTGAAGGTGCTGGACAACATCTCCTTCATCCTGGGACACGACGACAAGGTCGCCTTCGTGGGCGGCAACGAGTTCGCGAAGACCACCCTGTTCCAGATCCTGGCCGGCGAGATGGAGCCGGACGAGGGCACCTACAAGTGGGGCGTGACCACCAGCCAAGCCTACTTCCCCAAGGACAACTCCAAAGAATTCGACAACGACGACACCATCGTGGACTGGCTGACCCAGTATTCCGAGATCAAGGACGCCACCTATGTGCGCGGCTTCCTGGGCCGTATGCTTTTTGCCGGCGAGGACGGCGTGAAGAAGGTCAAGGTGCTGTCCGGAGGCGAGAAGGTGCGCTGCATGCTTTCCAAGCTGATGATTTCCGGCGCGAACATCCTGATCCTCGACGAGCCCACGGACCATCTGGACATGGAGGCCATCACGGCCCTGAACAACGGACTGATCAAGTTCCCGGGCGTGCTTCTGTTCTCCTCCCGTGACCACCAGATCGTGCAGACCACGGCGAACCGCATCATCGAGCTTCTGCCCAACGGCACCATGATCGATAAGATCACCACCTACGACGAGTACCTGGAGAGCGACGCCATGGCCAGAAAGCGGACCGTCTACACGAAATCCGCCAGCGACGAGGAAGACAACTAAGCATACAGGAGTTGAGATACAGTCATGGATCTCCATGAACGAAAAGAAATTACCATTCATCATGTCATGGCGCTCACCGGAGGCTTTTTCGGCATGTACGCCCTGACAATCCGCGGCGGCACCTTCGGCTCCTCGGAGACCTCGAATCTGATTTTTCTGCTGGCGGCCGGCCTGTCCGGCTCGCTGCAGTCCTTTCTGATTCGGCTGGGAGCCCTGGCCTGCTATATCGCCGGAATCGTGTTTGCGACTCTGACGCCGAAAATGATGAAAAAGGCGGATCTCCATTATATTTCCATCGGAATCGATATTCTGGCCTGCCTGCTGCTGGCCGGTCTTCCGGAACAGATGGATCCGGTGCTGGCGCTGTACCCGATGTTCTTTGCCACCGCCGTACAGTGGCTGGCCTTCACAGGCGCCGCAGGCTATAACAGCGCCACCATCTTTTCCAC
>CALWQJ010000144.1 GCA_944383645.1 uncultured Merdimonas sp.
ATAAGATAAAAGGGGCAGCTGCATTCATCGGTTTTCATAATCCTCGTCGATACGTTTCTTCCAGCCGGCTGTCAGCGTCGTCCGTATGCCTTTCCACATAGTGCTCATCGATATATTCGGCAATATCGGTAAAAAGCTTTCCGCTGATCTGAAAGGCCTTCTTATCGAAAATCACCAGATAGACGGTCATGTCGTTTTGAAAGAGAAATGCACGGATCGTGTCGACGGCGATTTGAAGGGCCTCTTCCTTGGGATAGCCGTAGATGCCGGAGGAGATGAGCGGAAAAGCAATCGTCTCGCAGCCTTTCTCCCTGGCCAGAGTGAGGGCGGTGCGGTAACAGGAGGTAAGCAGCTCCTTTTCGCCGCAGTTTCCTCCCTGCCAGCGGGGACCGACGGCATGGATCACATATTTACACGGAAGCTCGTAGGCTTTCGTGATTTTTGCGGAACCGGTTCTGCAGCCGCCGAGCGTCCTGCATTCTTCCAGGAGCCTTGGCCCCGCGGCCCGGTGGATGCAGCCGTCTACGCCTCCGCCTCCCAGAAGAGAGGAGTTCGCGGCATTGACGATGGCGTCTACATGCATTTTGGTGATATCGTTCCGGACGATCTGTAGCGGCATAGAGATTCCCCTTTCATTTTCCCGGCAGGAGCGCTGCGCGCTGTACAAGACGGCGAAGACCAGACGCTTCCGGGGCTTCTTTTTACCATTATTGTAACACAGTCTGCTGCGCGGTGCAGAAAAATTTGTGGGAAGGTGCAGGGCTGGGAAAAACTTTTCTCAGAAACAGCATTGCGCAGAACAGCTGTTTCCGTTATAATGTAAAAAGCGCAGATTTGGAAAGGGTGGAAGAGAAGATGGACAGACAGGCGAGAGGGTTAAAAGGATGAGTTACCAGATAGCGATAGACGGACCGGCGGGAGCCGGCAAGAGCACTGTGGCGAAGGCTGTGGCAAAGAGGCTTGGATATATTTATGTGGATACAGGCGCCATGTACCGGGCGATGGCCCTGCATCTGCTGCGCCAGGGGGTAGATACCGGGGACGCGGCGGCTGTCAGCGCGGCAAGCCGTCATGCGGATATTACGATTTCCTATGCGGACGGCGTCCAGCAGGTCCTTTTAAACGGAGAGAACGTGACCGGCTTGCTGCGTACGGAAGAGGTGGGAAACATGGCCTCCGTCTCTTCGGCGAACCCGGATGTGCGGGCCAAGCTGGTGGAGCTCCAGCAGGCGCTGGCGGCCCGAGAAAACGTAGTGATGGATGGCAGGGATATCGGCACCTGCGTGCTTCCCCAGGCGGATGTAAAGGTGTATCTGACGGCTTCGGCTGCCTGCAGGGCGAAGCGCCGCTATGACGAGCTGCAGGCAAAGGGGGAAAGCTGCGATCTGGCCGCCATCGAGGAGGATATCCGGGAAAGGGACGAGCGTGACATGACCCGCGCCATTTCGCCTCTTTGCCAGGCGGAGGACGCGGTGCTGGTGGATTCCTCGGATATGACCGTGGAGGAAGTGATCGAGAAAATTGCTTCTCTGGCCAGAAAATGAAACTGCCTGGCTGCGGACCGCCTAAAGCGCGGCCAGTCAGCGGAAAGGAAGCGATATCTATGGAAGTGATACTTGCCAAGACGGCGGGCTTCTGCTTCGGCGTCCGCCGGGCCGTGGATACTGTGTATGAGCAGGTGGAGCAGGCGGAAGGGCCCATCTACACCTACGGACCCATCGTGCACAACGAGACGGTGGTCCGGGAGCTGGAGGACAAAGGCGTCCGCGTGCTGAATTCGGAGGCGGAGCTGGCGGCTCTGACGGAAGGGACCGTGATCATCCGGGCCCACGGCGTCGGCAGGCAGATCTATGAGCTGCTGGAGCAGAAAGGGATCCGTCTGGTGGACGCTACCTGCCCCTTTGTAAAAAAGATCCACCGCATCGCGGCCCGGGAGGAAGGAAACGGCCGGACGATTCTCATCATCGGGAACGCGAAGTACCCGGAGGTGGAGGGCATCCGCGGCTGGTGCAGCCGCCCCTCCTGCGTGATAGAATCCGCGGAGGAGGCCGAAAAATTCGCGGCTCCGCTGACGGAAAAGCTCTGTATCGTATCCCAGACGACATTTAACTACAATAAATTTGAAGATTTAGTTGAAATTATTTCGAAAAAGGGGTATGATATACTTGTTTTAAATACGATTTGCAGTGCAACAGAGGAGCGGCAGACGGAAGCGGGGCAGATCGCGGCAGAAGTGGATGCGATGATTGTCATCGGCGGCAGTCACAGCTCCAACACGCAGAAGTTATTTGAAATATGCAAAAAAGAATGTGAAAATACTTACTATATACAGTCACTTGATGATTTGGATTTGAAGACATCGAAGTCCATCCGTTGCGTAGGTATTACAGCAGGGGCTTCAACCCCCAACAAAATTATTGAGGAGGTTCAAAAACACATGTCAGAATTAAGTTTTGAACAAATGCTGGAGGATTCACTGAAAACAATAAGGAATGGGGAGGTTGTCGAAGGCACTGTTATTGATGTCAAGGAAGATGAAGCGATCCTGAACATTGGCTATAAATCAGACGGTATCCTGACGAAGAGCGAGTACAGCAATACACCGGTAGACCTGACGACCTGCATCCACGTAGGCGACACCATGGAGGTAAAGGTCCTGAAGGTGAACGACGGCGAGGGACAGGTTCTCCTGACCTACAAGCGTCTGGCGGCTGAGAAGGGCAGCAAGCGTCTGAAGGAAGCTTTCGAGAACGGAGAGGTTCTGACCGCTCCTGTGACCCAGGTGCTGGAAGGCGGCTTAAGCGTCGTAGTGGACGAGTCCCGTGTATTTATTCCGGCCAGCCTGGTATCCGATACCTATGAGAAGAACCTGGGCAAGTATGAGGGCCAGGAGATCAGCTTCGTGATCACCGAGTTCAATCCCCGCAGGGGCCGCATCATCGGCAACCGCAAGCAGCTGATTCTCGCCCAGAAGGCAGAGATGCAGAAGGCTCTGTTCGAGCGGATCCATGTGGGCGACGTAGTAGAAGGCGTCGTGAAGAATGTGACCGATTTCGGCGCGTTCGTAGACCTGGGCGGAGCAGACGGCCTGCTTCACATTTCCGAGATGTCCTGGGGAAGAGTAGAGAACCCGAAGAAGGTCTTCAAGGTAGGCCAGAAGCTGACCGTTCTCATCAAGGACATCCGCGATACCAAGATTGCCCTGAGCCTGAAATTTGAGGATCAGAATCCGTGGCTGAACGCGGCTGAGAAGTACGCGGCAGGAAATATCGTAGAGGGACGCGTGGCAAGAATGACCGATTTCGGCGCTTTCGTAGAGCTGGAGCCGGGCGTGGACGCTTTGCTGCACGTATCCCAGATTTCCAGAGAGCACGTGGAGAAGCCCTCTGACGTGCTGAGCATCGGTCAGGAGATCGAGGCGAAGGTCGTAGATTTCAACGGCGATGAGAAGAAGATTTCTCTGAGCATGAAGGCTCTGCAGAATTCTCAGGATTCTCATGCAAATGAGGACGTAGCTGACGTGGATATCGACGCGGTGGCTGCTGAGACGGAAGAGTAAAAAGTAAGCAGAATGACAAATGAATATCCTGCGCGGCAGGATTCGACTGACGGGAGGACAGGCACTGGACGCGTGCGTGTCCTCGCGCCTTGTCCGGGAGTATTTTTAAGCCGGGACGGCAGATGGATTGATTGCTCTGGCGCGGTCTGTGCCGGATGACAGCGGGAATGACGATATGACGATTTGGAACTTGAAGATTGCAGGGGCGGATTTCTATCATATTATCAACTGGTTTTTTATCTACAGCTTTCTGGGCTGGGCCTGGGAGAGCACCTATGTCTCAGTAAAACAGAAGAGGCTGGTGAACCGCGGCTTTGTGACGGGGCCGGTCTGTACGATTTACGGCTGCGGCGCGGTGGCGGTCTATCTGATTTTAAAGCCGATCTCCGGAAATCTGCCGCTTCTGTTTCTGGGAGGCATTCTGGTGCCGACGGTGCTGGAATACCTGACCGCGGTGCTGATGGAGACGATTTTCCATACCAGCTGGTGGGATTACAGCAAGAACCGCTTTAATTTCCAGGGGCGGATCTGTCTGGGAGCGTCCCTGGGATGGGGCATCTTTACGGTGGCGCTGTTCTATGTGCTTCACCCCTTCGTGGAGTGGATCGTTTCTCTCTACTCTGCGGCGGCAGGGAAGATCCTGGTGTGCGCGGCCGGGGCGCTTTATATTGCGGACTTCTGCATTTCCTTCGCGAATGCCATGCAGATCGGAAAACGGCTGCGGAGCATGGACGAGGTTATGGACAGCATCTACGAATTTGTGCAGTCCTCGAAGCTCTATGAGAGTGTGGAGGAGCTAAGGGGGCGTCTGGCATCCTATCCCCTGTCGGAATACGGGGCCGAGCTTCGGAAACGTCTGGAGGCCCGGGTGGACGCCGTCATTGCCTTTACCTCGGAGCTGACGCCGGAGGAGCAGGGGAGCAGGCGGGAAGCCTGGAGAGCGCAGATCGAGGAGTATCTTGGCGCTGCTCAGAGCCGGTATGAGCAGCTGAAGAGCCATCGGAATATTTTCATCCGCCGTGCCATGAACGCTTATCCGAACATGAAGTCCAGGGCGCAGGCGCTTAAGGAGCGCGCAGCCAGACGGCTGGATAAGAGAGACGAGGACTGAGGCGGAGTAAGGCGGCCGGATATGGCGCCGACAGCGCAAAACGTTGATACAGAGAGATTGTAAATACAAAGGATGTGAGAGCAGATGGGACATGTGACTTTTAAGGGCGGAGTATTTCCGCACAGAAGAAAGCGGCTGACAAGGGACAGGGAGCTGGAGGAATATCTTCCGAAGGGTGAGCTGGTGTACCCTCTGCTCCAGCATATCGGCGGAATGGCGGTTCCCGTGGTGGAGGTGGGAGAGCGCGTGCTGGAGGGGCAGATGATAGCCAAGGCCAGCGGAGATATCTCCGTACCTGTGCATGCGTCTGTCTCGGGAACGGTAAAAGCCATTGAGCCCCGGATGACGGTCTCCGGCCGGGAGATCCCTTCTATTGTGGTGGAAAACGACGGGGCGTATGAACAGGCTCCCCGGGAAGAGCTGAAATCCTGGAGAGAGATGGAGCCGGGCGAAAAGCTCCGCCGCATCCGGGAGGCGGGAATCGCAGGCATGGGCGGGGCAGGCTTTCCGACCCATGTGAAGCTTGCGGTCCGCAATCCCAAGAAAATCCGCTATGTGATTGTGAACGGCACAGAGTGCGAGCCCTATATGACCAGCGATTACCGGCGCATGGTGGAGGAGCCGGAGCGTCTGGCGGAGGGACTTGCCATGGTGCTCAGTCTTTTTGAGAGGGCTGTGGGAATTATCGCTGTGGAGGATAATAAGCGGGACGCCATCACGGCTCTGCAGCTTGCGGTCCGCAGCGAAGCCCGCATGGAGGTGCGGGTTTTCGAGACAAAATACCCCCAGGGAGCGGAGCGGATGCTGATTTACACGGTGACGGGACAGGAGATTGACTCGACCCAGCTTCCCGAGGACGCCGGCTGCGTCGTGCTGAATGTGGAGACGGTCTGCGCCATCTGGGAGGCTCTGGCGGAGGGGCGGCCGCTTACCAGGAGGGCCGTCACGGTTACGGGAAAGGCGCTGAAGTCGCCCAGGAACCTGATTGTACGTCTGGGGACCAGCTTTTCGGAGCTTCCGGAGACGGCCGGAGGCTATATCCGGGATCCGAAGAAATTCGTCTGCGGCGGTCCCATGCGCGGCGTGGCGCTTCGGGATCTGAATGTCCCGGTGATAAAGACCTCCGCAGGTCTTCTGTGCATGAGCAAGGATTATCTGTTCAAGCCGACAGCCTGCATCCGCTGCGGTGCCTGCATGGAGGTATGCCCGATCCGCCTGCTCCCGGTGCGCCTGGCAGAACTGGCCGCGGCGGATAAGGAGGAGGAGTTCCGCCGCCTTCACGGCATGGAGTGCCTGGGCTGCGGAAGCTGCAGCTATGTATGCCCGGCCAGGAGGGCCCTGGCTCCTTCGATCCAGAGCATGAGAAAGAGGCTGCTTGCCCAGGGAAAACGATAGAGAGGAGAGCGCGGCGATGGAAGAAAAGAAATATACCTGGACCTTTCCACATGTAAAGGGGACCATGTCCACGGCAAATAT
Source organism: uncultured Merdimonas sp. (assembly GCA_944383645.1). Taxonomy (GTDB): domain Bacteria; phylum Bacillota; class Clostridia; order Lachnospirales; family Lachnospiraceae; genus Laedolimicola. The sequence continues at coordinate 6,147 of CALWQJ010000144.1, forward strand.
CATGCGGATGGTGCTGCTGGCTCTGCTGCCGGCGGCTGTATTCGGAGTGATTTATTTCGGGCCGAAGGCTCTCGGGCATATTCTGGTCTGCGTCGTGACCTGCGTGCTGACAGAAT
>CALWQJ010000145.1 GCA_944383645.1 uncultured Merdimonas sp.
TCCACATAAATCTGGTACATGACCGCGCCCTTGGCCCAGTCCGGCGTGGAAAAGCCCGGCACGATCCCGAAGGAATAATCTCCCTGCAGATCGTCCGTCACCTTCTTTTTATTGTAAAACAGGCGCTCCTCTCCGGAACGGATTTCAAAAAAATAGTGGATCGTCTCGGTATCCACGTCCACATACGTCTCATAATAATCAAAACGTCCTCTGGAACAGACCTTTTTCATAGCCCAGCGCTGGTTTCCGGTGATAACAAGGACCTTATCCACGTTATCCCTTCCCGTACGGAACCGCAGCTTCACTCTATCCCCTGTATTCGCCTCCAGCGGAATCCGGTACACGCTGGATTCATCCGCGTAAAGCGCTTCCTGGTTAATCTTACCCATGCTCTCCCTCTTTCTGCACTTCTCCCGTATCTTTTTATTTTATAATAGCTTATTCAGGATTACAATAGTTTTTTCACTACAAAGTGAAACAGACAGCTTACGCTGTCTGTTTCAGGAGAAGGTATTTCTTTTACTTATGGGGTGTAGCAAAAACTATATAATGTATTGGGGGTTTTACGAGTATTATTATAGCATAGTTTCGAGAGAAGTGTGCACAAACTTCACAAAAATTGCACTTTGTTTTTATGCACATTTCACAATTCATTTTCGTCATAATGACGAACTGCACAAAACCCTCCGCTTTTCCGCCTCGTTTCCCGGCAGGTCGAAGCTCCCGGGTCTTCCGTCTCCCGCGCCGCCTCTTACGCCGTCTCCGGCTGGTCGAACAGGGCCTCGAACTCCTCCCGGGAAATCTTTTCCTTTGCCAGCAGGAGCTCCGCCGCCGCGTCCAGCACCTTCCGGTTGTCCAGGATGATCTTCTTCGCCTTCGCGTAGCACTCGTCTACGATCCGCTTGATCTCCGCGTCGATCTTTCCGGCTACGTCCTCGCCGTAGGTCTTGGTATGGCCGAAGTCGCGCCCGATGAAGACCTCCTCGTCGGAATCATAGCTTACCAGACCAAGCTCGTCGGACATGCCGTATTTCGTCACCATGGCCCGGGCCACGCGGGTGGCCTGCTTGATGTCCTGGGAAGCTCCCGTAGTAATATCGTCGAAGACCAGCTCCTCGGCGATACGGCCGCCCAGGGATACCTGGATATCCTGGAGCATCCGGCCCTTTGTATTGAACATCTCGTCCTTTTCCGGCAGCGGCATGGTGTAGCCGGCCGCGCCGATTCCGGTAGGAATGATAGACACGCTGTAGACAGGGCCCACATCCGGCAGCACATGGAAGAGAATCGCGTGGCCCGCCTCATGGTAGGCCGTGATCCGCTTTTCCTTTTCCGACACCACGCGGCTCTTCTTCTCAGCGCCGATTCCCACCTTGACGAAGGCCTTGCGGATGTCTTCCTGCATGATATAGGGACGGCTGTCCCTGGCCGCGAAGATCGCCGCCTCGTTCAGAAGGTTTTCCAGATCCGCTCCGGTCATGCCGGCGGTGGTCTGGGCGACCTGCTTTAGATCCACATCCTCAGCCAGCGGCTTATTCTTGGCGTGTACCTGGAGAATCTCCTCCCTGCCGCGCACATCCGGCCGGCCCACTACGATCTTCCGGTCGAAACGGCCGGGGCGCAAAATCGCCGGGTCCAGGATATCCACGCGGTTCGTGGCCGCCATCACGATGATGCCCTCGTTGACGCCGAAGCCGTCCATCTCCACCAGAAGCTGGTTCAGGGTCTGCTCCCTCTCGTCGTGGCCGCCGCCCATGCCGGTGCCGCGCCGTCTCGCCACCGCGTCGATCTCGTCGATAAAGACGATACAGGGGTGGTTCCGCTTCGCGTCCGCGAACAGATCGCGCACACGGGAGGCTCCCACGCCCACGAACATTTCCACAAAATCAGAACCGGAAATGCTGAAGAAAGGCACGCCGGCCTCTCCCGCCACCGCCTTCGCAAGCAGCGTCTTTCCCGTTCCCGGAGGTCCCTCCAGAAGCACGCCCTTGGGGATCCGCGCGCCCACCTGGATATATTTCTGGGGCAGCTTCAGGAAATCTACGATCTCCTTCAAATCCTCCTTTTCCTCCTGGAGGCCTGCCACATCCTTAAAGGTCGTGTGAATCTGCTCCTGGGTGGTCATTCTGGCCCGGCTCCTGCCGAAATCCATCATCTTGCCGCCCCCGCCGCCGTTCTGGCGGTTCAGGAACATCATCATCAGAGCCACCGTGACCACAGCCACCAGAAGAGAGACTCCGAGGGAGCCAAACAGATTCTCCTCCCGCACCTGCGTGAAGGAAATGCTGATCCCCGGATCCTGCCGGAGCAGCTCCCGCGCCTCCACCGTATCCGGCACATTGACCTGGCGCTCGGTGCCGTCGCGCAGGGTCAGGCGGACGGTGCCCGTAGGCGTGGCAGCCGCCTGGTGGATCACGGCGCTGACTATCTCCTCGTTTTCCACGGCTCTCTCAAACTGTTCATAGGTATACACATTTTCCATGTCCATGTTGGAAATCCACTGCACAAAAAGCAGAACGATCACCATCATAATCACCATGGACAGGCCGGATACCCGGAATTGTCTGCTGTTCAAATCTTTTCCTCCCTCTAATCCACAAATTCGATAACGCCGATATAGGGAAGATTCCGATATTTCTGATCATAATCCAGGCCATAGCCCACTACGAATTCATCCGGAATCTGGAAGCCTGTGTACTCCACGTCCACATCCACTACTCTCCGGGACGGCTTATCCAGCAGCGTACACAGCGTCATGGTCTTCGGATTTCTCTGAGCCAGCAGCTTCACCAGATGGCTCAGCGTCCTTCCGGAATCGATGATATCCTCCACAATAATCACGTTCTTGCCCTGGAGCGGTTCGTCCAGGTCCTTGCTTAAGCGCACCACGCCGCTGGACTTGGTCTCCGCGCCGTAGCTTGACACCTGCATAAAATCTATGGTCACGGGAACCGTGATTCTCTTTGCCAGCTCGCAGACAAAGAACACACTTCCCTTCAGAATACAGATCAGATGCACCGATTCTCCCGCGAACTTCTCGCTGATCCGGGCTCCCAGCTCCTTGATTTTGGCATCTACTTCCTCTTCTGGAATCATCACTCTGATTTTCTCAGCCATCTTCTTCTCCTCCGTCAATCTGTACTTTCAGGATTATCCTCGTATCTTCCGTCACCTTGCAGCCTTCGCTGATCCGGTATCCCGGGATCCAGACGATGTGGGAGCCGTCCGCCAGCAGGCGCAGCCCCTCCCGTTCCCCGGCCGGAATCTTTTCATCCACCAGGTAGGCCTTCAGCTTCTTCCTGCCGTGCTCCCGGTTGATCTCCAGGTAGTCTCCGGGGGCTCTTCCCCGGATTACCAGACATTGTTTTATTTTATCATAGTCGAACCATTTCGTATATGTTTTTTGCGGAATAATTTGATCTTTTTGGGCGCTTTCCAGGGAAAAGGTCCAGACGCGGCCGCAGTCTAAGACGCGGCCCGGAATCTCCGGGACCCTGACCTCTCTCTCCCCGGCGGCCTCCCCGGAAGCTTCCCCGGTCTGCCCGCCCAAGGCCCTCTTTCCGGCAGCCTCTTTTTTCTCCAGGCGGATCCCCTGGTACTCCCTGCGGGCCTTACGTCCGCCCGGCAGGTCCGCCTGGCTCCCGGTCTGCCGGTCCATCAGCTCTGAAAGGATCCGGATATGGATCCGTTCCACATCCTTGAGCCCTCCCGCCGCCTCCATACAGCGGCGCAGCAGCCGCCCCTGGATGACCGGATCGAGCCGCCGGAACCCTGTCTCAAACAGGAAGCAGCCCTGCTCCTCTTCCCGGACGCAGAGCCGGAAGGCTTCCTCCGTCTTTGCCTCCAGGTACCTCTCCACCTCCGCAAGCTCCCGGGCGGCCTCCGCCACATGGCGCTCCGCCTGGGGATTGATATGCTCCCGCACGTAGGGGAGAAGCTCTCCCCGGATGCGGTTCCTCATATACTCCCTGCTCTCATTGCTGCTGTCTGTGCGCCAGGAATGTCCCTGCTCCCGCAGCCAGTCCAGAATTTCCTGCCGCCGGACGCACAGGAGCGGCCGGATCAAGTCCCCCCGCACCGGCTCCATGCCGCACAGGCCCCGCAGTCCGGTTCCCCGGAACAGATGGAAAAGCACCGTCTCCGCCTGATCGTCCATATGATGGGCCACGGCGACGCGCGCGCCGCCAAGCCTCTCCGCCTCCTCCCGGAAGGCCTCGTACCGGCAGAGACGGCCCGCTTCCTCCAGGGACCGCCCTTCCCGGGCCGCCCGCTCCCGCACGTCAAAGGAAAAGACGCGCAAAGGGATCTGCTCCCGGGCGCAGAGCTCCCGCACAAAGGCTTCGTCCCCGTCGGCCTCCGTCCCGCGCAGGCCGTGGTGCACGTGGACCGCGTACAGCCGCGCTCCCTGCTCCCGGCAGAGCTCCTTTAAGAGGAACAGCAGACAGACGGAATCCGGACCGCCCGATATCCCGGCGACCACCCTTCCGCCCGGCTGAAGCATCTGATAGGTTTCCACAAAGCTCCGCACCCTGTCCAGCATTTTTCTCTCCCAATTCTGCATGTATTTTCTGCGCTGTGACGATTCACAGCTGTCCCACCCACATGCGCACTCGCCGGCTGTGAATCGTCACTCTGCATTCAGTATACAGGCTTTTCTTTCCGGAAGTCAATACTTTACAAGTCCCATGACCAGCACGGTCATGTCATCGGAGGGCTCCTTTTCCCCGTACTGGCGGATCCGCCCCAGGATATAAGCCGCCAGCTCGGAGGGATTTCCTGTGTCGTGCTCCATGATAATATCCTTCATCATGCTCTCCTGATGACCCGCGGGCAGCGCGTCCAGCACGCCGTCCGTCACCATAATCACCATGTCTCCCGCGTAGAGCTTCCGGCTGGAGCAGTCCGGCTCCAGCCGGTGGAACACCCCGGCCGGCAGGCTGGTGGACGAAATCGTCTCCACCCAGTTGTCCCTGCGGATAAAGGTCGTGGAGGCTCCCACCTTCAGAAATTCGCAGACTCCCGTGTACAGATCGAGAGAGGCGATGTCCACCGTGGAAAATACCTGGGCGTCTGAGCGCACCAGCAGCGCGGAATTGATCATCCTCACCGCCGTTTCCTTGGAAAAGCCGGCCTCCAGGAACTGCTCCAGCAGATCAATCACCAGCTCGCTCTCCCGGTAGGCCGCGATTCCCGAGCCCATGCCGTCAGACAGGGCTCCGATAAACTGTCCCTCCCGGCAATGCTGCAGAGAAAAATTGTCGCCGGAGACCTGCTCTTTTTTCTTTACCGCTTTTTCCGCTCCGTAGAGCACCTGGAAATTCGTGCGCTCCACGAAGAGCACCGTCACCTTCTCGCTTCCTACAAAGGCCCGGCTGTCCCTGGCCGGCATCATGGCCTTCCCCATCAGCTTCGTCAGCGCCGCCGCGATGTCCTTGACCGCCACGCACCGGCGTCTCCGGGTGCTCATGGTCAGATAGACCTCCTGGCGCCTGTGCTCCTCGCAGTATACCAGGACAGACTGGACGGAAAGGCCCATGGCTCTCAGCCGCTTTTTCAGATGTTCCTCCAGCTCTTCGTCGCTCTTCGTATCCCAGGCGTGCTCCACCGTATCCGTCATGATCTGCGCCATCTCCGTAAGCTGCACGGCCATGGCCTCCCGGTTCTCGCAGAGCCGGGTATTCCACAGCAGATCTGCCTTCGCCGCCGCGGAGCTTCCATCCGGGCCCGGGGCGCCGTCCGTCCCGGACAGCCCGGAGACGCCGGAAGTTCCGGACGCTCCGGACAAACCAGACGCTCCGGACAGGCCGGAAAAGCTCTGAGCCAGGCTGCGGAAGGCCGCCTCGTATTCATGCACCCGCGCCCGGACGGGCCCCAGGGCGCTCCCCAGTTCTCCCTCCGGCTGCGGCAGCGGCCGCAGCAGCCATTCCATAATGCTTCCGCAGATGACCGTCAGCGAACACACCAGAAGTCCCTGGGACGCGCCCAGGATCAGCGCGTAATCCCGTTCCATCTGAAGCATTCCCACACCGATCTGCATGGCCGCCACGCAGACTCCGGCGGTGATGCCGTAGAGCCAGCCCCAGCTTCCGTTTTTTTGCTGTTCCTCTTCCCTCTTCATTTTCCCAATCCTCCTAATCTTCTGTGTGTGTCTGTGTGATTGGGTATTATA
>CALWQJ010000146.1 GCA_944383645.1 uncultured Merdimonas sp.
CTTTTCTGCCTCCCAGAGCACCTCCAGAATTTCCAGCTCTGCGTCTGAAACCGACGCTTTTCTTTCCATCTCCTGACCTCCTCTTGCATCTGCACCTCTGTGTCCGTCTTCCAGTGTACAGACTACGTTTGTAGACATTTCTAGTCTACATCTGTAGTCTTCAGTTGTCAAGCTGTTTTTCATAACGGAAATCTGAATCCTATTACTTGCAATTCTTATATTTTCCATATACGGAAAAAGTTGCTGTGTATATCCAAAGATCCGTGAAATTTTGGGTATGGCAGGCTAAAAAATTTCCATATATATAATTTGGACATTATTTCCCCGAAAAAGAGAGATTCTGGGCCTGCCAGCGCGTGTTTTTGTATATCAGAATGGGAAAATACTGTATATGTCCAAAATAGGGGAGATTTTCTCTCCCCCTCCTTTTCTCAGCTCTCTTTTGAAAATTCCAGTTTCCCATTTATAATGCTCCGTACCGCAGCGTCTTATAGACTACCGTCCCGGTATCCAATAACACCGCGAACAGAATCACCGCCAGGAGAAGATTGGAAGCCAGCCCGCCGTCCCAATGGGCCAGAAGCCCAAGCAGCTCTTCGTCTCCGCTTAAGCGCGCTCCCAGATCCGCCGCGAAATTCGGATTCCAGAAGGGCAGCGCCTTCAGAAGAATGACGGAAAGCGCCAGCGAGACACCGTTGCAGATCAGGCTGCTGACCAGCACTGCTTTCCCGTACACGCCCACGGCCAGGCGCACCGCATCGTCCACAAGCCCCGCAAAAAGCGAGAGGACGAAAAAAGGCAGGAGCACCGACCACTGCTCCAGATTAAAGAGCGGAATGAACGTGACCGTGTCCCCATCCGGCAGAACCGCCGAAAAGAAGTGCGGCGCAAAAACCAGCAGTACGCCGAAAATCACGGTAAATACGATCTCCACGATGCAGTCTCCCCGGCTGATGCGGGCTTTGGGCGACGGTACCGACGGGAGCACGCCAGGCGCAAAGCCCGGCACTCTCCGTGCCGGAGACTCCTCCAGGTCCCCCACCTTCCATTCCTTCTCCGCCTTCTTCTCCAGCTTTACCTTCTGCCGCTCCAGAATCACAAAGACAAAGGTCACGGCGCCAAAGGCAGTAAGCCCGGCAGCCAGGGCCTCCAGCGCCGCGCCGAAGACGCCGAAAATCACGGAAACGGCGGCGGCTTCCGGCATCAGGCTGTCTCCAAGCATCCAGACGCGCGTCCCTCCGGTCAGGACTGCGTCCAGGCTCCCAGTCAGGAAAACCGGAATCATGCTGCACAGCAGTACGATTTTCACAAACCACCGGTACGTGTCGTAATACTCCGGCCCGATAAGACAGTGGGACGCATCCTGATAACGCTCAGCCAGTCTGGCCGGATCTCCCAGCTTCGCCAGGGCCTCCTCCATCGAAATTCCCTTCTCCTCTATCATATCGGTGATCAGCTCCTGAAGCTCCAGAGACACCTCTTCCTTCTGCTCCTGCGGCAGGCGGCGCACCACCTGGTAGATATACCGCTTCATCAGCTCCTGATCCTTTTCTGTCATCCTTCTTCCTCCTCCATCAGAGCCTCTATCCCGGCGGAAATCTGCCGCCACTGCTTTTTCAGCTCCTCATAAATATCATTTCCATAAGCGGTTCTCTGGTAATATTTGCGCGGCTTGGAGCCTCCCGTATCCCAGCGGCTCGCGAGAAGCCCCTGCTTCTCCAGCCGCCGAAGCAGAGGATACAGGGTATTCGGGTCAATCTCCACTCCCTTTTCCTCCAGGCTCTGTACCAGCGCGTAGCCGTACTTCGCCTCCGCCATCTGGCTTAGGACGCTTAAGATCAGCGTGCCCCTTCGCAGCTCCAGAACCAGCCCCGCCAGCAAATCCTTTTCCTCTCCCATGGCAAGTCCTCCTGCTGTTACTATACTGTATGTCACACACTATTGTCAATATAAAATTATTATTTTCGATTTAATCAAAAAAAAATCCCGGCAGAGAGAGCCTTCCTCTATCCCGTCTCTCCGCCCGGATTCTGCCTGTATTCTTTTCTTTCGGTATTCTTTTCTTTCTGTACTCTTTTTACCCTTTCTTATAGGGTAAAGCTTTCGCCCCGCCCACTGATTTTCACGATCCGCTCTCTGCCCGGGAAGTCCGGATGCTCCGAAAGCCAGCGGTCAATGATTCCATACTCGTCCCAGCAGTGCATGGGAAAGATTTTCTTCGCTCCGCGCTTCGGATCCCGGTAATCCGCCAGCGTCAGAAAATAATCCAGTCCCAGGGCGTAATGCTCTTCCTGCCGCGGATCCAGAGGCACAAAGGCCGCGTCCAGATCCACCTCCCGCAGAGGCTCGATATATCTGCGGAATTTCTCCGCCATCCCACGGTTCCATTCTTCTGATTCCCCGTCCCAGCGCCAGTCGTTCAGATCGCCGGCGTGATAGAAGGCCCTTCCTTCCGCCCGTACCAGGAACGCCACGCCTTCATCCGTGGAGCGAAGGGTATCCACCTCCACGTCGTCCCGCTGCCACCGGGCCCCTGCTTTCAGGTGCACGGTCCTCTCGCGCAATTCCTCCGGCACACGGCTCCTCCAGATATCATGGGACAGCACGAAAAAGCTATTCTCCCGGTTCCTGGCCAGACTGAAAATCTCCGGATTAAAATGATCCGGATGCCGGTGGCTGGCAAAGACATACAGGGGCTTCTCCGGCGGCAGCGCCGGGATCTCTCCCTGGTAATAATCGAATAAGAAAAGCGTATGAGCAAGCTCCACAAGGAAGCCGCTGTGGGCGATGTATGTGATTTTCATTTCTCTTGTCCCTCTCTTTTTGAACTGAACCTCTACATTTTAAATTTTTAAATCCATTGATATCTTGGAAAAATTGCGGCAGGCTCCGGATAGGCTGCAATAAAAAAATCCAATAATTTATAAATTCCCCACGCACAGAAAATGGCGGCACCAATGGTCCCGATCCATCCAAATCTTCCTGCCAGCCTGTGAATCAAAACCTGAATAAGAAGAAGCAGCCACATCCGCAGAAGCCAGAATGCCAGCATGATAATTTGCCCAAGTATTTCATCAAGCTCCGGCGCATGGCTAAAAATTGCATATATGATATAAATTACAGGCAACACACAACAGCAAAGAAGAAAGGCAGTATACAGGCGCTTTCTTTTTTCTTCATTCTTTTGCCTGGATATAACCCAGGCAAAAGGATAGGAAAGGATCGTATAAATGACAAACTGGAGTGTATCTGAAAGGAAAATCAATTCCAGAGGTGTCGTGCAGCCAAAACGAAAATAGAAATATAATTCAGTAGGTGAATAATTCAACATTTTTTACTTAGCTCATCAATCAAGCTGCGCAGTTCTATCTCCCAATCCGACAGATCAGAAAACCAGATACTGCCATACGCGCCCTGTATGCGGTAATTCCGGGTGGAGCAGATGATGACCGGAAGATGGATGTTTTTCTCGGCCAGAGCCTTGAGCAAATACTCTCCGGCCTCCCAATCGGCAGCCTCGCCCCGCCGGATCGGATAGTGCATATCAGAAATGACCAGCTCATAGGGCGCGCCCTCCTGCCGGGCGGCTTCGATTTTCTCAAGGCCTTCGCTGACGCTGGTCGCCCACTCTACGCTGATAACGCCTATTTTCTGAAGTTTCCGGCAGACCTTCATATGTTTATCAACAGAATCTTCTAAGTGAATTACCTTCATACCGTCCATCACCCTTCTCCACTGCTTACAATCCATTGATTTTCGCGCTGTCTGGAACCAGCCGCTCAGACTCAATCAGCAGCGCTGACCTGTATTGTGTAAACAATCGAACCGGAATACTCGTCGCAGCCCAGGATCACTCCATTGAGCTCATTCAGCCCCAGGAAGGTGCCTTCCTCAGAAAACAGGCTCTCTGACAGCACCGAGCCGTTCACATCCCAATCATTGTAAATCTTCGCTGTCCCTTCAACATACGACAGGGTTACGTCTTCTTCAGCAGTGATATAGGCTCCGTCCCATACTGCTTCTGGCTCTGTATTGCCCGCGCTGATTGCAGCGCTTACAATCCCTGTATCGCCTGCGGATAGTTCGCCTGGAAAGCTTGCCGCTAAACGAACGTCCCGCGCCACACCGGCATAATCACGCTCTTCGTCATTATAAGACGATGAGGCGTTATTGTGATAATAAATATACACCTCGTACTGTTTTCCGGCCTCTATCGTAATATCGCTGCTATAAGGACGGCCAGAACTTTTTTCTTCAATCCGGACAAAATCTCTCTCGTCGCCAACAGCAGGATTGTCCGTAATAGAATTAAAGACCGCGTGATCTGCCGGTTCCTCATTGGTGTAAGTCGGACGCTCCGGCCCCCAGCCCGGCAGAGATGAAGCCGTATCTTCCGGATGGCGCAGAAAGAAGATTCCTGCGGCAGCCGCTATCGCAAGGCAGCCGAACAGAACAGGCCAAAGGGCTTTCCCTTTTGACTTTTTACGCGGCGGAACTGCCGCAGTCTGTTCGAAATCTTCTTTGGTAAGAGGCCTGAAGACAGCTTCCAGCGGTTTAGAAAACCCCTGACGCCTTACGGTACATTTATACCTTTTATCTAAAGCTCCTTTGCCAAGACTGCATTTGAAATCTGTAACCTTTCTGGAATTATCACCGGTGACAGGGATGTAATTACCTGTACTGCTGATAAATCCCCACTCGATTGATACGTCTGGGTCCTCCAGCTTAAAATCAGCATCAGCCAGAGACGCGGCCAGCTTCACACCCGTACCGTTATAATTTTCCACTTTCTCAAGATACAGTCTGCCTTTGGGCGCGCTCTCAGCTTTACCTGGCGCATTGGACGCATTGGACGCATGATTGGAAGCAGCATTTTGTACGTGCGCCGCCGCGCCGGATTTAGATCTGTTATTTCTGGCGCTGGGAATGCTGTTAATGATTGTAACTGCGTGTTCCAGAACTGTTATCAATTTCTCCAAGAGGTCGTCTACGATAAAGATAAGCTTCGCATCTTCCAGCTTCATCCTGTTTTCATACTGCTCTCGGGTTTCATTATCATAGGCTTTCGCATGGCTATATTGATTCCCTGTCTTCTGCACCTTTTCAGCCGCCACAATGAGTTCTATATCGCCAATTTTCTGAGCAAATTCCGGACTTTGCAGTATCATCCCGGCTGTGGGCTCTCCTCCGGAAGAGAGCAGCCGCTTATACAGATACCGCAGCAGAACCTCATTAGCCACTCTGGCATCTCTGCAGCAGTCGCGCAGCTCCCCGGCGTTGTATTTACGTTCAATTTCTTTACAATATCGGAGCAATTGCGCGCCGCACGTCTGGAAGTCCTGATTTGTAATGTCGTTTAGAACACGGTAATCAAATTTCACAGGCTCACCTCATCTCTTATCTGCTTGGAAAGACACAAATTTGTATTCCAGCACCGCAGCATTATAATTCTATAGGCATCATTTTACCATTATATAGGCCAGGTTTCAACGCTCCAGCGGCAAATCGGCCCCATGATTCGGCGATAACGGTCAACGATAATAGCGCAATTCCGAAGCCGTTTAAAGAAGCGTCCGCCGCTATAAACTGTATCAGGCAAAATCCCGGCCCTCGTCTGAATAAACTCATCAGAAAAAGCAGAAACGCCGCATTCGAAATTTTTTCGAGTACGGCGTTTCTGCTTTCGATCATTGTTCATGGACCTGGCGGGAATCGAACCCGCGTCCGAAAGCCTGTTCCCTGTTCTTCTACTATCATAGTCAGTTATTTGACATTCCCTCCGCTGACCGGGAACGGACACCCTGACAGCTTCAGTAGCTTCATACTACGCCCATGCGCGCAAAGCTTAACGCATGTCGTTTCCTGCATAGTCGATGCCGGATTCTTAAGGTGCAGGTGCCCTAAGGCCGACAGCCGCCCTTAGGCAGCGTATGCTAAATTATCTTCAGCGTTTATATTTAGGTTTGCGATTTGACGCATCGCCTGCGGATAGCTTCACCAGCTGCGAGACCCCCGTCGAAACCAGTACAAGCCCTGGTA
>CALWQJ010000147.1 GCA_944383645.1 uncultured Merdimonas sp.
AGGTGATCGTGATGATTGATAAAATAAAAATCCGTGGTGCGCGGGTGCACAATCTGAAAAATATCGATGTGGACATTCCGCTGAACAAAATCGTGGGAGTGGCCGGGGTGTCGGGGTCGGGCAAGTCTTCCTTGGCTCTGGGCGTTCTCTACGCGGAGGGCTCTAGGCGCTATCTGGAAGCCCTTTCTACTTATACCAGGCGGCGGATGACCCAGGCCGCCAAGGCGCAGGTGGACGAGGTTCTGTACGTGCCCGCGGCGCTGGCGCTCCATCAGCGGCCGGGCGTGCCTGGGATCCGCAGCACCTTTGGCACGGGGACGGAGCTTCTGAACAGTCTCCGGCTGATGTACTCCCGGCTTGCGAGCCACCGGTGCCCGAACGGACACTATCTGGAGCCGTCCCTTGCGGTGGCGGCCGGACAGGATCTGGTCTGCCCGGAGTGCGGCGCGAGATTTTACGCTCCTTCTGCGGAGGAGCTGGCCTTCAACAGCCAAGGAGCCTGCCGGACCTGCGGCGGTACAGGCGTGGTGCGCACGGTGGATCGGACTACCCTGGTGCCGGACGAGTCGCTGACCATCGAGGAGGGAGCGGTGGCGCCCTGGAATTCCCTGATGTGGTCTTTGATGGTGGACGTCTGCCGGGAGATGGGCGTCCGCACGGATGTGCCCTTCCGGGAGCTGACAGAGCGGGAGCGGGAGATTGTGTTTGACGGCCCTGCCGAGAAAAAGCATATTTTTTATAAAGCGAAAAATTCCAATCAGGCGGGAGAGCTTGATTTTACTTATTTTAACGCAGTATACACGGTGGAAAACGCCCTTTCCAAGGTAAAGGATGAGAAGGGCATGAAGCGGGTGGAGAAGTTCCTGAAGGAAGAGGTCTGCCCGGACTGCGGCGGCACGCGGCTTTCGGCGGCGGCCCGGGAACCGAAGCTTTGCGGCATTTCCCTGGACGAGGCCTGCCAGATGACGCTTTCCCGGCTGGTGGAGTGGGTGGCGCAGGTGCCCTCCTCCCTGCCGGAGGAGCTGCGTCCGATGGCGGAGAGCATCTGTGAGTCCTTCCAGACGGCGGCCAGGCGGCTGATGGAGCTGGGGCTTGGTTATCTGTCTCTTGACCGGGCCGCCTCCACTCTTTCTACGGGAGAACGCCAGCGGATGCAGCTGGCCCGGGCGGTGCGCAACCGGACCACAGGCGTGCTGTATGTGCTGGACGAGCCTTCCATCGGCCTCCATCCCTCCAATATCGTGGGGCTGACGCGGGTGATGCGCGACCTGAAAGCGGATGGAAATTCGGTCCTTCTGGTGGATCACGATACGCAGATCCTGAAAGAGGCCGACTGGCTGATTGAGATGGGGCCGGGAGCCGGGGCAGACGGCGGGCGCGTGATCGCGGAAGGGACGGTGCCGGAGCTTGCCGGGAATTCGGTTTCCCTGATCGGGCCGTTTCTGGCGGAAGGAGGGGAAAGGGCCGGAACGCAGGGCGGCGGGAGCCGCGAAAGCCGTGACAGCCTTTCGGGCGGCGGCCGGAGCCGGATTTCCGGCGCGGAAATGTTTGCGGAAGGGCGGATTCATCTTTCCACCGGAGCGATCCATACGGTGCGGCCTCTGGAGGCAGAGTTTCCCAAAGGACGGCTTACGGCGGTGACCGGCGTATCCGGATCGGGCAAGACGACGCTGATCCTGGAGAGCCTGATTCCCGCCCTGGAGGCCCATATCGCGGGAAAGAAGCTGCCGGAGCATGTAAAATCTGTGGAAGCGGAAGGAATCGGGCGCATCAAGCTGATCGACGCGACGCCCATCGGCATCAACGTCCGCTCCACGGTGGCGACCTATGCCAATGTCCACGACGAGCTGCGCAAAATTTACGCCCGGACGCCGGACGCGAAGGCTCTTGGATACAGGGCGGGCGATTTCTCCTACAATACCGGAAGGCTTCGCTGTCCCATGTGCGACGGGACGGGCGTCATCAGCCTGGACGTGCAGTTTCTGCCGGATGTGGAGATTCCCTGCCCCCAGTGCCGTGGCTCCCGGTACGCGAAGGAGGCGGAGCGGATCCGGTACCACGGAAAAGCTCTGCCGGATCTGATGGCTATGGATATCAATACGGCCCTTCCGGCCTGCGCGGATCTGAAGCTGGTGTCCCAGCGGCTCCAGGTGCTTAAGAGCCTGGGGCTTGGCTACCTGACGCTGGGCGAGGAGACGCCGAGCCTGTCCGGCGGCGAGGCCCAGCGGCTGAAGCTGGCCAGCGAGATGGGACGCGCCCAGTCCGATTCCGTATTTGTCTTCGACGAGCCCACAATCGGCCTTCACCCGCTGGATATACGGACGCTGCTTGGCGTATTCTGGACCCTGATCGAAAATGGGGCGACGGTGATTGTGATCGAGCATGATCTGGACGTAATCCGGAACGCGGACTATGTGATCGACATGGGGCCGGGCGGCGGAGACGAGGGCGGCCGGATCGTGGCGGCGGGCACGCCGGAGGAGATCCGGATGACGCCGGAGAGCGTGACAGGGAGGTATCTGTAAAGTATGGAAAATGAAAAAGTGTACGCCATGAGCTTTGCGAAAATCTATCCGCTTCTGGTAAATAAAGCGGTACGTAAGGGACGGACCGCGGAGGAAGTGAATCAGGTAATCACCTGGCTGACCGGATATGAGACAGAGGAGATCGAAAGAGCGGTGTCCGCGGATATGGCATACGGAGATTTTTTCAGAAATGCGCCAAAGCCCAATCCGAACCGGAAGCTGATAAAGGGCGTGATATGCGGAGTGCGCGTGGAGGATATCGGGGAGCCGCTGATGCAGGAGATCCGGTATTTGGATAAGCTGGTTGACGAGCTGGCAAAGGGAAAGGCGATGGAGAAAATTCTGCGCGGATAGTATGGGGAGGCGGACGGAGCATCAATGGAGCGGTAAGAGAAAAAATGGGAATTTGAAATTTAATACCTGCTTTATTACACACATGTGATATAATGCGTGTGGGTAATAAAGTGGGTATTAAAATTTTGAGGTGATAAAAAGGATCACTTCTGAACAGATTGTAAATGAACTGCGATCTTACGATAAAGAAAAAGAATGGTTTGAATTCAAGGAAAACGGGTTGTGCTGCTTACGATTCCTGCGGCAAAGACAGTTCCTGTTTCCTACGCAAAAGAACGCTATATTCGCATTGGCTCCAGCAAAGAGAATCTGAGGAAATATCCGGAAAAAGAAGCATATTTGTTTGATGTTCTGCGGCATGGACTGCCGACGCTTGAGAACACGCCTTCAGAATATCAGGATCTGACATTTGAAAAGCTTCTGATCTACTACGGAGCAAAAGGCGTAAAATTGAACCTTGATACCTTTAAGAAGAATTTTTCTTTTTATACAGAGGATGGGAAGTATAATTTATTGGCGCAGCTGCTTTCGGACAATTCGCATATGTCGATACGGGCAGCGATCTTTTCCGGAAAGACCAAAGCCGATAATATGTATTCTGTGAGGGAATTCGGCAATCAGTGTCTGCTGTATTCGCTGGATGAAGTGCTGCGTTATGGAGATGTGCTGAATATTATTCAGGCGGACGAAAGGGATCGCGTTGTGGAAAGAAAAGAAGTTCCGCTGTTTGAAAATGATGCATTTCGTGAAGTTGTGATCAACGCGTTTGTTCATAATTTATGGGTATCGGGAAATGAACCTATGTTTACCGTTTTTTCAGACAGGATAGGCGATAGGGTGAGTAAGAAAGAGGGTAATAAAGGGGGCAATAATAATCATGAGTATGGCCTGAATCAAACACAAGTGCGTATTCTTGCTGAAATAAGGAATAACCCTAACATTACAAAGGCACGACTGACGGAACTGCTCGGTTTAGGTAAAACTACAATTGACAGAGGGGTATCAGTGCTGAAAATATATGGTTATATAGAGCGGGTTGGATCCAGGAAAGCGGGATACTGGAAAGTCCATGAGGATTGATATGCTTCCACAGACGGCCAAATTCCATGAGTTTTCTTCGCTTTTATCATTTTACAGATCTGATGTGGGACTTGCCGGAAGGAGGCGGGAAGGAAATTGCCGGAAAAAGCTTATATTGCCATCGATCTGAAATCGTTTTACGCCTCGGTGGAATGTATGGAGCGTGGGCTGGATCCCATGACCACAAACCTGGTGGTGGCGGATAAGAGCCGGACAGAAAAGACCATCTGTCTGGCTGTTTCGCCCGCTCTGAAGGCTTATGGAATCTCCGGACGGGCCAGGCTTTTCGAGGTGGTGCAGAGGGTCCGGGAGGTGAACGCGCGGCGCAGGCGCAGGGCTCCAGGACAGAAGTTTACGGGATCCTCCTGCCAGAGCGGGGAGCTTTCGGAAAACCCCTCCCTGGCGGTGGATTATATCGTGGCGCCGCCGCAGATGGCCCGCTATATGGAGATCAGCGCGGGGATTTATGAGGTGTATCTGAAATATATCGCTCCGGAGGACATGCACGTCTATTCCATCGACGAGGTGTTTATCGACGCCACGGGATATCTGAAGACCTATGGCCTTACGGCCCGGGAGCTGGCCATGAAAATGATTCTGGACGTGCTGGACACCACGGGAATCACGGCGGCGGCAGGCATCGGGAGCAATCTTTACGTCTGCAAGGCCGCCATGGACATCTGGGCCAAGCATGTGCCCGCAGACGAGAACGGGGTGCGCATCGCGGAAATGGATGAGCTGTCTTACCGGAGGCTTCTCTGGTCCCACCGCCCTCTGACGGATTTCTGGCGTGTGGGTCCCGGCTACGCAAAGAAGCTGGAGGAGCAGGGGCTGTATACCATGGGAGATATCGCCCGCTGTTCCCTGGGAAAGCCGGAGGATTACTATAACGAGGATCTTCTGTATCAGATGTTCGGCGTGAACGCGGAGCTTCTGATCGATCACGCCTGGGGCTGGGAACCCTGCACGATAGCGGACATCAAGGCGTATAAGCCGGAGAGCAGCAGCATCGTCTCCGGGCAGGTGCTCCAGTGCCCCTATTCCTTCGAGAAGGCCAGGCTGGTGGTGCGGGAGATGGCGGATATGCTGGCGCTCGATCTGGTGGACAAGGGGCTGGCGACAAACCAGCTGGTGCTGACGGTGGGCTATGACATCGACAACCTGAAGGATCCGGTTCTGCGGAGGAAATATCAGGGCGAGATCAGGACAGACCGTTACGGGAGGGCGATCCCGAAGCACGCTCACGGGACGGAAAATCTGAAGACTTATACCTCATCCTCCAGCCGCCTTATTCAGGCGGCTACGGAGCTGTATGAGAGGATTGTGGATAAGGGACTTCTGGTCCGGCGGCTCAGCCTGGCGGCAAACCGCGTGATTCCAGAGCGGGAGGCAGCAGAGAAAATGGAGACAGGCTTTGAGCAGCTTGATCTGTTTACCGATTACAGCGCCCGGGAGAAGGAAAGGGAAGCGGAGGAAGCAGAGCTTGCCCGGGAGAAAAAGCTGCAGCAGGCCATGCTGGATATTAAAAAGAAGTTTGGGAAAAACGCCGTCCTCAAGGGAATGAATCTGGAGGAGGGAGCTACCGCCAGGAACCGGAACAATCAGATCGGCGGCCACAGGGCCTAGAAAAGGAGGATTTGGTCAAGAATGGAGAGAAAAAAGAAAGGATTTTCCGGATCGTCCAGGCAGACTTCCTATGAGGATATCATCGAGCTGCCCCATCACGTCTCCTCCCGCCACCCGCAGATGTCCATGCTGGACCGGGCGGCCCAGTTTTCCCCTTTCGCGGCCCTGACCGGATACGGGGACGCGGTGCGGGAGAAGGCCAGGTTTACAGAAGAAACGCCCGATCTCTCAGAAGAAGAGCGGGCCAGGCTCGACGATACGCTGCGGCAGATCTGTGCTGCCGCCGGAGCGGGCCAAAATCCGGGGATACGGATTCTTTACTTCGTGCCGGATGAGAAAAAGGCCGGGGGCGCTTACCGGGAGGCAGCCGGCCGGATTCGGAAAATTGATTTTGGCG
>CALWQJ010000148.1 GCA_944383645.1 uncultured Merdimonas sp.
CTTATATCCGCTCAGCATGGCGTCGTTGTCTATCTTTTCCTGAACCCGGTTTTCCATCTCGAAAGAAATGCCACGCCCCAGCACATCCCTCAGTTCCGTCTCAATCGCGCGCAGTTCCGTCAGGGTCCGCCCGTTTTCCGACAGAATGCGGATATAGGTGTCCGGCTGCGCGTTCCCAAGCGTTTCCTGGAACTGTTTCCAGGTGGAAAGGGACACGAACTGGACCAAAGCATAGTTATCGTATTCTTCCCGCAAAACCGGCGGCTCCTGCGTAAAGCCAAGAACCGGCAGCTCCACGGCCGCAGCCGCGTCTTCCTGATTCCGCAGGGTCATCGTGTCCTGGTTCTCCGACAGAAACGGAACGTATTCCCTGTATCTGAAATTGCTGTTTTGGCTGTCCCAGATACGGTTCAGAACAACACTTCCGTTCTCCGCCGAAGAGACGCCGATCTGCTCACAGTACAGGGCAAAGCTGCGGTCGTCCAGAATCACAATGGGAGCCTGCACCGTATAGCCCCCGTCCGCCGCGCCGACGCCGCTTCCGGCGATGGCTTCCAGGCCTCCCAGACTTTTTACCTCTTCGCTGACAGCGTCCGCGGGAACAGAGCAAAGGGCGTCTGCCTTTTGATAGATCACGCTGTCTGTATCCGCCAGAGCATGGATTTCCTCCGTATAAGAAAAGTCCGTAAGCTTCGTGTCCGCAAGCACTGCCATCACATCCCAGGCGTCCTGGTAGCGTTCAAAATAGGTATGGTTTGTACTGATTCCAGAGAGCGCAAAAAAGCTCAGCATCAGAGTGAAGCCCAGAAAAGAAAGAGTCAGCGACAGCGCGGCGGTCCGCAGAGCTTTCCTCTGCGCTTTCAGCGCGTTCCCGGCAAGCTCCCCCTCGATTCCAAATAAGAGGGCGAGAATGCGGGATTTTTTCTTCCGCTTCAGCTGCAGCTCCCCCGTATTTTTTATGGCTTCCAGCGGGGTCAGCCTGCTTAGTTTCCTGGCTGGCACCCAGGCAGAAATCAGCACCGTCAAAAGCGAGGACAGAAGGGTGGCTGCGAGCACGAGCGGATGATAGGCAAAGACAGCCTCATGCCTGCCGGCCATGCCGTCCGCCAGGGCATTGACAGCCTGGATGGCTCCAAAAGTCAAAGCGATTCCAAGAAAGCTTCCGAGCAAAACAGGAATCACGCAGAGCATCGCCGCTTCCTGTAAAAGGCAGGCTCGGATCTGCCCCGGCGCCGCCCCGACGCTGGAAAAAATGCCGAACTGGTGCACCCGGGCGTTCATGGATACGGCAAACGAGTTATGAATAATTAAAATCAACGACACCGATACGAGCAGGAGCACGAAGAGATAAAAGGTCATCAATAAAGGCGGACTGGCGTCCTGCGGATCGTGGATGAAATAATTGGACAGCAGCGATTCATGGTACGATACGGAGGCTTCCGGAACTCCCAGCTCCCGGGCGATGAGAGGCATATCCCGATACACGGTTCCCATGCTGTCAAACCAGACGTCAATGACAAGCGTCTGCCCGTCCGACAAATCCCCGTTGACGGCCGCCGTTTTTACATTGGCGAAATTTTCGATTTCAGACACGGCATCCTCTCCAAAGGTCCCGCTGACGCGCCCCTGCCAGTCTCCTTCCTCTAAAACGACGGCTTCTATCTCATAGTTCCAGAAATTATAAAACAAACCGCACAGCAGAGACAAAAACAGAGCAGAAATAAACGCCGCAGCCAGAACGGATATGCTGGAAGCCCGGTTTCCCTTGATGAATCCTATCGAATACTCTTTCCACATATTCTTCACCGGCCTTTCTCCTCAGGATTGCTCTTATGCCATCCGGCTGTATTGCGGAAATGGTCGCCGACGATTTTCCCGTCCTCCATGGTGATAATGCGGTCCGCCTCCAGCGCGATCCTTTCATCATGGGTAATCAAAAGAATCGTCTGTTCCAGGTTACGGTTGGACAGTTTCAGCAGATCGATAATTTCGTCTCCGTTTTTCCGGTCCAGGTTCCCGGTCGGCTCGTCGGCGAGCAGAATCGCCGGACGGTAAACTAAAGACCTGGCAATGGCCGCCCGCTGCTGCTGTCCGCCGGACAGCTGGCCGGGCAGCGCTTCCAGTTTCTCTTCGATCCCCAGCGAGCGCACAATCTGCTCAAAATATTCTTTATTGGGCTTGCGCTTGTCTAACAGAAGCGGCATAAGAATATTTTTCCGGACCGTGAGGGTGGGGATGAGATTGTAAAACTGATAGACCAGCCCGACCTTTCTGCGGCGGAAGATGGCCGCCTGCGTCCGGTTCATGGCCGCCAGATCCGTTCCCTCTATCAGCACCTTCCCTTCTGTTGGCTTATCCACATTTCCCAAAATATGCAGCAGGGTGGATTTTCCCGAACCGGACGCCCCTGTGATGGCTGCAAATTCTCCTTTTTGTACAGACAGGTTTATGTGATCCAGCGCCACAACCTGATTGTTCCCAGAACCATATACCTTTCGGACATTTTCGCATCTTAATATTTCCATGTCGCTTTCTCCTCTCCGCAGTTTTGCCAAACGGCACAAAGACGCCCCAAAAGGAGCTTTCTGCCGAATGGTCCTGGGTACAGTATAGCAAAGTAAAGTGACATCTCAGTGACTGTATATCCTGATTTCAAAACAGGCTCCGCCGTTTTGCAGATTATAGGCGCTTAGGATCCCGTTCTGCAGTTCGAAAATGGAGCGGGCAAGAGCCAGGCCGATTCCGATTCCGTCTCCCGCCGCCCCTCTGCCCCGGTAAAAGCGCTCGAAAAGATGCGGCAGATCCTCCGTGTCAAAGCCGGCCCCTTCATCCCAGATCCGGATCTGCACATAGAGAGGATTGCCTGCGTAATCACAATGAACCGTCCCGCCTGGCCGCGAATGCTCCATACAGTTTTTAAAAAGATTGATGAGGGCTTCCATGGTCCATTCCAGATCTCCCGAAAATTCAATACAGCCATTTTCCGGAATCTCAACCGAAATATGATTTTTCCGCAGCAGATCGTCCAGATTATCTGCCGCCAGATTTAACACGGTATAAAGATCCACCTTTTCCTGCTTGAGCGGCAGCGCTCCGGCGTCAATCCGGGAAAGCGTGAGCAGGGATTCCTCCAGACGGCTTAACCGTTCCAGCTGCCGCCCGATCTGAGCTGCATACGTCCCCGGACGCTCCTGCTTCAAGAGCTGCAAGGATAAAAAGGACGCTGTGATTGGCGTTTTCAGCTGGTGCGCTATATTCGCCAGGTTCTCCGCAAAATTTTTCTTTGCGGCGACCGCCGCCTCCCTGGTCTGATAAAGCGTGGTAACGGTTTTGTATATTTCGTCCTGCAAATGGGAATATTCATCCTCCCGCGCTTGTACCAGCGTCCCGCCCGTCCCGGTATTGACCCGTTCCAGATATCCGGTCAAATCAGCAATCCGTCTCCGGTTCTTCCTGCGGAACAGCAAAATCCCAAACGCAAAAGCACAGGCGGAAGCAAGAAAGGACAGGAGCGGGAAAAGGAAAATATCCGGCGGAAATCCTTTGCAGAAATCGTCCATACGGTATCCATATTTCCCCAGATAACTGTTCCCCTTCAATTCCTGTTCCGTCAATGCATGATAGTCCTTCAGGGCCTCCAACAGCTGCGGTTCTGCTTCGGGCGTATTTTCCAATATAATTTCACACAGGGCCGAGGTGTGTTCGAAGGCCGTCTGCCGGTACGCGCGCAAAAAAAGCGTCAGTGTAAGCAGCGTTCCTGTCAAAAGAACAGCAAACGGAAGGAGCAAAAGTATTTTCTGTGTCCGCCCTTCTCTCATTTTGTATCCTCCATGCGGTAGCCGAAGCTCCGGATTGTTTTCAGACAGGCCGGATTGTTCAGCTTTTCCCTGAGCCGTTTCATCGTGACCGTCAGTGTATTATCATTTACATAGCTCCCGCTGCGATCCCAGATCTGCTCCAGCAGCTGGCTCCTGGTGACCGTTTTCCCTTTGTTCTCCATCAGCATCAGAAGAATGCGGTATTCCGACTGGCTTACGGAGATTTCCCTCTGCCCCTCAAAGACGGCCGTTTTCTCCTTATCCAGCACGAGATCATCGCAAACTATTTTTGCGCCGGCCGCGCTTTCCGTTCTCCGCAGCAGCGCCAGGATACGGGAATGTAAAACAGCGAGATCAAATGGCTTTACCACATAATCGTCTGCCCCATTCCGGAATCCCTCGACAATGTCCTGGGAATCGCCGCGGACCGTCAGGTAGATAACCGGCAGGCCCTCCCATCTTTCCCGTATCCAGCGGCACAGCTCATTTCCCTGCCCGTCCGGCATATTCCAGTCCAGGAGCACTACCGTGGGCAAATGGGCTATCAGCGCCCTTCTGATGCCGGCGGCCGTCTCAAAAACCGCCACTCTGCAGTTTTGCCCTTCCAGATACTGCTTTACGGATTCTCCAATCATCTCATCATCTTCCGCATAATATATTTCAATCATAATCTTCTCTCCTGCCAGACGAAAATTGAATGATGGTACAAAAATAAGGACGCCCTTTTAGACGCCCTCAATCGAAACCATTTCAGGACCATATATTTTGATATTAAACGATGAACATGGCGTCCCCAAAGGAGAAGAACCGGTACCTCTCCCGCACCGCCTCCTCATAGGCTTTCATGATCGTCTCCTTATCCGCGAACGCCGATACCAGCATCAGAAGGGTGGATTCCGGAAGGTGGAAATTCGTGATCAGGGCGTCCATCATCTTGAACCGGTAGCCCGGATAGATAAAGATATCTGTCCAGCCGCTTTTTGCCTGCAGGACGCCGTCCTCGCCGGCGGCGGATTCCAGGGTGCGGCAGCTGGTGGTCCCCACGCAGATGACCCGGCCGCCTGCGGCCCTCGTCTCGTTGATAAGCCGCGCCTGTTCCTCCTCCACAATATAAAATTCGGAATGCATATGGTGCTGGGTCACATCCTCCACCTTCACCGGGCGGAAGGTGCCAAGGCCCACGTGCAGGGTCACATGGGCCAGCTTCACGCCCTTCGCCTCGATCTCCTTTAAAAGCTCCGGCGTAAAGTGAAGTCCCGCCGTGGGCGCGGCCGCCGAACCGTCGTGCTCCGCGTAGACGGTCTGGTAGCGGTTCTTATCCTTCAGCTGGTGTGTGATATAGGGCGGCAGGGGCATCTGGCCCAGCTGGTCGAGAATCTCCTCAAAAATTCCCTCATACTCAAAGCGGATCAGGCGGTTGCCTTCCTCGACCACATCCAGGACCTCGGCCTTCAAAAGCCCGTCTCCAAAGACGATCCGCGCTCCGGGGCGCGCCTTCTTTCCCGGCTTCACCAGCGTCTCCCAGACATTGTCGCTTTTTCGCGTCAGGAGCAGCACCTCGATGCCCGCGCCCGTATCCTCCTTGACGCCCATCAGACGGGCCGGGATGACCTTCGTATTATTTACCACCAGGCAGTCGCCCGGATTCAGATATTCGATAATGTCACGGAACACCCGGTGCTCCATAGCGCCCGTCTTCCGGTTCAGGACCAGCAGGCGGGAGCTGCTTCTGTCCTCCAGCGGATCCTGCGCGATCAGCTCCTGGGGAAGATCATAATAAAAATCACTCGTCTTCATCTTTCTCGTTTCCTTTTTCAGTTCTGCCAGTATTTCTTTTTCTTAAAATAGTATAGAATCGCGCCCGCCACCGCAAGGCAC
>CALWQJ010000149.1 GCA_944383645.1 uncultured Merdimonas sp.
AAAGCTTCTTCCAAAATTTCCGGGCCGGAGACCGCGAAGGCCGTGCTTGGAGATTTTATTTTTCTTGCGGGAAAGCCGTCAGAAGAGCTGCTTTTGCACCAACCGCCCTGTAGAGCCGCGAAAAAAGCGGAATTCCAGATTCTCGTTCCCAAGGACGCAGGCTGGGAAAGGCTGATCGAAAAAGTCTACGGCTCCCGGGCGGAAAAAATCACACGCTATGGGATCAAAAAGGAACCGGATGCCTGGGACGGGGAAGGAAGAGAGAGACTGCAGGAGATGGCGGCGGCACTTCCGGAGGGATATGAGCTTCGTCTGATCGATCAGAAGCTTTACGATCAGTGCAGGCAGCAGGAATGGAGCCGCGATCTGGTTTCGCAGTTTCCAGATTATGAGAGTTACAGACAATGGGGCTTAGGCGCCGCCGTTCTCCATGGAACAGAGCTGGTCTGCGGAGCCTCCTCCTACTCCCGTTACCGGGAGGGAATCGAAATCGAGATAGATACAAAACCAGAGCACAGAAGAAGAGGCCTGGCTCGGGCCTGCGCGGCCCGTCTGATCCTGGAATGTCTGGACAGGGGATTATACCCGAGCTGGGACGCGCACACAGAGATATCCGCAGAGCTTGCGGAAAAGCTGGGCTATCACAGAGGAGAAGAATATACGGCGTATCTTGTGCAGCCGTGTGGATAAAGAAAGCTTATTTTCTGATTAAGGGGGAAAACGATGCGGACTATGATAAAAGGAAGCAAGCTGGATTAACCACTACTATAACTGCGGCATTTATTTTAAGGACGGCTATACTTACCGCCAATTTGCGGACGACCTTTACGGGCGAGGGACAGGATCTGATGAATGGGAACTGCTTTTTGAGAATCCGATGAATTACGGGCCGGGCCTTACCTGCTATGGAGACAGGCTGTATTTTACCGGATATCAGGAGGAAGCCGATGTGCAGGGAAGCGGCTGGAACAATACAGTGTTTTATTATGACCTGGATACAGGGGAACAGGGAGCGCTGTTGCCAGTGGAGTCACTGGTAGGAGTTTTGTCTGTATATAAGGATTGCCTCTATGTCCAGAATTTTGCGGTTGACGGCGGATATCAGTTCTATGATGGATACCGTCTGGACCGGGACGGAAATATCCTGGAAAAGTTGGACCATGAGGGAGAAGATTTCATATGCCGGGAGCAGAAAGAATACGGTCTTGCTGAGTATTAAGAAATGTCAGGCGCGGTCTTCGACAGAAAAAACAACGGTACAGACTGGAAAGAGATTAAGAAAGAAGTGATTCTCATTCCAGCCTGTGTGGCAATACTGGGAGGAAAAGCAGTGCTGAGCCAGTATAAGGACGAATCCTCTGTAAGTATTTTTCTGAGGGATGTGGATTCAGGGGAAGACAGCTTCCTATTCGAAGCGGAACCTGTTCTTCTGGTTACTGGGGAAGGAATTTATTATACTACCGTTTACGAAGAAAATTTCAAATTTTATTCTTTTAAAGAGCAAAAGAGTATAGATCTGGGAATTTCCATTTCGATTGAGAAAATTCCCGCCTATTCAAGCGCGTATATTACCTATGATGAGAATGTTTTTCATATATACTCTATCAACAGTGATACAAAAAAATTGTAAGAATTTCAAAGGATGACTGGTCTGCAGAAACGATTTCAGAAGGGGAGGGTCTGAATAGTGAAGAGGGCTATCGGATCAATCAGGTAGATAAAGAATACTTCTACCACGAAGATCAGATATATCTGCTGCCGGAAAAATAAGACAGAGAAATCCGGATTGTACGATTTTACTTTTTCTTAATCCAGGCTTAACGGTATCAGGGTAGAAAAACGGATATAGGGGAGCTATGATAAAATCAGATATCAGAAATAGAAAGGGGTATTTGAAAATGGCTCTTGTAATGAATGATACTGATATGGAATGGATGATGGAAGAAATCCGGCCGGAGGGAGAAAACTATACAGCAAAGGCTTGGGGAACCATTATGGGAGGAACCGCAGAGGTATTGGCACTTGGAGCCTTAAGCAATGTGTACTGTTATGTGGGGGTAACGACGCGCTCCTTTGTAGTGGCAGTGCTTGGCACGCTGGATATTTCCAAGATCAATGGCAGAGTCTGCATACCGTTCCAGGATATAGAGAAGGTATCTGTAAAACGTGGACTGATCCCATCTCAAAGAATTATTAAAATCAAAAGCAAAGGTATTAAGATGAAGATTTCCTTGGTCAACAATACGATCACCGCGAAAGTAAAAAATCAGAAGGGAGGCATGGCTGGAATCTGCGAGGCACTGGAGAAGCTGCAGTAAAGAAAAACAGTAAAAAGTTACTCCGTCGGGGCTTGACAAGCCCCGACGGAAATGCTATTTTAAAGTTAATTATACGACTGACGGAAGTGGAAGAAACCACAGGGAGTATAAGGGATGAGGAGCCGACCGTCTGGGCATGACATGCTTGGAGGTTAGGCTTTTTTGCATTTAAATGAGCCGGGCGGCTGGATACAGGCAGAGCCTGATGCAGTCCGGCTCAGAAAAAACGCGCAGGACGCAGAAAGAAAAAGCAAACGAAAGCAGACGCTGCTAGTTACAGCAAGGAGGAAAACGGAATGGAAATGATTTCACTGGCACAGGAGCTACGGGAGAATTCTTATCCCGGCAGAGGCATTATTCTCGGACGCTCAGAGGATGGAACCAGCGCCGTCGCGGCCTACTTCATCATGGGAAGAAGCGAGAACAGCAGAAACCGAATCTTCGTGGAGGACGGGCAGGGTATCCGCACCCAGGCCTACGATCCGTCCAAGCTCACCGATCCCAGCCTGATCATCTACGCGCCGGTCCGCGTGCTGGGCAACAAGACCATTGTCACAAATGGCGATCAGACAGACACGATTTACGAGGGAATGGATAAGCAGTTGACCTTTGAGCAGAGCTTACGCTCCCGCGAGTTTGAGCCGGACGCCCCCAACTACACGCCGCGGATTTCCGGAATTATGCATGTGGAAGGCGGAAAATACAGCTACGCCTTGTCCATCTTAAAGAGCAACAACGGCGATCCCTCCTCCTGCCTCCGGTTTACCTTTGCGTACAACGACTGCGCCGCAGGCGAGGGCCATTTCATCCACACCTATAAGGGCGATGGCAATCCCCTTCCCAGCTTCGAGGGAGAGCCCAAGCTGGTAGCGATTCCGAATGATATGGAAAAGTTTACGAACATGCTCTGGAACAATCTGAACGAGGACAATAAGGTTTCTCTTTTCGTCCGCTATATCGACATTGCCACAGGAGTAACCCGTACAGTTATCAAGAATAAAAACGGTCAGGAGGAATAAGAAAATGAAAGAACTGCAGCTGAAATACGGATGCAACCCCAACCAGAAGCCTTCCAGAATCTATGTAGCGGACGGCTCGGATCTGCCGATTACGGTTCTTAGCGGACGGCCCGGCTATATCAATTTTCTGGACGCCTTCAACGGCTGGCAGCTGGTGAAGGAACTCAAAGAAGCCACAGGTCTTCCGGCAGCCACCTCCTTTAAGCACGTATCCCCGGCAGGCGCGGCCGTGGGCCTTCCTCTTGACGATACGCTGAAAAAGATTTACTGGGTGGACGACATGGGCGATCTCTCCCCCCTGGCTTGCGCGTACGCGAGAGCCAGAGGAGCGGACCGGATGTCCTCCTTCGGCGATTTCATCGCGCTGTCCGACGTCTGCGACAAAGACACCGCTTCTATTATTAAGAGAGAGGTTTCCGACGGCGTCATCGCTCCGGGCTTCACGGAGGAGGCTCTGGAGATTCTGAAACAGAAGAAAAAAGGAAATTATGTGGTGATTCAGATAGACGAAGCCTACCGTCCCGCTCCCCTGGAGCACAAGGAGGTCTACGGCGTGACCTTCGAGCAGGGCCGCCAGGAGCTTCCCATCAACGACGAGCTCATTTCCAATATCGTGACGAAAAATAAAGATCTGCCGGAGGCGGCGAAGCGCGACATGAAGATCGCCCTGATCACCCTGAAATACACCCAGTCCAATTCTGTCTGCTTCGTAAAGGACGGCCAGGCCATCGGCGTGGGCGCCGGCCAGCAGTCCCGCGTACACTGCACCCGTCTGGCAGGACAGAAGGCCGACAACTGGTTCCTGCGCCAGAGCCCGCAGGTCCTGGGCCTTCAGTTCGTAGACGGCATCGGCCGTGCGGACCGTGACAACGCCATCGACGTCTATATCGGAGCGGAATATATGGATGTCCTGGCGGAGGGCGCATGGCAGAAAATTTTCAAGGTGAAGCCGGAAGTCTTTACGGAAGAGGAAAAACGGGCCTGGCTGGACAAGATGGAAAACGTCACCCTCGGCTCCGACGCTTTCTTCCCCTTCAGCGACAACATTGAGCGCGCGAAGAAGAGCGGCGTGAAATACATTGCCGAGCCCGGCGGATCCGTCCGCGACGATCTGGTGATTGAGACCTGCGATAAATACGGAATGGTCATGGCGTTCACAGGAATCCGCCTGTTCCATCACTAAGTGCGAACCGTCTGCGGCGTATAGATTTGTTTCGGATGGCAGCAGGACGCTCTGCTGTCATCCGTTTTAAGATGCTTTGAAATATCAGGAGGCACAGCATGAGAATTTTATGCATAGGCGACAGCAATACCTGGGGATACATGCCGGGAATCGGCCTGCGTGATGAAAAGCGGTGGACCCGGCGTCTCGCGCAGGCGTTTCCAGAAGATGAAATTATCGAAGAAGGCTTATGCGGGCGGACGGCCGTTTGCTTCGAAGCGGCTAAAAGAGAGCGCTGCGGCATCGACAGCCTGAAGGGAATCCTGATGAGCCATAAGCCTCTCGATCTGGTCATCATCATGCTGGGCAGCAACGATCTGAAGTCCGCCTTCCATACCAATGCGAAATACATTGCGTCAGGAATCAAAGAGTACATCAAGATGATAAAAAATCCGTATCTCTGGGAAAGCTTTGCGGTTCCGGCGGTATTGGTTGTCTCGCCCGCGGAGCTTCGGGAATGTATCGTAGAGAAGGAGGGACCGGCCGGCAACTTTGATCGGTACAGCCTGGAGCAGTCCCGGCTTCTGGCTCCCGAGCTGAAAAAGGTATGCGGGGAATACCAGACAGCCTTTCTCGACGCCTCTGATTACGCGGAGGCCTCGGAGATCGACGGCATTCACCTGGATATAGAGAATCACAGAAGGCTCGCGGAGGGCCTGGCGGAAGAAATCCGCAGAATCCGCGCAGAAAAAGAAAATTCTCTGTGAAAAGTGGTTGACAAACCAAAATCACTTTAGTATAATTACCTATGCGTCGCAGGTGACGTAAAAAAGAATATCGTTTGGAAAACGAACTTCAGGAGAAATACTCAAGAGGCTGAAGAGGCGCCCCTGCTAAGGGTGTAGGTCGGGAATACCGGCGCGAGGGTTCAAATCCCTCTTTCTCCGTTTTCTTTTCACAAAAGATATTTTTTTGCTCCAAAAAGCTGTTGACAAACAGCAAAATGGATGATATAATATAATTCCACTGTGAGAACAGAGGAACAGGCTTCGGCCCGGCGGCAAAAAAACTTGAAAAAAGTTAAAAAGCTGTTGACAAACCGGAGCGGACATGATAAGATATC
>CALWQJ010000150.1 GCA_944383645.1 uncultured Merdimonas sp.
TGTTTTACGGATTACGGAATTCCGGCCTCCGTGGGCGGAGAGTATGAGGTCATTGCTACGGTTCTTTACAATGAAATGCTGGGAAGCATCCCGAATTTCAACCGGGGCGCCGTGGTAGCCATGATGATGCTGATTCCTTCCGTGCTCAGCATCGCCCTGCTGAAATATCTGGAGCGCTACAACGTGCGCTATACCAGGATTTCGCAGATTGAGCTGAAGAAGAACCGGGTGCGGGACGGCGTCTGCGCCGCAGGCTCCTCCCTGATTATCCTTTCGGTGCTGGCGGTCTTCGCGGTCATCTTCGTGGTTCCGCTGGTGCAGGAATGGCCTTATCAGGTGAGCTTCACGCTGGAGCATGTGCAGGCCGTGCTGAATGACAGCAGCCTGTTCGGCGTGTACAAGAACTCGATTTTCGTGGCGGTGTGCACGGCGCTTCTAGGCCTTCTGATTACCTACGGGGCGGCGCTGGCTACGGCGCGAAGCGGGCTTTCCGGGAAGCGTAAAGGTGTCATCGACGCCATCGCCCTGGTGACCAATACGATTCCCGGCATGGTCATCGGTATCGCGTTCATGTTCATCTTCTCGGGAACGCCCCTGCAGAATACCTTCCCGCTCATCATCCTCTGCAACGTGGTGCATTTCTTCTCCACGCCGTACCTGATGATGCGCAACTCCCTCTCCAAGCTGAA
This sequence comes from uncultured Merdimonas sp., assembly GCA_944383645.1. Lineage (GTDB taxonomy): Bacteria > Bacillota > Clostridia > Lachnospirales > Lachnospiraceae > Laedolimicola. The sequence goes on from CALWQJ010000150.1 coordinate 690, forward strand.
CAGCTCCTGGGAGACGACGGCTTCCCTGATGGGAGATACCTGGATCAAGACGATTGTGAGGATCGTGACGCCGAACATGACGTCCACAATTCTGGAGGTATTCAGCTACTATTTCGTAAACGCGATGGTCACGGTCAGCGCAGTCATCTTCATCGCCGGAGCGCGGACCATGGTTATCACGACCAAAATCAAGGAACTGCAGTATTACACCAAGTTTAACGAGGTATTTGTCTTATCGTTATTTATCCTGGGAACCAATCTAATTGTGAAGGGAATTCTGGGGTATCTCATAAACAGAAAAGAAAAAAAGGAGAAATAAGAACCATGAAAGCAAAGAAAATCGCATTGATTTTAACAGGAGCCATTCTGGCAGGAACTCTTTCTATGACAGGCTGCGGACAGAGCGCGGGAGCAGGCGCTTCCGGCGCGGAGCAGGTGATCATCTATTCCAACGCGGACGACGAGGCGGTAGAGGCCATGAAAGCGACCCTGGACGCCAACGGCTATGAGGGCCAGTATCTGTTCCAGACCTTCGGAACCTCCGAGCTGGGCGGCAAGGTGATGGCAGAGGGAACGGACATCGAGGCAGACCTGCTGACCTTAAGCACTTTCTATATCGACGCGGCCCAGGAGGAGCAGAACATGTTCCAGCCGCTGGAGTTTGATTATACGTTCATCAACAGCGCGGATCAGAAGAATTACTGCGCGCCGATTATCTCCCAGGAGGGCACCATTATCGTAAATACCGAGGTGCTGGCGGAGAACAATCTGGAGATGCCTACCTGCTTAAAGGATCTGACGAAGCCGGAATACAAGGATCTGGTTTCTGTAACGGATGTAAAGAGTTCCTCCACCGCCTGGCTGCTGATCCAGGCTCTGGTAAGCGAGTACGGCGAGTACGGCGCGAAGGAGGTGCTTTCCGGCATCTATGAGAACGCAGGCCCGCATATTGAGTCTTCCGGTTCCGCTCCGCTGAAGAAGGTGCGCGCCGGCGAAGTGGCCGTGGGCTTCGGCCTCCGGCAGCAGGCAGTAGCCGACAAGGCGGAGGGACTTCCGACAGAGGGAAATTTCTCCCTGACCGAGTCTGTGGCAGTGGTGGACAAGGGCGGCGACACGAATCCGCTGGCCCAGGAGATGGCAGAGTGCATCATCACCCAGGGCAGAAGCGAGCTGCAGAAATATTATCCGAACGCGGTATATGAGGGAGAGATCACGGACGAGGCCAACAGCTCCGCGTATCCGAAGGTATTCCCGGAACCGCTGACCCTCTCTCTTCTGGAGAAGCACCAGGAGCTGTCCGAGAGCTGCAAATAGAAAACAACTAAAAAATAAAAGGGGTAAGAGAAATGCCGAATTATAAACTGCTGACGCCGGGGCCGCTGACGACCACGGACACGGTGAAAAAGGAAATGATGTTTGACCACTGCACCTGGGACGATGATTACAAGCAGATCACCCAGAAAATCCGCAAAAAGCTTCTGAAGCTGGCCCATGTATCCGAGAAGGAATACACGGCAGTGCTGATGCAGGGAAGCGGAACCTTCGGGGTGGAGTCTGTCATCGGAAGCTCTGTGGGCGACAGCGATAAGATCCTGGTCTGCGCCAACGGCGCCTATGGAGAGCGCATGGCGGAGATCGCCCGGAAGATGGGAAAGAATGTGACAGTTTACCGGGAGAATTACGACCGGATTCCGGACGCCGCGAAGGTAGAGGAGATTCTGAGGGAGGATCCGGAAATCACCCATGTGGGCATGATCCACAGCGAAACCACCTCCGGGATCCTGAATGATATCGCCGCAGTGGGAAAGGCGGCGAAGGCAGCAGGAAAGACCTTTATCGTGGACGCCATGTCCTCTTTTGCGGGAGTGGATATCAATGTGCCGGGCATCGGCATCGACTTCCTGGTGAGCAGCGCCAACAAATGCGTCCAGGGCGTTCCGGGCTTTTCCTACATTATCTGCAGGAGAAGCGCGCTCATGGCCTGCCAGGGGAAGAGTAAAAGCGTGTCCCTGGATCTCTACGATCAGTGGGCGACTATGGAGAAGGATGGGAAATGGCGGTTCACCTCTCCGACCCACACGGTTCTGGCCTTCGCGAAGGCTCTGGAGGAGCTGGAGGCGGAGGGCGGAATCGAGGCCCGGGCGAAGCGGTACCTGGAGAACAACCGGGAGCTGATCCGCCGCATGGAAGCCATGGGAATCCGCCCCTACATCGACGCGGAGTACCAGGGGCCGATTATCACGACCTTCTTCTATCCGGAGGGAAGGAACTTCTCCTTTGATGAGATGTATCGCTATATCAAGGAGAGGGGCTACGCGATCTATCCGGGCAAGGTGACGGACGCGGACACCTTCCGCATCGGAAATATCGGAGAGATCTATCTTGCGGATATCGACCGGGTATGCGATATCCTGGAGGAGTTCCTGAAAAAGCATTGCCAGGAGGTGGCGTAAATGGGCAGAAGGATTGAGGCGGTCATCTTTGACTGGGCCGGGACTACGGTGGATTTCGGCTGCATGGCGCCGGTGCAGGCCTTTGTGTCCGCATTCCAGAAATACGGCATCACGCCGACCCTGGATGAGGTGCGGGAGCCCATGGGGATGCTGAAGCGGGATCACATCCGCACGATGATGAATATGGAGCGCATTCATGAGGAGTGGAAGCGCGTACACGGAAGAGATTTTACGGAAGAGGATGTGGAGGAGGTATACCGGACCTCTGAGCGCAGCCTGTTGGAGACCGTACGGGAATTCACGGATCTGAAGCCCTATGTGCTGGAGACCGTGAAGGCGCTGCGGGAGAAGGGAATCAAAATCGGTTCCACCACAGGCTATACCGACGAGATGATGGAGATCGTCGTGCCGGAGGCGGCGAAGAAGGGCTACAGCCCGGACTGCTGGTTCTCCCCGAATTCCGTGGGAAATTTCGGACGGCCCTATCTGTATATGATTTTCGAGAACCTGAAGAAGCTGGAAGCGGCCTCTGTGGGGGCGGCCGTCAAGATTGGCGACACGGTGTCTGACATTCAGGAGGGCCTGGCGGCGGGCATGCTTTCCCTGGGAATTGTGGAGGGAAGCTCCGTGATGGGGCTTTCGGAAGTGGAATACGCTGCCCTGTCTCCCGAGGAAAAGGAAGCAGGGCGCCGGAGCGTGGAAGAAAAATTCCTGGCGGCAGGCGCTTCTGCGGTGCTCCGGAACCTGTCGGAGCTTCCGGCGTATCTGGAAGGGCTGGAATAGAAATTTTTGATATAATTATTAAGGAAAAGGGGCTGTCGGGAGCAGTTCCAAACGGGGGCAGGCGTGACTCATACGAGTCATGCCTGCCCCTGAAATGTACTTATAAAAAGAGAAAAATACGTAATCAGGCGCATTTATATTCAGCAATTTCGTTGATCTGAATGCTTCTTTCCTGATATACTATACAGGAAGAGAAAAATGGACGGGCTGGTAAAAGGGAAGGCCTTGGAACTGATTGGAGAGATTGCACAGTGGTGCGGAAAGGAGCAGAGATAAAATGAAGCTGTTTGATGTGGCTGACAGATACTGTAAGGAGAGCAGCTGGAAAACGCTTGCCCTTCTGAAATTCTGCCTGTTTTCCATCGGATTGATAGTGGGAATGCAGGTTCCGAAGGAGAAGAGAAAAGTGGTGTGTGCGGCAGCTGCAGCGGTATTTCTGGCAGCCTATATTCCGCTGATGGCAAAGTTATTCCGTCTGTGGACGAAGAAATCGGAGGAGCCATATGAACATTGAGACCCAGAAACGGTTTTTAATTCGGATAGGGTTCTGGGCGGTGGTGATACTGTTGCTGATAGTGGGGCTGAAATATGTGCTGCCGATCGTGCTTCCCTTTGTGGCGGCCTTTTTGATCGCGGCGGCCCTGAACCGCCCGATTGTATTTTTGGCTGGGAAGCTGGGGGGCAGAAGAGTCCTGCCTGCGGTCGGGCTGACGCTGGTATTTTATATTCTGGCGGCGGCTCTGTTCAGCTTTCTGGGAGTCCGGGTTCTGAAGTTCATCTGGGATACGGTCCGGGCGCTTCCGCAGATCTATATGAACACGCTGGAGCCGGCCCTGGAGACGGCCTTCGCCAATCTGCAGGTATATCTGGACGAGCTGGATCCTGCGGTGGTGGCGGCTTTAAGCGAAAATGTGAATTCCATGCTGGGATCGCTTGGCAGCTTTGTGACGAACGCGTCGGTCCGCATTATCTCTTATATCTCCGGCATCGCGGCGTCGGTGCCCGGCCTGTTTCTGAATATTGTAATTACGATTATCGTCACCTTCTTTCTGACGGTTGATTATCCGAAGATTACGGGTTTCCTTCTGCGGCAGCTTCCGGAGAAGGGAAAATTTTATCTTGAGGAGGTGCGCGGCTATGTGGGCGGGACGCTGCTGAAGTGCCTGGCGTCCTACGCGCTGATCCTCTGCATCACTTTCGCCGAGCTTTCCATCGGCCTTTCGGTGCTGCGGGTGCCGAATGCGGTTCTGATCGCCCTGTGTATCGCTGTCTTTGACATTCTGCCGGTGCTGGGCACCGGCGGCATCATGATCCCCTGGGGGATTATCTGTCTGATTTTGGGAAAATGGGTGCTGGGATTCGGCCTGCTGGTTCTGTACGTGATCATCACGGTGGTGCGGAACATCATCGAGCCGAAGATCGTGGGATACCAGGTGGGCCTCCATCCGGTGGTGACGCTGCTCAGTATGCTGACCGGCCTGCAGTTCTTCGGGCTTTTGGGCCTGTTTGGTTTTCCGATTACCCTGTCGCTTTTGAAAAATCTCAACGACAGGGGGCTGATTCATATCTTTAAGTAGGTGATCGTGATGATTGATAAAATAAAAATCCGTGGTGCGCGGGTGCACAATCTGAAAAATATCGATGTGGACATT
>CALWQJ010000151.1 GCA_944383645.1 uncultured Merdimonas sp.
TTTATTTATCTCTCCAGATAATTCTTCCCTTGGACAGATCATAGGGCGACATCTCGATCGTCACCTTGTCTCCCGGAAGGATCCGGATAAAGTTCATGCGGAGCTTGCCGCTGATGTGGGCCAGCACCTGATGGCCGTTCTCAAGCTGCACCTGGAACATGGCGTTCGGCAGCTTTTCCACTACGGTTCCCTCGATTTCAATTACATCTGCTTTAGACATTTTCATCCTCCTTTTCCTGCAGCCTGATGGCACGCTTCACAAATTCGTCTGTGACCTGTCCGGGATCCCAGCCCTCGGGAATCCGGCAGACGGGCTGAATATGCTTTCGGTTCTTCCGCTTCGGCTTGGACAGGGGCCTAAGATCCCCGTCCGTCAGATATACATATTCGCCCTCGCTTTTTAATATGATATACAGTTTATCCTTATCATGGCCCGCCTTTGACCTGGCGAACATTCCCTGTTCCACTCTCTTCATAGGCACCTACAGCGTCAGGGTAAGGATCTCCGGCTCTCCGTCGGTGATCAGAACCGTATTTTCATAGTGAGCGGAAAGCGAGCCGTCGTCCGTGACGACCGTCCAGTCGTCGTCCAGCCAGGATACCTCCCAGGTACCGGCGTTGATCATGGGCTCGATTGCAAGCGTCATGCCGGGCATCAGCTTGATTCCCCGGCGGCGCTGCCGGAAATTCGGAATCTGCGGATCTTCGTGAAGATGCTCTCCGATTCCATGGCCTACCAGATCCCGAACGACTCCATAGCCAAACTGATCGGTGTAATCATTGATAGCTTTTGAAATCTCATGGAGATGATGTCCTGCTTTCGCGAATTTGATGCCTTCAAAAAAGCTCTGCTTTGTGACGTCGATGAGCTGCTGGGCCTCGGGGCTTATCTTTCCCACCGCATGGGTCCTGGCAGCGTCGGAATGGTAGCCCTTGTAAATAAGGCCCGCGTCCAGGCTGACGATATCGCCCTCCTGCAGGATGTGATCCGCATGGGGAATTCCATGGACCACCTCGTCGTTTACCGATACGCAGATGGAGGCCGGATATCCGTTGTAATTCAGAAAATTGGGAATGCAGCCCCGCTCCCGTATCAGCTTCTCTCCGTAGCGGTCGATGTCCAGGGTGGAAATACCAGGCTTTACAAAGGCCGCCAGCTCGTTATGAACCTCTTCCAGCAGCTTTCCTGCTGTCCGCATCAATTCAATTTCTCTGGCAGATTTAATTGTTACCGACATAACCTACGCTCCTAATATCTTTACAATCGCGTCAAACACAGCGTCCACGCTCTGGGTGCCGTCTACCTCGGCAAGCTTGCCCTGCTTCGTGTAGTAGTCGATGAGCGGCTGTGTCTGGCTGTGGTATACATCCAGTCTCTTCTTTACCGTCTCCGGCTTGTCGTCGTCTCTTAACACCAGCTTCTCGCCGCAGCGGTCGCAGACGCCTTCCTCCTTCGTGGGTGCGTACACCACATGATAGGTGGCTCCGCAGGCGAGGCAGGCTCTTCTTCCCGACATACGGGTGATGATGTTCTCATCCGGCACCTCCACATTGATGGCGTAATCAATGGAATCCCCGTTCTTCTCCAGAGCCGCCGTCAGCGCCTCCGCCTGGGGAATGGTGCGCGGAAATCCGTCCAGCACATAACCGTTCGCGCAGTCCGGATTCTGGAACCGGTCCATGATGAGCTCCAGTGTCAGCTCATCCGGCACCAGAAGTCCCTGATCCATGTAAGATTTCGCTTTTCTGCCCAGCTCTGTTCCTTCTTTGATATTTGCCCTGAAGATATCGCCCGTGGAAATATGGGGAATCTGATATCTGTCAGCGATTTTTTTCGCCTGCGTGCCTTTTCCGGCGCCCGGCGCGCCCAACATGATAATCTTCATACCGGTATTCCTCCTGTGTAAAAATACCTGATTTTGTCTGTATTGCGGGAAAGCCCCCGGAACCCTGCGCGGCATAGGTACGCCGCGCAGGCCGGAAGCTCCTGTATTAGTCGTTCAAAAAGCCCTTGTAGTACCGTACTGCCATCTGAGACTCGATCTGCTTGATGGTCTCCAGGACAACGCCCACCACGATGATGATGGAAGTGCCGCCGAAGGAAACGCTGGCGCCAAAGACGCCGTTGAAGAAGATCGGGATCACGCATACGATGATCAGGCCGACTGCGCCGACAAAAATAATATAATTTAAAATCTTCGCAAGGTAGTCCGAGGTGGGCTTTCCGGGACGGATACCCGGGATAAAGCCGCCCTGCTTCTTCATGTTATCTGCTATCTCCAGCGGATTGAAGGTGATAGAGGTATAGAAGTAAGCAAAGAAGACTACCAGCAGAATGTAAAGCAGCAGACCCAGAGAATAAATCGGGTTCTGCGGATCGCACCAGCTGCTGGAGCTAAGCGCCGTAATAATCTTGCTGCCGATTCCGCTGCCGTTTCCTTTTCCAAGGAAGGCTGCCACGATTCCCGGCAGAGACATCAGGGAGGAGGCAAAGATAACCGGGATTACGCCGGCCGTATTGACCTTCATCGGGATATGGGTGCTCTGTCCGCCCAATACCTTTCTGCCCTGAAGCTTTTTGCTGTACTGCACAGGGATTCTTCTCTCGCCGTCCTGAAGAACGATGACGAAGACCACTGTCACAAGGATCACAGCCAGGATAATCACTGCCGCCAGTACAGCCATGGCCACGCTCTTGCCTGCCATGAACTGCCGGTACAGATTGGTCAGATCATCCGGCATACGGGATACAATATTGATCAGCAGGACGATGGAGATACCATTGCCCACGCCGTTCTGGGTGATGCGCTCGCCGATCCACATCAGGAACGCGGATCCGGCTGTCAGAGCGATGACAACCACCGCCATATTGTACCAGGTAGGATTCTCCAGAAGTCCCTGACCGCCGAAACCGATGGTCATAGCCGTACCCTCGATGAGAGCCAGCGCCACGGTCACATAGCGGGTGATATTCTGGAGCTTCTTTCTTCCATCCTCGCCGTCTTTCTGCATTTCCTCCAGCTGGGGAATCGCAATCGTGAGCAGCTGAATGATAATGGAAGATGTAATGTAGGGATTGATACCTAACGCAAATATTGACATGCTGGCCAGGGAGCCTCCGGTGAACGCGTCCAGAAGGTTGAACGCGTCTCCGGTCTGCGCCGCGAGCCAGGACGCAAAAAATGTACGGTTTACTCCGGGAATCGGAAGCTGAGATCCAAGCCTTACCACGATCAGCATCAGAAAGGTGAAAATCAGCTTCTTCCGGATATCCTTGACTTTAAATGCGTTCTGTAACGTCTTAAACATCAGATCACCTCTGCTTTTCCACCAAGAGCCTCGATTTTGGCTTTAGCGCCCTCGGAGAAAGCATTGGCCTGTACTGTAAGCTTTTTCGTAAGTTCTCCGTTGCCGAGAATCTTTACTCCATCCCTCGGATTCTTTACAATACCCTGCTCGAGCAGAGTCTCTACAGAAACAACCGCGTCATTATCGAACACTTCCAGAGCGCTCACATTGATTCCAACGATCACCTTGGAATTTCTGTTGGTGAAGCCTCTCTTCGGAAGTCTTCTGTATAACGGCATCTGGCCGCCCTCGAAGCCCGGTCTCGGCGCTCCGGAACGAGCCTTCTGGCCCTTATGTCCCTTGCCGGCTGTCTTACCGTTTCCTGAACCGTGTCCACGACCTCTCCGGAAGTTTCCGCTCTGCTTAGAGCCTTCCGCGTAATGCAAATTTGATAAGTCCATTGTGACACCTCCTATTCCGTAATTTGAATTAAACCTCTTCTACCTTTACCAGATGCTTTACGTGCCAGATCATTCCTCTGACCGCGTCGTTATCCGGCAGCTCTACTGTCTTGTTTACCTTGCGAAGGCCAAGAGCCTCCACAGTCGCTCTCTGCTTCGGGATCGCACCGATGGGAGATTTCACTAACGTAATTCTTAACTTATCTGCCATGTCCGTATCCTCCTAGTTCATAATCTCTTCTACGGATTTTCCGCGGTTCTTCGCCACTTCCTCCGGAGTCTTCAGAGCCTTCAGGCCCTCGATGGTCGCGAGAACGACGTTCTGCTTATTGTTGGAACCAAGAGACTTGGTACGGATATTCTTGATGCCTGCCAGCTCCAGCACGTTACGGGCCGGACCTCCGGCGATAACGCCGGTTCCTTCCGGAGCTCTCTTCAGCAGTACGGATGCGCTGCCGAATTTTCCGATAAAGTCATGTGTAATGCTCTTGTTCTCGTCGATCGCCACAGTCACCAGCTTCTTCATGGCGTCCTCTTTGCCCTTGCGGATTGCTTCCGGAATCTCAGCAGCCTTTCCAAGACCGGCTCCGACATGTCCGTTGCCGTCGCCGACAACGACCAGAGCGGTGAAACGCATGGTACGTCCGCCCTTGACAGTTTTGCTTACACGCTTAATTGCCACAACCTTGTCAGTTAATTCCAGCTGACTCGGATCGATAATCTCATGTCTCATCTGTCTTTTTCCTTCCTTTCCTAGAATTCCAATCCAGCTTCACGGGCTGCGTCTGCCAGTGCCTGAATCTTGCCCTGATATATGAAGCCGCCTCTGTCAAAGACAACGGTTTTGATTCCCTTATCAAGGGCCTTCTGTGCGATTACTTTTCCCAGGTATGCTGCCGCATCAACGTTGTTCGTCTTCTCCAGCTCCGCCTTTACATCCTTCTCCAGGGTGGAGGCAGCTACCAGAGTATGGCCGACGGTATCGTCAATAATTTGAGCATACATATGATTATTGCTTCTGAACACAGCCAGACGCGGTCTTTCAGCAGTACCGCTGAGATGATTACGTAATCTTCTATGCTTATTCGCGCGAACTACGCTTCTTGACTTTTTACTAACCATTTTTATACTCTCCTTACTTATTTTTTACCAGTCTTGCCGACTTTGCGTCTGATGACCTCATCCGCATACTTGATTCCCTTGCCCTTGTACGGCTCCGGTCTTCTCTTGTCTCTGATTTCAGCAGCGTACTGTCCTACTCTCTCCTTGTCGATTCCCTTTACGGTAATCTTGTTGCCTTCCACTACGGACTCCAGGCCCTCCGGGTCGATCATCTCTACCGGATGGGAGTATCCTAAGTTCAGTGTCAGCTTCTTGCCGGACTTCTGCGCTCTGTAACCAACTCCGTTTACCTCAAGAACCTTCTCATAACCCTGGCTTACGCCTACCACCATGTTGTGGATCAGGGTTCTCGTCAGACCATGTAAGGATTTCATCTTCTTCAGGTCGTTCGGTCTGGTAACTACCACCTGACCGTCTTCCAGCTTAATTTCCATCTCTGCGGGAAGAACTCTTACCAGCTCTCCCTTCGGTCCCTTTACGGTGACCTTGTTGCCCTCCGCGATTGTAACTGTTACACCTGCGGGAACGGCTACCGGATGTCTTCCAATACGTGACATTCCTGTTTACCTCCTAAACTTAGATTTTCGGAGGAAGCCTGTGCGCTTCCTCTGTTTTCAGT
>CALWQJ010000152.1 GCA_944383645.1 uncultured Merdimonas sp.
TTTACCGCCTCGATCATGGTGCGGGCCCAGGACGGCAGCCTGAACGGGATCGGCAACGACGGTTACAAGCAGCTTTCCCAGGCCCAGGAATGGAACGGCCCGGAGATTACGAAGCTGTGCACCTCCTCGGGGGCGGCCACCCTTGGCCTGAAGGCTGACGGCACGGTGCTCTGCGGCGGAAACAACCTGGCCATCCGGGACGTGGCCGCTGGCTGGACGGATATCACGGATATTACGGTCGCCATGGGCCATGTGCTGGGCTTAAAGAGCGACGGCACCGTGGTGGCGGCGGGAAGCAACGGCTCGAATCAGCTTGCCGTGGAGGACTGGAAGCATGTCGTCTCCATCAGCGCAGGCGATCTGAATTCCTACGGAATCCAGGAGAACGGCAAAGTCGAGGCGGCAGGAAACGCCCTGGCCGGCCTTACCTACCTGAAGGCAAAAAGCCCCCTGGGCGTGCTGAAATTCTGGTACGGGGCGCTGAAATGGTAGCGGCTTTTTACGGCCTATAAATGAAAGAGAAGGGAGCGGCTCTTCCGGCGTATCTGCCGGAAGAGCCGCTCCCTTCTCCTTGTGCGCCCGTACAGGAGTCCGGGCCGCTCAGACTGGATCATTTCCCGTTTATGGCTTCAAGCTGTTTTTTCAGTGCCGCAATCTCCGCGTCCTTCTCTTTCGTTACTTGAAGAAGCTGTTCGTCCTTTTCCTTTGTTAACTGCCGAACCTTTTCTTCCAGCTCTTCTACATAAAATTTCATGCTGTTTTCATCCAGGATTCGCAGTGCATCCGACCACATTTCCAGCACCTCCTCCGGTCTCTGGCGGAGCATGGCAATTTCCTGATAAATCTCTTCCAGCCAGGGATAGTCCTGAATCAGCTTTTCCGCGTCCTTAAGGCTTTCTGTGGTCAGCAGGGAGAGCCATGCTCTTTGCTCGTTCTTTTCACTTTCAGGATACGGAATTTTCCGGAAGACGTCAAGGGCAATCAAATAAAATTCCTGCAGAAGCTCCATCTTCAGTCCGGAATCGAAGACGGTTGTCCCATGGTGGAGATAGATATCGGGAAACTGGTGAAACAAGGCGGTGCTTTCCTCAAACAGCACAATCACGTAGACCTTTTTAATGTTCCTGTAGGAAAAAGCGTTCCTTTCTGAGCCTGAGCCTCCGCGTATTCGCATGTACTGGCGCATAAGCAGATCTGCGGAGTAACAGGAGATACGCTCTGCAGGGAAGGCGTAGCCCTGTTTTTGAATCTCGACATTGATCAGGGATCCATCGGTGAGCCGGGCCAGCAGATCCATGATCAGATAGCTTTCCCCATCTATCAGCCTGTCTTCTCCGGGAAGTGCTTCAAGGATTTTCACCTCAAAGCCCAGAAGACTGGAGATAAAACGGGAAAGCCGATCGCCGTGAATATCCGGATCAAACAGGCACTTGAAAAAAGGATCATAGGTAAGCGGCAGTGATTTCTTTCCCTGGCAGAAATCCAGAAACCGTTCCTTCCAGCTGCTGTTCATTCTCCTGTAGCTGCGGTAAAGTGCCGGGGACTGGCACAGACGCTCCAGGGCTTCCTCCTTTGTCTGCGGCGGGATCTTCCACGTCACAGCCTGTACAGAACCAGAAAAATCGTGTTGTTCCATAGACAGAATCCTTTCCTGCTGTTACTGTGATAAAACATGGGAAATTTTCCAGCGAACTGCCGGGAAACCTGTGCGGATCTGCACAAGACAAGATTACCATAATGTGGAAGAAAGTTCAAGAGATTTTTCTTTTTCAGAGGGATTGAGAGGCGTCTGGAAGTCTGGTACAATGATAGCAGGTAAATCGTATAGCTGGAGATTTTGCCTGCCGGATCTGCGGCGGCAGCGCCGGGAAGACAGGAGGAAAGAGCATGATTGCCATACGAAAGGAAAGAGAAGCTGACCACCGGGCAGTGGAGGAGCTTACGAGAAGGGCCTTTTATAATATGTATATACCGGGCTGCGTGGAGCATTATCTGGTTCATATCATGCGCGGCCATGAGGATTTCATTCCGGAGCTGGACTTTGTGCTGGAGCTTGACGGCAGGATTATCGGAAATATCATGTATACGAAGGCGCGCCTGGCCGACGAGGCAGGAGAGGAAAAGGAGATTCTGACCTTCGGTCCGGTTTCTGTCGCGCCGGAGCATCAGCGGAAGGGCTATGGGAGGATGCTGATAGAGCATTCCTTTGAGAAGGCGAAGGAAATGGGATACGATGTGATTGTGATTTTCGGAAGCCCGGCGAATTATGTGAGCCGGGGCTTCAGGTCCTGCAAGAAATATAACATCTGCCTGGAGGGCGGAAAATTCCCGGCGGCGATGCTGGTGAAGGAGCTGGCGCCGGGAGCACTGGACGGGCGCAGATGGTTTTACTACGACAGCCCGGTGATGGCCATCCGGGAAGAGGACGCGCAGCGCTACGACGATACGCTGCCTGCGATGGAAAAGAAATACCAGCCAAGCCAGGATGAATTTTATATCATGAGCCAGTCTTTCCTGGAGTAAAGACGGACCTGGGAAATTTGAAGAGGGCATGAGCCAGGAGGAGCAGAGAATGAGGATAGAACATGCTGCGATGTATGTAAAGGATCTGGAAAAGGCAAAGGAGTTTTTCATAAAGTATTTTGGAGCCGTTCCGAATGAAGGGTACCACAATAAAAACACGGATTTCCGCTCTTATTTCCTTTCCTTTGACGAGGGGGCGAGATTGGAAATCATGACCCGGCCCTCCATGGATGACGCGGAAAAGACGGCTGCCAGGACGGGACTGATTCATCTGGCCTTCGGCGTCGGAAGCGAAGAAAAGGTGGACGAGCTGACGGCCCGGCTGAAAGCGGACGGCTATGAGGTCTTAAGCGGTCCCCGGACTACAGGCGACGGCTATTATGAGAGCTGCGTCGTGGGAATAGAGGGAAACCAGATCGAGATTACAGTATAGGCGTATAAGCTTGCCGCCGCAGAGAGGGTGAACCAGAATGAATGAAAAAATCAAAACCTTTTTGACTTCAGAAAAAACTATGCGGGCAGTAAATCTGCTTTTTCTGCTGTCCATGCTGATTCCAGGGGCTGGAATTATTTATCTGGCCTATCTTCTCTGGATAGCCTACCTCGTATACTTTATCAGGAGAACGCCGTCGAGGGTTATAAAAATATGGAACAGCATCTTGATTATCCTTGCTTCCGGCATGATCCTTGTGAATCTGTATTTCATGCTGCGGACTTTTTGAGTGGAGGAGAAGAGAAATGATATTACACAGTGTATATTTCAGCGCGAAAGGAACTACCAGGCTCTGCGCGGACTGTATCGCGGAGGGGCTTAATCTGGAAAAAAGGGATTACGACTGGCTGACGGCTTCTGAGCCGGAGAAAACGGCGATTCCTACAGAGGATGTCCTGCTTTTTTCCATGCCCGTTTACGGCGGCTTCATTCCAGGACTGTGCGCGGAGCGTGTTTCCAGCCTGGAGGGAGATCGTACGCCGGCCATTATCGCGGCGGTGTACGGGAACCGGCACTACGACGACGCTCTGCTTCAGATGAAGGAACTGCTGGAAAAGCGGGGCTTTGTGGTGATTGCGGCGGGAGCGTTTCTGGCGGAGCATTCCATTTTCCCTGCGGTGGCGGCGGGAAGGCCGGATGAGAAGGACCGGGCAGCCATGAAGGAGTTCGCAGGACGCTGCAGAGAGCTTCTGGCACAGAAAGGCCTGTGGGAGGAGAAAGAGATTGCGCTTCCGGGAAATCCGGATTACGACGCATCTGTATTCAAGGGAACAGCCTTCCATCCGGACGGAGACGAGAGGTGCACCGGCTGCGGCAGCTGCGTGGAGGTTTGCCCCATGAAGGCGATTGACAGAGAGAATCCGCGCAAGACTGACGCGTCCCGGTGCATCTCCTGCGGGGCCTGCATCCGCGTCTGTCCGGAAAAGGCCAGAGATTACCGGGGAGAGGCTTATCTGGCGGCGCGTAAGGGCTTCGAGGAGAAATGCGCGGCCAGGCGGGAGCCGGAGCTGTTTTATATCACATCTTAATATTAAGAAGAAAGGCCTGGCGCTGCCGGGAGGCGGAAGGGTGACGCAGTAACGTCGGTACCTGAAGTTTCTACAAAAACTCTTGACAGCGCCGCGCCGCCGTGCTATGATGACAGGGCGAATGGAAGTAGGCTTTTTTTTTATGCCTAAAAAACGGCATTCCGGCCCCCAAAGGCCCGGAACTGCCAGCAAAAGTAAAAAATAAGCGGAGGTGGAAGTCGTGCGCGTAAAAATCACATTGGCATGTACCGAGTGCAAACAGCGGAACTACAACATGACAAAAGAGAAAAAGAACCATCCGGACCGGATGGAGACCAGCAAGTATTGCAGATTCTGCAGAAAGCACACACTGCACAAGGAAACGAAGTAAGATGCAGGAAAGGATAGTGGGACGATGAGCGAAGCAGCAGAAAAGGCCCCCAAGAAAGCCGAGAAGGCTCAGAAGAAGAGCTGGTTCAAGGGCCTGAAGGCCGAGTTTAAGAAAATCATGTGGCCCGACCGGAAGACTGTAGCGAAGCAGACGGCTGCAGTGGTGCTTACATCCATAGCTCTGGGCATTATCATTAAGATTCTGGACATTATTCTGTCCTATGGAATCGATGTGCTGATCAGTTTATAGGAGTGAGAATATGGCAGAGGCAAGCTGGTATGTAGTGCATACCTATTCCGGATATGAGAACAAGGTAAAGGCCAACATCGAAAAGACGATTGAAAACAGACACCTGGAGGATCAGATCCTCGAAGTGCGGGTTCCCATGCAGGATGTGGTCGAGATGAAGAACGGAGCCAGAAAACAGGTTCAGAAGAAGATGTTTCCGGGCTATGTTCTGATTAACATGATCATGAATGACGACACCTGGTATGTGGTACGCAACACCAGAGGTGTGACCGGCTTTGTTGGACCGGGCTCCAAACCGGTTCCTCTGACGGAGGCGGAGATGCGGCCGCTCGGAATCCAGTCTGAAAATGTCGTAGTTGATTTCAAAGAGGGAGACACCGTTACGGTGGTAAGCGGCGTGTGGGCCGACACAGTCGGCGTGATTCAGTCCATGAATCAGGGCAAGCAGAGCGTCATCATTAACGTAGACCTCTTCGGAAGAGAGACGCCGGTGGAGATCGGCTTCTCTGAAATCAGAAAAATGTAACACCTATCAACAAGCAAAGTGGGAGGGAGACATCCAGAACCCGCGATTACCACAAGGAGGTGCCTAAAATGGCAAAAAAAGTAACAGGTTATATTAAATTGCAGATTCCTGCTGGAAAGGCAACACCGGCTCCGCCTGTAGGTCCGGCTCTTGG
>CALWQJ010000153.1 GCA_944383645.1 uncultured Merdimonas sp.
GCCGGAGAGACGATCCGAAACAGCCTGATCAGCGCTTATGAGGATTTTGTGGAGGATGGACGTCTGGCGGCGGCGATGCTGGGCGGGGACGCAGCGGTCACGGAGTCGGAGCTGCAGTATCTGATTTCCTTTGAAAGCGAGGATCTGCCTGTGGTGGAGGACAATTACGAGCTTTCAGACGGCACATCCTCCGCGCAGATTCAGATTACAGATATCGGCCGCAGCAAGCCGAACGTATTCCAGATTCGGATCACTGCGGACAGTGAGGAGAGCTGCGCGGCTTATATGGAAAGGGCGAAGCAGGCAATTATGGAGTTTGGCGCCATTCTGCAGGAGCAGATCAGCGCTCATGAGGTGACGCTGCTGGCAGAATCGCAGACAGAGCGGATCGATATGGGAATCCAGTCCTATCAGAACGAAGTGCTGAGTACTTACACTTCTACCTTCACCCAGCTGAAAACCATGCAGACTGAGCTGGAGACGGTGGTGGAGGAAGAGGGGGAGACCATCGTGATCGGCGAGACGGTTTCCTATGGAAATCCTGTCAGCGAGGCAGTGAAGTTTGGCGTCATCGGCCTGGTCCTCGGCGCGTTCCTGTCTGTATTTGCACTGGTTGTAATTTATCTTATGAGCGGAAAGCTGCAGAATACGGAGCATTTTAAAGACGAGTTTGGTATGCCGCTGCTGGGGCAGATTACAAAATATCCGGGAAAGAGACGCATTTTTGGTTTCGTTGATCGCTGGATTCAGCGTATGGCGGAAGGGGAATATGCGGATATCACATATGAAGAGCAGATGAAGATTGCGGCTGCAAATTTGAAGACGGCAGTTTCCAAAGACGGCTGCGGAGGCAGAATCATGCTTGCCGGGACTATCGCAAAGGAAGAGGCGGAGGCTGTCCGCAGCAGGCTCATGGAGGAGCTGAGCGGCGTCGTCCTCTCGGACTATGAGCGCATCGTCTTCCAGGCGTCGGCGCTGGAGGATCTGGAGCATTTTGACGGGATTGTTTTCCTGGAGAAAAAAGGAGCTTCCTATACAAAGCTTATCAGAAAGGAGACGGCTCTGGCGGCTGACAGAGGCGTGAAGATACTGGGAGCCGTGGTTTTATAACCGCGGCTCTCCCTGTCAGGATTTATAAGACTGGTTAAAACCTCTTGAATTTTTAGTTTGTATGCTATATAATTTCCTTAAGAACTGTTTATCCCTTAAAGAAAGAGGATAAACACTATTTTTTTGCCTGAAGAAAAGAAGGAGGAATAGGAAAGGACATGATAAGAGAACTTGCAAAAAGTATCCGGGAATACAAAAAAGCGTCCATTATGACTCCCATCTGGGTGGCTCTGGAAGTGGTGCTGGAATGTATCATCCCGTTCATCATGGCTATGCTGGTCAACCAGATCAAGGCGGGCTGCGGCATGAACGTGATCTTCCAGTATGGAGCGATCCTGGTGGTTATGGCGCTGCTGTCGCTTTTCCTGGGCACGATGTCTGGCTTCAGCTGTGCGGAGGCTTCCTGCGGACTGGCGAAAAATCTCCGCAAGGATATGTTTTACAGTATACAGAAATATTCCTTTGAAAATATAGACAAGTTTCTGGTGTCGTCTCTGGTGACCCGTATGACGACGGACGTCATGAACGTACAGCTTGCCTATATGATGATTATCCGCGTGGCGGTGCGCGCGCCGCTGATGCTGATTTTCGCCTTTACGATGGCCTTCATCATGGGAGGAAAGATGGCGTGGATCTTCTTTCTGACCATTCCCTTCCTGGGAACCGGGCTGGTTCTGGTGATCCGTAGCGCTATGCCGCTGTTCAAAAAGGTATTTAAGAAATACGATAACCTGAACAGCTCGATCCAGGAAAATATCAAGGCCATGCGCGTGGTGAAATCCTTTGTGCGCGAGGATTATGAGGAGAAGAAGTTCGGCGCTGCGGCAGAGGATGTCTGCGCGGACTTTACGAGGGCGGAGCGGATCCTGGCCTTCAACGGTCCGATGATGCAGTTCTGCATCTACGGCGTGATGGTGTTCGTGCTCTCCTTCGGCTCCTACACGATCATTACCACAAGGGGACTGGCGCTGGACGTAGGACAGCTGTCCTCCCTTCTGACCTACAACTTTATGATGCTGAACAGCCTGATGATGCTCTCCATGGTATTCGTGATGATTACCATGGCGGATGAATCCGCGAAGCGTATCGTCGAGGTGCTGACAGAGAAGAGCACGCTGGAGAATCCGGAGAATCCGGTGTACGAGGTGGCGGACGGCTCTATCGTCTTCGACCATGTGAATTTCAAATATTCCAAGAAGGCGGAGCGGATGGCCCTCTCCAATATCAATCTGGAGATCAAGTCCGGCGAGACCATCGGAATCATCGGAGGCACGGGATCCTCCAAGTCGTCCCTGATCCAGCTGATTTCCAGGCTGTACGACGTGACGGAGGGCTCCGTAAAGGTCGGCGGCGTGGATGTGCGCCAGTACGATCTGGATTCCCTGCGCAACCAGGTGGCGGTGGTGCTGCAGAAGAATATCCTGTTTTCCGGCACCATCAAGGACAACCTGCGCTGGGGCGACAAGAACGCGACGGACGAGGAGATGGTGGAGGCTTGTAAGATGGCCTGCGCCGACGAGTTTGTCTCCCAGTTCCCGCAGGGCTATGACACCTGGATCGAGCAGGGCGGCGCGAACGTGTCCGGCGGCCAGAAGCAGAGGCTCTGCATCGCCCGGGCCCTGCTGAAAAAGCCGAAGATCCTGATCCTGGACGACTCCACCAGCGCCGTGGATACGAAGACAGACGCAAGCATCCGCAAGGCGTTCCGGGAGTACATACCAGAGACTACGAAGATTATCATCGCCCAGAGAACGGCTTCCGTGGAGGACGCGGACCGGATCATCGTCATGGAGGGCGGCACGATCAACGACGTGGGAACCCATCAGGAGCTCCTTGCAAGAAACAAGATTTACAGTGAAATCTATACGTCTCAGAATAAGGCAGGTGATAAGGATGAATAAGAAAAGCGGAAGATCCTCCATAGTTCTGCGCCTTTTGAAGCTGATAAAGGAATTTTATCCGGTCATGATGCCTGTGACGATCGTCTGCATCGTTTTCAGCGCGATCGTAAGCTCTGTGCCCGCGGTCTTTATGCAGAACGTCATCGCGGTCATCGAGCAGAGCTGGCAGACCGGAGACTGGGATCAGGTGGGCGGCCAGATTCTCCGCCTGGTGTCGATCCTGGCAGTGTTTTATATTCTGTCGCTGGCTTCCTCCCTGGCGTTCAACCAGCTGATGGCGGTGATGACCCAGGGAACCTTAAAGAAGCTGCGTGTGAAAATGTTCAACGGCATGCAGAGGCTGCCGGTCAAATATTTTGATACCAACAACCACGGCGATATCATGAGCTATTACACCAACGATATCGACACGCTGCGCCAGATGGTGTCCCAGAGCTTTCCGCAGATTCTGACCTCGTCCATCATGGTGCTGACCGTTTTCTGCATCATGCTGTATTACAGCATCTGGCTGGCCATCGTGATCGTATTCGGCATGATTATCATGCTGCTGGCGGTCCGCAAGATCGGCGGCGGCTCTGCCCGGAACTTCTTCCGGCAGCAGGTGGCCGTAGGTAAGGTCGAGGGCTTCGTGGAGGAGATCATGAACGGCGAGAAGGTCGTGAAGGTATTCTGCCATGAGCGCGAGACGGAGGCCGATTTCGACAGGCTGAATGAAGAACTCTACACGGTGGCGAAGCAGGCGAACCGCTACGCGAACATCCTGGGCCCCGTCCTCAACAATATGGGAAACGCCCTCTATGTGCTGGTGGCTGTGACCGGCGGACTTCTGCTTCTCGCGAAGGCGCCGAACTTGAGCATCTCCGGTCTGGGCTTCAGCATCAGCATCGTGGTGCCCTTCCTGAACATGACCAAGCAGTTTTCCGGAAACATCTTCCAGGTGTCCAACCAGATTAACTCGGTTGTCATGGGTCTTGCGGGAGCGGAGAGAATCTTTACGCTGATGGATCAGCAGCCGGAGGCGGACGACGGCTACGTGACCCTGGTCAACGTGCGGGAGGAAGACGACGGAACCCTGACGGAGTGCGAGGAGCGCACCGGCATCTGGGCCTGGAAGCATCCCCATCAGGCGGACGGTACTGTGACCTATACGAAGCTGCAGGGAGATGTGCAGCTCTTCGACGTGGACTTCGAGTACGAGCCGAATAAGCCCGTGCTTCACGATATTTCCCTTTACGCAAAGCCCGGCCAGAAAGTGGCCTTCGTGGGCGCTACCGGAGCGGGAAAGACGACCATCACGAACCTGCTGAACCGGTTCTACGATATCGCGGACGGAAAGATCCGCTACGACGGCATCAATATCAACAAGATCAAGAAGGCGGATCTGCGCCATTCCATGGGAATCGTGCTGCAGGACGTCAACCTCTTTACCGGCACGGTTATGGAAAACATCCGCTACGGCAAGCTGGACGCGCCTGATTCCGAGTGCATCGGGGCCGCGAGGCTGGCCGGAGCAGACGACTTTATCCGCCGTCTGCCGCAGGGCTATCAGACCATGCTGACCGGAAACGGCGCGAACCTGTCCCAGGGCCAGAGACAGCTTTTGTCCATCGCCCGGGCGGCTGTGGCGGACCCGCCGGTTATGATCATGGACGAGGCGACCTCCTCCATCGATACCCGTACCGAGGCCATCGTGCAGCGCGGTATGGACGCTCTGATGGAGGGCCGGACGGTATTCGTCATCGCCCACCGTCTGTCTACGGTAAAGAATTCGGATGTGATCATCGTTCTCGACCACGGACGGATTATTGAGAGAGGAACACACGAAGAGCTTCTGGCGCAGAAGGGACAGTATTACCAGCTGTATACGGGGGCCTTTGAGTTGGAATAAGAAGCGTGAAAATAGGGACGTCAGCTTTTCTGTATCCTATGTTCGGCCCAGGCCGCCTTCTCTTGCCGCTGTGCGGCAATTCACCTTGGCGGACGTCACACGGACATCAGTGGGATTCCCGTCGGACTTTGGGTTCGCGGGAATCCCACAGCTGTCCACGGCAAGCTGCGAGGTGAATTGTTGCGAAGCAGCAAGAGAGAGCACCCTGGGGTGAACATTTGGATATCAGAAAAAGCTGACTGTTTTATTAT
>CALWQJ010000154.1 GCA_944383645.1 uncultured Merdimonas sp.
GGATAAGAGATATTGACGCACTCCGCGTCCCGGATCACGGTTTCTCCGTCTGCGTTCAGGGCGGCGACGGCGAAGGACATGGCGATCCGGTGATCGAGATGGCTGTCGATGGCGGCTCCCCGCAAGGGGCGGCCGCCTTCTATGATCAGGCCGTCATCTGTGGCCGTCACCCGGGCGCCCATGGCGGAGAGATTTTCCGCCATGACGGCGATGCGGTCGGATTCCTTGACCTTTAGCTCCGCGGCGTCCCGGATGACGGTGGTTCCGTCCGCGAAGCAGGCCATGACGGCGATGACCGGCAGCTCGTCGATGAGCGTGGGGATCAGTTCTCCTTCGATCACGCAGCCCTTCAGGGAAGAGGAGCGCACCAGCAGATCGGCGGCAGGCTCCCCTTTCTGGTTTTCGTAAGGCATCACGGTGAGATCGGCTCCCATCATCCGGCAGACACGTAAGATCCCGTCCCGGGTGGGGTTGATTCCTACATTTCGGATCAGAAGCTCGGAACCAGGCGTGACGCAGGCGGCCGCGATAAAGTAGGCGGCTGAGGAGATGTCGCCGGGGACGGTGATCTCCTGTCCGGCAAGACGGGGGGCGGGCGCTATCGTGGCAGTCGTCCCCTCCGTTTTCACATCGGCGCCGAACTGGCGCAGCATCAGCTCAGAGTGGTTGCGGGAGAGGGCGGGCTCCGTCACGCTGGTGGGGTTGTCCGCGTAGAGTCCGGCCAGCAGGATTGAGGATTTTACCTGGGCGGAGGCCACCTTTGTCCGGTAATGGATGCCGTGCAGGGGACGGCCTTCGATCCGCAGGGGCGCGCAGCCGTTCCCGGAGAGGCTTTCGATGGAAGCGCCCATCTGGGTCAGGGGCTCGATGATGCGGCCCATGGGCCGCTTCTGGATGGAGGCGTCCCCGGTCAGCGTGCTGTCAAAGTCCTGCCCGCTTAGGATCCCGGCGATGAGGCGGGTGGTGGTGCCGCTGTTGCCCGCGTCCAGGATCTGGGAGGGAGCCGAAAGGCCGTGAAGCCCTTTCCCGTAGATCCGGATTTCGTCAGGCTTTTCCTCGATCTGGATTCCCAGACGGCGGAAGCACTCTATGGTGGAGAGGCAGTCCGCGCCCCGCAGGAAATTCCGGACGGCCGTCGTCCCTTCTGCCAGGGAGCCGAACATGACGGCCCGGTGGGAGATGGATTTGTCGCCGGGGACAGAAAGCTCTCCCCGAATGCTTTTTACTCTTGCAAATTTCATGGAAATTCTCCTTTTCCCCTGTGGGTTTATCGTTCATAAATGGTGTAGCGGTATTTCCGCAGCAGGGCGGCGGCCTTCTGGCAGGCCTCTTCGTCGTAAAACTCCACCCGCAGGACGGCCTCTTCAAATTCACGGTTGTGGATGATGCCGATGTTGCGCAGGCTGATGCCGCCTGAGGCGAGGATGGTGGCCAGGGTGGCGATGCCTCCGGCCTCGTCCACCATGTCGCAGTAGAAGGCGTAGACCTTTCCCAGCGGGCCGGAAGAGGTGTCGGGAATGGAATTCCGGTAATCCCGGGCGGCCGCAAAGAAGCTGTGAATGCCTCCGGCGTCCTTTTTTAGAAGCTCCCGGCGCAGCTCCTCCAGCTGCCCCTGGTAATGCTCCAGGGCTTTCAGGATATTCGCGGAATTCGTCATGCAGATCTGCTCCCACATGTCCGGGGAGGAGGAGGCGATCCGCGTGATGTCCTTAAAACCGCCGGCGGCGATCTGCTTCATCAGCTCCTCCGGGCTGTCCAGATCGCGCACCAGCTCCACCAGGGAGGAGGCGATAAGATGAGGCAGATGGCTGACGCAGGCAGTGATAAAATCATGCTGCCGGTAATCGACCACCATGGGAATCGCCTTCAGAGAAGCGGTAAAGGCGGTGAAGGCCCTTACCGTCTCCTGCGGCACCTCCTCGCCCGGCGTCAGCATGTAGTAGGCGTTCTCGATAAGATGCGGCTTGGCGTTCTCATAGCCCGTCTTTTCGGAGCCGGCCATGGGGTGCCCGCCGATAAAGCGGCCGGTAAGCCCAAGCGCCTGGACTTTTTCGTGAATATCCGTCTTGGTGCTGCCCACGTCCGTCAGCAGGCAGGAAGATGGAAGCAAGTCCTTCAGCGTCTCCAGATAGCGGGCGTTCGTGGCGACGGGGGCACACAGATAGATCAGATCGCAGGCGGAAAATTCCGCCCCTGCGGCCTCGCAGGCCTGATCCACGGTCCCCTCCCGGACCGCCTGCTCCAGCGTATCCCGGCTGCGCATATAGGCCAGGATCCGGATATTCGGGTGATACTGCTTTATGGCTTTGGCGATGGAGCCGCCGATGAGGCCCAGGCCGATAAATCCGATGGTTTTGATTCGCATGATGACGCAGACACCTCTTTCCAGTTAATCTCGGTATAGTTGCAGTAAGGCGTAAAAGAAAGCCTCTGTTCTTCTGAGCTTCTAGTTTATAGGGTTTCGGCGGAAATGTCAATGCTCTTTTGCTTTAAAGCAAAAAAGTACAAAAAGAGATTCCGGGAACCAGGGAAGAGCGGAGAAACGTGCAGAAAATGGGAAAACAGAGAAAAATGGCACAAAAATGCAGAGGAAAACTTGTCAAATCTGCATAAAAGACTTGAACTTTATTCTGAATTTTAGTAGAATATAGCCATGGCGATCGAACGGCTTTTCCGGAGGGGGTTGTAAGTTCTGGAGAAGGCGGTTTCAAAGACCGTAATATCAAGTAATCGGAGGAAGAGGCATGAACATTTACACAACTGACAAGATTCGCAATGTAGTTCTTCTGGGCCACGGTGGGTGCGGCAAGACCAGTCTGGTGGAAGCGATGGCGTATGTGTCCGGGCTGACTACCCGTATCGGCAAGGTGGCTGACGGGAACACGATCAGCGATTATGATAAGGAAGAGATTAAGAGAAAATTCTCCATTACCACATCTGTGGTTCCGCTCATCTGGGAGGGCTGCAAGATCAATCTTCTGGACGCCCCGGGATATTTCGACTTTGTAGGCGAGGCAGAGGAGGCCGTATCCGCGGCAGACGCGGCGATCATCGTCGTATCCGGAAAGGCAGGCGTGGAGGTAGGAACGCAGAAGGCCTGGGAGCTCTGCGATAAGTACAAGCTGCCGAGAATGGTCTTTGTATCTGAGATGGATGTGGATCATGCGTCCTTCCGCCAGGTGGTGGAGGATCTGACGAATCTGTATGGAAAGAAGATTGCTCCTTTCTATATGCCCATCCGCGAGAATGAGAAATTTGTGGGTTATATCAATGTGTGCAAGATGGAAGGCCGCCGCTTTACGGATATCGGAAAGCGCGAGCCCTGCCCGATCCCGGATTATTCTCAGGATAACCTGGCGATCTGCCGCGAGGCCCTGATGGACGCGGTGGCGGAGACGTCCGAGGAATTCATGGAACGCTATTTCAACGGCGAGGAGTTCACCTTCGGTGAGATCCGCGCGGCCATGAAGTTCAACGTGTGCGACGGAGACATCATTCCGGTGTCTATGGGATCCAGCACCGAGATTCGCAATATCCATAACCTGATGAACGATATCGTGGAGCTGTTCCCGAGCCCGGACAAGAAGCCCTGCAACGGAATCAATATGAAGACCAACGAGATCTTCGAGGCGAACTACGATTTCTCCAAGGCGAAATCCGCGTATGTATTCAAGACCATCGTGGATCCCTTCATTGGAAAGTATTCTCTCATCAAGGTATCCTCCGGCGTCATCAAATCCGACGACACCCTGTACAACCAGGAGCGCGACGCGGAGGAGAAGCTGAACAAGCTCTATATCATGCAGGGCAATAA
The DNA here is from genome assembly GCA_944383645.1 of uncultured Merdimonas sp. Classification (GTDB taxonomy): domain Bacteria; phylum Bacillota; class Clostridia; order Lachnospirales; family Lachnospiraceae; genus Laedolimicola. The sequence continues at coordinate 3,815 of CALWQJ010000154.1, forward strand.
GCCCATCGAGGTGACGGAGCTTCACGCGGGCGATATCGGCGCCATCGGCAAGCTTTCCAGCACGAAGACGGGCGACACCCTGTCCACCAAGGCGACGCCTGTGCTCTACGGAAAGACCGAGATGTCCAAGCCCTATACATACAAGCGCTACAGAGCGAAGAACAAAGGCGACGAGGATAAGGTATCCCAGGCTCTTTCAAGAATGATGGAAGAGGATCTGACGCTGAAGAATGTGAATGATTCCGAGAACCGGCAGACCCTGCTCTACGGCATGGGCGATCAGCACCTGGATGTGGTGGTCAGCAAGCTGGCGGATAAATTCAAAGTAGAGATCGAGCTGGAGCGTCCGAAGGTAGCCTTCCGGGAGACCATCCGCAAGAAAGCGGACGTGGATTCCAAGTATAAGAAGCAGTCCGGCGGACACGGACAGTACGGCCATGTAAAGATGACCTTCGAGCCCTCCGGCGATCTGGAGACGCCCTATGTGTTCGAGCAGATCGTAGTGGGCGGCGCGGTTCCGAAGAACTACTTCCCGGCAGTGGAAAAGGGTATCCAGGAATCCGTGGTGAAGGGCCCCCTGGCAGGGTATCCGGTAGTGGGCGTAAAGGCTGTGCTTTACGATGGCTCCTACCATCCGGTAGATTCCTCCGAGATGGCCTTCAAGACAGCCACCTGCCAGGCCTTCAAGAAGGGCTTCATGGACGCAAGCCCGGTTCTCCTTGAGCCGATTGTGACCATGACGGTGACCGTGCCGGATAAATATACAGGAGACGTCATGGGCGATCTGAACAAGCGCCGCGGCCGCGTGCTGGGCATGAACCCGGTAGCGGGCGGAAAGCAGGAGGTCGTTGCCGACGTGCCGACCACAGAGATCTACGGCTACTCCACCGACCTTCGCTCCATGACGGGCGGAAGCGGAGAGTTCTCCTATGTATTCGCGCGCTATGAGCAGGCTCCCTCTGACGTACAGGAGAGAGAGGTAGCTGCGAGGGCTGCAGAGAACGAGTAAGCAGGAAAAGCAGATCCATATGATTAGAGCTATAAAGCGATGAAGATATGAAGGAAGCTGCCGAGCAAAACCGCGGCTTGTCATAACCGCTTCATTGGTGTAAAATACCTTTGTCTGTCCCGGCTCTGTGGGATGGGAAAAGGAGGATTTTGACCAATGAGGCGGTTATTATATTTTATGCGGGATTACCGGAAGGAGAGCATCCTGGGGCCTTTGTTCAAGCTTCTGGAGGCCAGCCTGGAACTTTTGGTTCCCCTTGT
>CALWQJ010000155.1 GCA_944383645.1 uncultured Merdimonas sp.
ATATTTTGCAAAAAAACGTGAAAACTAGCTTTAAATACACATGTGGGTGGCGGCTGTGAAGGGTAACGCTTTCCGTATTACGATTCACAGCATAAAAACAGCGCGGCAGCGCGGGCAGAGGAAGGAAAGGCGATGGAACAGTTTCAGGTACGCACGGATCTGGCCCTGGAGGCCAGGGAACGCTTTGAGGAGGACGCCGAGATCCGCGGCGTCTCGGTGGAGGAGCAGTATGATGAAAAACGCGATATCCGTCTCACGAAGGTCTTCATTGAGTCGGAAAACGGGGCGAAGGCCATGGGAAAGCCGGTGGGGGTCTATATTACGCTGGAGGCTCCAAAGCTTTCGGAGGAGGATAAGGATTACCACCGCGAGGTGTCGGAGACGCTGGCGGACTGCCTGCGGGAGCTGCTGGGGACAGGAAAGGAACGGTCTGTGCTGATTGTGGGGCTGGGGAACCGGGAGGTGACGCCGGACGCCCTGGGGCCGGAGGTGGTGGGAAATTTAAGGATTACCCGGCACCTGGTGCGGGAATATGGCAGCGCAGCCTTTGGGACAGAAAGGGTCCACCTGATCAGCGGCATCGTGCCGGGCGTCATGGCCCAGACAGGAATGGAGACCCTGGAAATCGTGCGGGGCGTGGTGGAAGAGACGAAGCCCGATGTGGTGGTGGCCATAGACGCCCTGGCGGCCCGGAGCACGAAAAGGCTGAACCGGACGATTCAGATTTCGGACGCGGGCATCCATCCGGGCTCCGGCGTGGGAAACCACAGGCACAGCCTGACGAGGGAGACCATCGGCGTGCCGGTGATCGCCATCGGCGTGCCGACGGTGGTGGATGCGGCGACGATTGTATACGACGCGGTCCGGGACAGAAACGCGGTTCCGCCGGGGCTGAATACCATGTTTGTGACGCCCAAGGACATCGACGAAACCATCAAATCCTTAAGCTTTACGATTTCCGAGGCCCTGAATATCGCCCTGTCATAGAAAAAAGTCCGGAAGAATATACTGAGGATAGCATGAAAGCCCGGAAAGCGCCGGGCCTGGGTGCGGTATGGGGTGAAAAAGGAATGAACCGACTGCAGAAAATCATAAATGGAGCTGCGTGGATAGCCATCGCGGCGCTTGGCCTCTATATTCTGGGGTACGGAGTCAGGGGGCGGACGCTTCCAAAGCTTGGATACGCAGTGAGAAAGGTCCTGACGAACGCGGAAGGGACGCTGCAGAACGCGGCTGCGAAATGCCTTTATCCGGGACTTGCCTATGCGGCTGGCGCTGACGGGACGGCCGCCAGTCTGGATGAGCTTCTGATCCGGGAGGCTGCGGAGCTGTTCCCCCTTTTTTCTTTTATAGAGCAGCAGGAGCTGTACGAGACAGCCTCGGAGAGCGCGGTTACCTATGAGATCCTGATCCAGGGCGGGGCCCATGACGAGAATGAGATCGACGCCCAGACAGGAGAGGCCTTCGATATCGCGGAGAAGGTGGAGGAGGAGAACTTAAGAGCCGCCCAGGAGGAGCAGGCGGCCCGGGAGCAGGAGCGCCGAGAGCAGGAGGCATTGGCCCAGGCAGAGGCGGAGGCAGCCGGACAGACGGAGGCGGGCAGCCAGGCGGCCGGCGCCGTCCAGAGCGGCGCGGTGCTTGGGACGGAGTATACGCTGGAGCAGCTTTCCGATTTCGATTTTCTGAAAAATAATTTCTATATCGTAGAGAGCAATACGGATATCAGCAGCGATCTATTGGACGCGGAGACGCTGCTGGGGATGGATATGACGATGAAGCAGGACAGCTCGGCTCCCCAGATCCTGATTTACCACACCCATTCCCAGGAGGGCTTTGTGGATTCCGTCCCGGGGGACAGCAGCACCACCATTGTGGGGGTGGGGGAATATCTGGCGGAGCTTCTGCGGGATACCTACGGCTACAACGTGATACATAATACTGGCGTCTACGATTTTATAGACGGAAAGCTGGACCGGAACCAGGCCTATACGCTGGCGGCGGAGGATGTGGAGCAGATTCTGGCCGAGAACCCCACGATCGAGGTCATCATCGACCTGCACCGGGACGGCGTGCAGGAGGACACCCATCTGGTGACAGAGGTGAACGGAAAGCCTACGGCCCAGATCATGTTTTTCAACGGACTGAGCTTCAGCAAAAGGAACGGTCCCATCGGCTATCTGGAGAACCCCTATATCGGGGAAAACCTGGCCCTTTCCCTGCAGATGAAGCTGGGCTGCGAGAAGTATTATCCGGGCTTTACGAGAAAGGTCTACTTAAAGAGCCTGCGCTACAACCTGCATCTGCGTCCGAAGTCCCTGCTGGTGGAGGCCGGGGCCCAGACCAATACGCTCCAGGAAATGCTGAACGCTATGGAGCCGTTGGCCTATGTGCTCAACCAGGTGCTGAAAGGTAATTGATAAAAATTATCATTTTCAAAATATTCCTTTTTCCAACTGCGGTGCTATAATAAGATGGCCGGAGGGCAGGAAGGAGGTCTCGCGACCATGAAAAATCACAGATTCTGGGCTTGGGCCTTGGCGGTATGCCTGTTTATGACCTTTTACACAGGGTATAAGCACAAATAACCCGGGCGGAAAAACAATAGAAAAAACTTGGAAAGAGGAGAACCGAAGATGTTAAAATGTTTTGAGTGTATCGACTGGAAAAAGACAGGAATTTTTGCGGCAGGCGTATTGTTTGGAACGGCTGGAATCAAGCTTTTGTCCAGCAAAGACGCGAAGAAGGTATATACGAGCTGTACGGCGGCCGCCCTGCGGGCGAAAAGCTGCGTAATGAAGACTGCGGCTGCCATTCAGGAGAACGCAGAAGATATCTACGCGGAGGCTCAGCAGATCAACGAGGAGCGCGCTGCTGCGGAAGCGGAGGCAGAGGTTTCGGATGAAATTTAAAATCCGGCATGAGATACGGGGAAGGATCCGCGTGCAGGCAGCCCAGAAGGAGATGACCTGCAGAGAGGCGGATACCCTGGAGTATTATCTGAACTGCCAGGAAAACGTGATATCAGCCAAGGTGATGCGCAGAACCTCCGGCGCAGTCATCTGTTACCGGGGAGAACGGGAAGAAGTGCTCCGCCTGCTCCGGGAGTTCCAGTATGGGAAGATAAAGGTTCCGGAGACGGTATTCCAGAGTTCCGGGAGAAAACTGAATGAAGAATACTGGGAAAAACTAGTGATGAAAATGGTGCTGCGGGCGGGAAGCAAGCTGTTTCTTCCTTATCCCATACGGGCAGGAGCCACTGCTTTCCGATCCTGCAGATATCTGCGGCACGGCCTGCGCATGCTGGCAAGGCGGAAGCTGGAGGTGCCGGTGCTGGACGCGGCGGCCATCGGCGTATCTGTGTTCCGCGGAGATTTTGATACGGCAGGATCCGTCATGTTCCTGCTGGGCGTCGGAGAAATCCTGGAGGAATGGACCCATAAAAAATCTGTGGGCGATCTGGCCCGGAGCATGTCTTTGAATATTGAAAAGGTGTGGCTTCTTTGTGACGGGCAGGAGGTCCTGGTGGACTCCGCGAAGGTGCGGGAGCAGGATCTGGTGGTTGTCCATATGGGAAACGTGATCCCCTTCGATGGGACGGTAGAAGCCGGGGAGGCGATGGTAAACCAGGCTTCCCTGACGGGGGAATCCGTGCCGGTGGCAAGGACAAAGGGATCTTCCGTATACGCCGGAACCGTTGTGGAGGAGGGCGAGCTGACCATCCGTGTCCGGGTGGGAACCGGCGCCAGCAAATATGAGCGCATCGCAGCCATGATCGAGGAATCTGAAAAGCTGAAATCCTCTGTGGAAGGGAAAGCGGAGCATCTGGCAGACAGACTGGTGCCCTGGACGCTGGCAGGGTCGGCCCTGACCTGGTTTTTTACGAAAAACGTGACAAAGATGCTGGCGGTGCTGCTGGTGGACTTTTCCTGCGCGCTGAAGCTGGCGATCCCTATTTCCGTGCTTTCCGCCATCCGGGAGGCAGGGGCTTTTCATGTGACGGTAAAGGGAGGAAAATATCTGGAAGCCGTGGCGGAGGCGGATACCATTGTCTTTGACAAGACGGGGACCCTGACGAAGGCACGGCCTACGGTGTCTCGGGTGGTATCCTGCAACGGGGAGGATCCGGACGAGATTCTGCGGCTGGCGGCCTGTCTGGAGGAGCATTTTCCCCATTCCATGGCGAAGGCTGTGGTGGATGCGGCCAGAGCAAAGGGACTGCAGCATGAGGAAAAGCATTCCAAAGTGGAATATCTGGTAGCACATGGTATCTCTACTACGGTAGAGGGGAAGAAAGCGCTCATCGGAAGCTGGCATTTTGTATTTGAGGATGAAAAATGTGCGCTCCCGGAAGGGGCGAAAGAAAAGCTGGACGCCCTTCCCCCGGAATATTCCCAGCTGTATCTGGCTGTGGAGGGGGTACTGGCAGGCGTCATCTGCATTGAGGATCCCCTGCGGGAGGAGGCGGCCCAAGTGGTGCGCGCTCTGAAGGAGGCGGGAATCTCCAAGACAGTCATGATGACAGGCGACAGCGACAGGACTGCCCGGGCAGCCGCCGCGAAGGCAGGCGTGGACGAGTATTATTCCGAGGTGCTTCCGGAAGATAAGGCCCGCTTTGTAGAGATGGAAAAGTCAAAAGGCAGGAAGGTCATCATGGTGGGAGACGGCATTAACGATTCGCCGGCCCTGTCTGCGGCCGATGTGGGAATCGCCATCAGCGATGGCGCGGAGCTGGCCCGGGAGGTCGCGGATGTGACCATAGGTGCGGAGGATCTCTGGCAGCTTGTGGCCCTGAAGCATATCAGCAGCAGCCTGATGCGCCGGATCCACCGGAATTACAGGAGCATTGTAGGTTTTAATACGGGGCTGATCGCGCTGGGCGTGGCGGGAATCCTGCAGCCGTCCGCCTCTGCTCTTCTTCATAATACTTCGACGCTTGCTATCAGCCTGAAGAGTATGAACCCGCTGCTTTCGCGGCGGTCAGATAAGAGCATGTGATGAAACGCAGCTATTTACAGCCG
>CALWQJ010000156.1 GCA_944383645.1 uncultured Merdimonas sp.
AACGTAAAGTATGCGCCGGATATGTGGTCAACGACCCAACCCTGCGCACACTCTTAGTGTAACACACATGCAATATTTGTCAAGAGATTCTTGGTAAATTTGTTGTAAAAAGGCAGATTAAAATCAAAATATTTTGTTTATTTTTTAACTAATTTTTCTTGTGTTTTTCCTTGTTTTCGGAATTTTTACAAAGTACAAGCCTGCCGCATGTTCCATTCCGGACTGTCAGGAGAACCAATTGCCGTTTCCATGCGCTCTTTTGTCTTCAAAAAACCGGGCGCAGCCGCGCCCGGTTTTGTCAGTTTTTTCACAGATTATGATTATTTCACAGAAGATTACTGCGAATTTTTTAGAAGCTTACTCCGCCTTCTCCAGCGCCAGCGTCCTGGTGGTCAGATCGCAGACCTCTGCAGGTCCGTAATACTGGATCGCGCCCGGGAAGGTGTAGCAGGTGTTCTCTGCCCACTCGTCTCTGTGCGCCGCGAAGTACTGGAACGGCTTTCCATCCAGCTCTACGAGGGCTTTGCGGATAACCGGCTTGTCCTCGCCGTGTCTTCTCTCGATGTTCATCATCTTGGTGATGGGCATACCGCCTGCGATCCACTCCTCAGCCGGCTTGGACAGGTTGGAAACCTTGGACAGGTATCCGTTATAGCCGTACTGGATCAGCATGAACGCGTTGTAGCCAAGGGAGTAGCAGTAGTCCGCGTCGAAGTTGGACGGGAACGCGCATCTTCCTTCGTAACCGAAGAAGTGGGTCTGGGTCGCATACTTGCCTGTGTAGATGCCCGCCTCTTTTCTCGCCTTCAGCTTGTCGCCTACCAGAGCGGCGAACAGCTTCTCGGACTCGATCAGGGAAACCTGTACGTTGCCGTGCGGGTCTCTCTCCAGGAACAGCTGCTGCTGGATGGCCTGGGGAAGAATCGCGAACACAGCCATGGACTCCTTGGTCAGTCCCTTCTCAATGAAGGCGTACTTCTCAGCCCAGGTGGGAAGCGCGTTGAACGCGTCTGCCTTGCTGCCTGCCAGAAGCTCGTTGATCTCGCCGATCAGGACGGAGAACTCCGGAACGAACTCAACCACGCCCTCCGGAATGACAACGACGCCAAAGTTCTGTCCTTTTGCGGCTCTCTTCTCCACCGCGTCCGCGATGTAATCCGCGATCTCGGACAGGGACTGCTTCTTCTCCTTTACTTCCTCAGAAATCAGGCAGATGTTCGGCTGGCACTCCAGAGCGCACTCCAGAGCCACATGGGAAGCGGAACGGCCCATAACCTTGATGAAGTGCCAGTATTTCTTCGCAGAGTTGCAGTCTCTCTCAATATTTCCAATCATCTCGCTGTAGGTCTTGGTAGCGGTATCAAAACCAAAGGAGATCTCAATATCCTCATTCTTCAGGTCGCCGTCGATGGTCTTCGGGCAGCCGATCACCTGTACGCCGGTCTTGTGCGCCGCCATGTACTCGGCAAGCACGCAGGCGTTGGTATTGGAATCATCGCCGCCGATGATTACGATAGCGGTGATGCCGTGCTTCTTGCAGACCTCTGTGGCAATCGCGAACTGCTCCTCGGTCTCCAGCTTGGTTCTTCCGGAACCGATGATGTCGAAGCCGCCGGTATTTCTGTACTGATCGATATACTCGTCGTCAAATACGATGAACTTATCCTCAATGAGTCCGCTGGGGCCGCCCTTGAAGCCAATCAGGACGTTCTCCTTGTTGGTCGCCTTCAGCGCGTCGTAAAGACCGCAGACTACGTTGTGTCCGCCAGGCGCCTGTCCGCCGGAAAGAATCACGCCTACAACCTGCTTTTTCGCCTCGGAGGTGTTCTCGCCCTTTACAAAGGTAATCTCCGGCTCACCGTAGGTGTTCGGGAAAAGCTCTTTGATCTTCTCCTGATCCGCCACGCTGGTAGTAGCAGTTCCCTCTTTAACGGCAATCTCAGCGATACCGTTTCTAAGCATTCCCGGAAGCTTCGGAACATACTCATATCTTGCTTTCTGAAGTGGTGAAAGATTCATAATCATACTCCTTTGTGATTTGATTTTTACAGAATTACCAGCGCCGGCACACGGCGGCTAAACCCCGGCCTTCCGGCGCTAATAATAAACTATCATTATTCAGCGGTTTCGTCAACCTTCCTACCCGGATTAAAATGTAAATTTATCCGCGAAATAAGCGTCCAGCTCGTCGATCTTCACGCGTACCTGCTCCATGGTGTCGCGGTCGCGGACGGTCACAGCTCCGTCTGTCTCAGACTCGAAATCGTAGGTCACGCAGAAGGGCGTTCCGATCTCGTCCTGGCGGCGGTAGCGCTTTCCGATATTTCCTCTGTCGTCGAACTCGCAGTTGTACTTTTTGCAAAGCTGGGTGTAAATCTTCTCTGCGCCCTCGTTCAGCTTCTTGGAGAGCGGCAGCACGCCGATCTTCACCGGAGCCAGAGCCGGATGGAAATGAAGCACGGTGCGGATGTCTCCGCCCTCCAGCTCTTCCTCGTCGTAAGCCGCGCACAGGAAGGCCAGAACCACGCGGTCCGCTCCCAGAGAGGGCTCGATTACGTAAGGAATGTATTTTTCCTTCAGCTCATCGTCGAAATAGGAAAGATCCTCGCCGGATACATTCTGATGGCAGGTCAGGTCGTAATCCGTACGGTCCGCGATGCCCCACAGCTCGCCCCAGCCGAAGGGGAAGAGGAATTCCAGGTCGGTGGTCGCCTTGCTGTAGAAGCTCAGCTCCTCCTTCTCATGATCGCGGGCGCGAAGCTCCTCATCCTTCATGCCCAGGGACTTCAGCCAGTTGATGCAGTATTCCTTCCAGTAGGCGAACCACTCCAGGTCGGTGTCCGGCTTGCAGAAGAACTCCAGCTCCATCTGCTCGAACTCTCTGGTACGGAAGGTGAAGTTGCCCGGCGTGATCTCGTTGCGGAAGGATTTTCCGATCTGAGCGATGCCGAAGGGAACCTTCTTTCTGGAGGTTCTCTGCACGTTCTTGAAGTTTACAAAGATACCCTGGGCGGTCTCCGGGCGGAGATACACGGTATTCTTCGCGTCCTCCGTCACGCCCTGGAAGGTCTTGAACATCAGGTTGAACTGACGGATATCGGTAAAGTCATGCTTGCCGCAGGAGGGGCAGGGGATGTTGTGCTCGTCGATGTAGGCCTTCATCTCCTCCTGGCTCCAGGCGTCTACGGAACCCTCGATCTTTATACCGTGCTCCTCGTTGTAATCCTCGATCAGCTTGTCGGCGCGGAAACGCTCCTTACAGCTCTTGCAGTCCAGAAGCGGATCTGAGAAGCTTCCCAGATGACCGGAAGCCACCCAGGTCTGGGGATTCATCAGAATCGCGCAGTCCACGCCTACATTGTAGGGGTTCTCCTGCACAAATTTCTGCCACCAGGCGCGCTTCACATTGTTCTTCAGCTCCACGCCCAGATTGCCGTAATCCCAGGTGTTCGCAAGGCCGCCGTAAATCTCGGAACCCGGATATACGAATCCTCTCGCCTTGGCCAGAGCCACGATTTTGTCCATTGTCTTTTCCATTATAAACTCTCCTTTTATTTGTAGCTTTTATTTGTAAATAATATAAGACAGTTCAGCCTCCGAGACGGACGCCTCCCTGCTGCCTGTAACCGTCACATGGTCCGAAGGGCTCACCGCCAGGATCTTTCCCGGAACCTCTGCCTGTACGGCTTCCTCCAGGATCAGCACGTGGGCCTCTCCTCCCGCAGACACAGTCTCCACATCAGCCGGGTTCCCTTCCGGATCCACATACTCTCCGGAGAGATCATACCCTTCTGCCTCCGCCTCGCCGATCGTCCCCGCGAACAGCGTAAGGCCTGTATAATCGGCATAATATTTACTCTCGTCAAAGACCAGCTGCAAAGCCGCCACGCCGTCTTCGACCTCGAAAGCTTCCTTCCTGATGTGATCCGCAGCAAAGTTCTGATTATACTCCGCAAGCTCTGCGTCAATCTCGCCCTCCAGCTCCTCCGCGTCGTAGAATTCCTTGTCGAAATCCTCCACGATGGTGCTGGTCACCCTGCCCTTCTTATCCACGGAAATCGTATCCTCCTCCGGGAGCTTTCCCAGGCAGCCCGCAAACAGCAGAGCGCTGCACATCAGGAGGCAAAAACAGATTCCTTTTCTCATGCTCGTCTCCTCCCGCTCATTTCGGCCCGGAAAGCAGCTTCCACTTTTTCCCGGAACCCGAAGATCCCATATAGTATACCGTCTTTCCCGGGATTTTTCAACCGCTTTTCACACAGGCCTCCAGGATTTCCAGAGATTTGAAATGCCCCTCCATATAAAGGTCCCGGTACCGGCGGAGCACGCCTTTCAGTTCTCCCAGCACCTGCTCCGATACGGTAAAAGTATAAAGCTTCTCGATGGGAGAGGCCGCGATGTACTGAAGCGTATACAGAGTCGATTCGCAGACGGCAAGCTCCGTAAATTCCACCGGACACTCCCCGTTCACCACCAGCACCTTCAGTTCATATATGTAGCGGATCAGCTCATCCGGGATACTGGGCCGCAGGAGGGCCCGTAAGGTCTGGTAGAGAAGCTTCAGCATGGGAAGCTCGTCGCTGGCTTCCCTGGTATAATAATCCGCCAGCTCACAGAAATAAAAGCCGTAGCAGGCCCCCGCGAAATCAGCGCTCAGCTCATGGAAATAGTTCCGCGCCTTCGCCTGCATCAGATTATAAGAGCTGCGTCCCTCGTAGACGGTGAAGTCCCCGGTCACAAAGGAATTGCAGACGGCCAGGAGGGGGCTGTTCTGCTTTCTCGCCCCTCTGGCGAAGGCCGTGATCTTTCCCCTTTCCTTTGTCAGAAGCGTAATTCTCTTGTCATAATCACCGTAGGGATAGGCCGCCAGCACCATACCCGTCACCGTGATCATCTGTCCCATACCCTGTCATCCTCCGGTCTGTACGCG
>CALWQJ010000157.1 GCA_944383645.1 uncultured Merdimonas sp.
TCACAGTATTATATCTTAACAGCATCCGCTTGTCAAGATTTCTTCCAGCTCTTCCAGGCTTTCCACGCTGTTGATCCGGGCACGCAGGCGTGCGGAATGGGGCATCCCAGCCGTGTACCAGGAGATGTGCTTGCGCATCTCGCGGATTCCGGTGTAATCCCCTTTATACTCCACCTGCATCCGGGCGTGGCGAAGCATCATGGCCCGCACCTCCTCCGGGGAAGGCTTTGGCGCAGCCACGCCTGTCCGCAGGTATTCCTGTACCTGGCGGAAGATCCAGGGGTTTCCCCTGGCCGCCCGCCCAATCATCACGCCGTCGCAGCCCGTCTCCTCCAGCATGGCCTTCGCCTTCTTTGGGGAATCCACGTCGCCGTTTCCAATGACGGGGATCGAGACGGCCTCCTTGACCTGGCGGATGATATCCCAGTCCGCCTTTCCGGAATAATACTGCTCTCTCGTCCGCCCGTGGACCGCCACAGCCGCGGCCCCGCTTCCTTCCGCGATCCGGGCGATCTCCACCGCGTTCACATGGCCGTCGTCAAAACCTTTTCGGATCTTCACCGTCACCGGCTTTTTCGTGGCCCGGGCCACCTGGCTCACGATCCGCTCCACCAGCTTCGGCTCCCGCATCAGGGCCGAGCCCTCCCCGTTGCCCACAATCTTCGGGACCGGACAGCCCATATTGATGTCCAGGATGTCAAAGGGACGCTCCTCTATCTGGCGGGCGATCTCCGCCATCAGCTCCGGCTCGGAGCCGAACAGCTGCAGGGAGACCAGCCCTTCCGCCGGATGGATCTGCATCAGCTTCTCCGTGTTCCGGTTGTGGTAGGCGATGGCCTTGGCGCTGACCATCTCCATGCAGACCAGGTCCGCCCCCTGCTCATGGCAGAGCAAACGAAATGGCAGGTCGCTTACCCCTGCCATAGGCGCCAGTATCACAGAACCCGGAAGCTCTGTATTTCCTATTTTCAATGCCATATACGTATCCTCTTTCGCTTTCTTCAGCGTCTGTGCCTGTGCTGGTGCGCCCGCTGCTCCCGCCTGGCTTTCCAGAACAAAGCAGCGCTCATCACAAAGCAGACCGCCGTCGCCGCGATCCACAGCGCGTAGACCGCCTGGATGAAGGGCAGTCCCAGGAGAAAGCTCTCCTGCGGAAAGCGCTTGGCATACCAATGCCAGTCCACGGCGGCCAGCGCCAGCAGAAAGCCAAAATACAGAAATATCTGCGCTCTTTTATTATATTTCTCCATGCTCTGATTCTCCCGTATGCTCTGCGGCTTCCGCAGAAACGCTCTCTGCGCCGTCAGAATTCTGTTTTACGGCCGCCTGGCCCTGCGCGCCGCGCTTTCCTGCCCAGACGAACAGCGCCGCTCCGAACAGGAACGCGAAAATCGCGATAAACTGCGAGGTGGACAGCGCTCCCACATTGCCGCGCTCCAGATCGCCCCGGAAAAACTCCAGAACGAAACGGCCCGCGCTGTACAGGGCAAAATACAGACCCGTCACCTGGCCCTCGCCTTTTTTCCACTTCTTCGCGAACAAAATCAACAGCCCGAAATGCAGGAAATTCAGCACGCTGGAAATGATCTGCGTGGGGACCAGCGGCACGCCGTTGGGCGCGTAGGCGGAATTCTGAAAGACGATGCAGAACGCGCTGTCCGTCTCCTGCCCGTAGCAGCAGCCCGCCAGAAGGCAGCCGATCCGTCCGAAGCCCTGGGCCAGGGCCACCGAGGGCAGCGCCAGGTCCAGGTAGCTGAGCACATGGATCCTCCAGCGGCGGCAGTAGAGCACAATTCCCAGAAAGCCGCCGATCAGCGCCCCGTAAATCACGAAGCCTTCCATCAGATCCCGGTAAAGCAGGCTGGGATCCGCCGCGATCTGCGGCAGAATCGTCAGGTAAAACAGGATTTTTCCTCCGAGAATGCCGCCCACTACAGCCCAGATGGTCAGGCCGAACACTCTCTCGTCGTCCAGTCCAAGCCGCCTGGCCCGGTATTCCGCCAGACAGTAGGCCGAGAAAATACCGATGGCGATCATCAGGCCGTAGCCATATACCGTAAAGGGTCCGATGGAAAAAAGTTCATTATGCATGTTCAATCTCCTCATTCAAGAAAAAAACTTTATAGAATAATTCCAGCGAGGCCAGAAGCTCTGCCTTCTCTTTCTGGATCTCTTTGATCTTCAGTCCGCTCCCGATCTCATCAAAAAAGAAATCGTCGTCCCGGCTGGACACCTGGAAAACCAGCGTGCCGTCCTCCTCGTATTCCAGAAGCAGGATTCCCCCCACCTCGTTTACAAAGAGCACGCACAGGATCTTCAGTTCCTTTTTGACCTCCTCCGGCAGGGCCGCGAAGTCCTCGTTAAAATAATATTTTTCCTCATAAGAATTTGCGCCGCAAAGCACAATATTGTCCTGATACATTTCTTTCCTCCTGGCCGGAAACGGGCCGGCCGTCCGTCCCGGCATACCGCCGCGGGCCGCGCGCGGCCGTATCTGCCGCAGGCCGCGCGGCTACACGTATCCGTACACGCCGCGGACCGACACCTCTCCGGCGTAGACCTCCTCGATCCGCCCGCCGGAAAGCTCTACCAGGAGCTCTCCCCGGTCGTTGATGCCAAGCGCCGTCCCGGTATGCTCGTTTCCCGGCTCCAGCACCCGCACCTGCCGGCCCCGGTTTACCAACAGAGCCTCATAGGCTGCCTTCAAGCCCCGCAGATCCTCGGTTCTTTCAAATTCTTCATAATATTTCTCAAAATATTCCATGCACAGAGCGATAAGCTCCGCCCGCAGAAGGGGCTTTCCCGCCGCCTGGAACAGAGAGGCCGCCTGGGGCAGCTCCTCCGGGAACACTTTTTCGTTTACATTGATCCCCACGCCGATCACCACATAGTGAATGCAGTCGATCTCCGCGCTCATCTCCGTCAGGATACCCGCCGTCTTCCGCCCGTCCAGCACCAGATCGTTGGGCCATTTCAGACCCACCGGTCCGCCGCCCTCCCAAGAGCCGGAGGCGCCGCCTGGCCGCGCGCGGAGAAGCAGGGCGTTGCAGGCCTCCGCCGCCGCAAGGCCCATCACCAGCGTCAGCATGGAAGCCCGCTCCGGCCGGATGCGGGGCCGCAGAAGAAGGCTCATATATATGGCCTGTCCGGGCGGAGAGCTCCAGTCTCTCCCCCGGCGTCCCCGGCCGGCTGTCTGCTCCCCGGCGCAGACCAGCGTGCCGTGGGGCGCCCCCTCCTCCGCCAGCCGCTTCGCCTGGAGGTTCGTCGAGTCAATGCGGTCGAAGCAGACGCAGCGCCTGCCCATGACCGCCGTCTTAAGCCGGCTCCCGATCTCCGCCTCCGTCACCACATCCGGCAGCGTCTTCAGCCGATAGCCCCGGTTGGAGACGCTGTCGATCTCATAGCCCTCTTCCTTTAATTTCGTCACCGCCTTCCAGACCGCAGTTCGGGAGACGCCAAAGCTTTCGCAGAGCTCCTGGCCGGACACATAGCCTTCCGACTCCCGGAGCGCCTTTAAAATCTCTTCCTTCAACATAAAATCAACACGTCACAAAATCCATATCCGGATGATGTCCAGAATCAGGGCGACCGCCAGAATCCCCGCAAAGACGGAGCAGATGTAGCCCACGATTTTTCTGTTCTTTGCCAGCTCCATGATGCCGGACAGGCTGCACATGACCACACCCAGAAAAAAGGCCGCAGGCATCAGATACCTCTCTCCTCTGCCGGACAGGATCAGAAACGCCAGCACCAGAACCGCGCAGGCCAGCGCCATATTCACAATCTTCCAGTAAAAATAGGGATCCCTGACAACCCTGCGTTTCTTTTCCTGCATACCGGTTACGCCCCCAATGTGGCCGCCATCACCGCTTTGATCGTATGCATGCGGTTCTCCGCCTCGTCAAACACCACAGACTGGGCCGACTCGAACACCTCGTCCGTACACTCCATCTCTGTGATGCCGAACTTCTCCGCGATCTGCTTTCCGATGGTCGTCTTCAGGTCATGGAACGCCGGCAGGCAGTGGGTGAAGATCGCCTGCGGACCCGCGTTCTCCATCACCTTCCTGTTCACCTGATAGGGGGAAAGCTCCCGGATCCTCGTCTCCCAGACCTCGTCCGGCTCTCCCATGGACACCCATACGTCTGTGTAAATCACATCCGCGCCCTTCGTGCCGCTCTCCACGTCCTCTGTCAGCGTGATTGTGGCTCCCGTCTCCTTCGCCACGCCCTCGCACCAGGACACCAGCTCTTCATTGGGGAAATAAGCCTTCGGCGCGCAGGCCGTAAAGTGCATGCCCATCTTCGCGCAGGCCACCATCAGGGAATTGCCCATATTATAGCGGGCGTCTCCCATGTAGACCAGCTTCACGCCCTTTAAGCGTCCCAGGTGCTCCTTGACCGTCAGCAGCATGGCCAGCATCTGGGTCGGATGGTACTCGTTCGTCAATCCGTTCCACACCGGCACATCCGAATACTTCGCCAGCTCCTCCACGATTTCCTGGCCATAGCCCCGGTACTCGATGCCGTCGAACATCCGGCCAAGCACCCGGGCCGTGTCGGCGATGCTCTCCTTCTTCCCAATCTGGGAGCCTGACGGATCGAGATACGTCGTCCCCATTCCCAGATCGTGGGCCGCCACCTCGAAGGCGCAGCGGGTCCTGGTGCTGGTCTTCTCAAAGATCAGCGCCACATTTTTTCCCCGGAGATCCCGTTCCACAATCCCCTGCTTCTTTCTGGCCTTCAGCTCCGCCGCCAGATCCACCAGATACTCAATCTCCTCCGGCGTAAAATCCCGGAGCGTAAGAAAATCGCGTCCCTTCAAATTCATTTCATT
>CALWQJ010000158.1 GCA_944383645.1 uncultured Merdimonas sp.
ATACCGGTATTCCCCCCCCTGGAAATACAGGCGGCCCTTCTGGGGCCTCAGGATGCCGGTGCAGCAGAGAAAAAAGGTAGACTTTCCGCTGCCGTTGGCTCCCATGACGGCTATTTTCCGCCCCTTTTTGATCTCCAGGGAAAGGCCGTTCAGGGAGTGGTTATGATCGTCGTCATAGGAAAAATACAGATCCTCTGCTTTTAAAATAATTTCATCGTTCATATGATTCATGAGAAAAAACGCCTCCATATGGCAAAGATGAGAAGTGCTCCGTCAAAGAGGAGAATCCAGGCAACGACCTTTTTCCTGGGCGGGCGGCTTTCCGACAGAACCTGGATGCGGCCGTCGTAGCAGCGGGCCTCCATGGCGTCATAGAGCCTGCCGGAGCGCTGTACGGCCCGGATCATCAGCGCGGAACCCAGAAGGCCGAAGGATTTCAGAGCAGTCTGGTAATTCCGGTTTCCGAGACGGCAGCTCTGGGAGGTGCTGATGGCGTCGGCCGTGTCAAGGAGAATAAAGATGAACCGGTAGATCAGAAGCATCAGCTCCATGAGAAGGGCCGGGCAGTGAAGCTTCCTGAGCACCTCCAGAATATCCGGTACGGGCGTGGTAAAGGACAGAAAGTACAGGCATGAGACAGCGGCGAGGGCGGTGAAAACCAGCTGCACCGCGTAGAAAAAGGAGTCCGTACCCGCGGTCAGATACCAGTTCCCCAGAGGAATGGCGAACAGATCAAGGGGCTCTCTTTTGATATGGAACAGGATCGCCAGAGTGCTCAGCAGAAGGAACGCCAGGGGAATCGTCAGGAATTTGAGATAGCGGAAGACAGGGACCCCGCCTTTTTTTACGGTCAGAATCCCTGTCACAGCCAGTACGATGCCTGCCACGGCAATGGAACGACTCATTACACAGATACACAGTGTAATCACTGCAAAGGCAGACTTTTCACCTGCGTTTGCATATCGAAGTCTGGAATTGTAGCACAGCTTATCGATCGCTATCACGGACGGTACCTTCCTCCTGCTTCATCCATTTCTTGCGCTCTACAAATCTTCCCATGATAAAGGCAATGATTCCTACCCCGATACCGGTCTGGATACAGAAAAAGAGGCTTTCCACCTCGCCCGGCAGCTCTCTGCCAAGGAGGGTCTCCAGAACGGGAGCGGCCCAGGGCTCATAGGAGGAATCCACCTCCGCCACCACCTGGCTGCCCGCGTCATCGGAGCCGCCGAATTCCCCGTCCGGATGGACGAAGAGGGGAATCAGGGCAATCAGGCAGATCAGGACAATTCCCAGAATGACTTTTTTCTTCATACTCACTTCGCCTCCTTCAGAAATCCGATGGCCTTAAGCTCCGGCTTTGCGTAGGTCTCCAGTCCCATGACGATGAGAACCGTGATAATGCCCTCGATGACAGCCAGAGGGATCTGGGTGGGAGCGAACACGGTGAGAAACTTTACGAGCGCCTGGCCAAAGGTACTGTCGGCGTTGTGCACCAGAGCCATCTGCAGGGCGGTCACGCAGTAGGTGAACAGATCGCCCAGTGCAGCCGACAGGAAGATGCCGGCCCGTTTATTGACCTTAAGCTTCCGGCAGAGCACATAGATGCCCCAGGATACAAAGGGGCCCGCGATCGCCATGGAGAAGGTGTTGGCTCCGATGGTGGTCAGTCCTCCGTGGCCCAGCAGAAGGGCCTGGAATAAAAGGACGATAAGCCCCAGGATGGACACGGCTGAGGGGCCAAAGAGGATGGCGCCCAGGCCGGTTCCGGTCATATGAGAGCAGCTGGCGTTTATCACGGACGGAATCTTCAGCGAGGAAATCACGAAGATAAAAGCGCCGGACATGGCCAGCAGAGTGATCAGGTTCCTGCGCTCCTGCAGGGTCTTGCGGATGGAAAAAAAGCCTGCGGCCAGAAAGGGAAGGCACAGAACTCCCCAGGCGATACAGTACCCGCCGGGCAGATACCCTTCCATAATGTGCATGGCCTCCGCCCTTGGGGCGACGCCGAGGGTCAGGGCGGTGACAGCCAGAAAAGCCAGAATACGTTTTTCTTTTTTACTCATTTTTTCTCCTTTCTTCCTTTGCGTGTCGGAAAAAACTTTTCCGAATACATAAAAAAACCTGCCGGAGGTCCGACAGGTGGTCAGAAAGAACAGGAGGGGCAGCGGAATATCAGAATTGAAACGCTGTGAGCCAGCCTGTTCTTACACGAGGCCATCGTTCGTAACCTGTGTAAATTTCCTGTACAAGGCAGGTCTTCTGACTCGGGTATCAGCGCCGTATCTTTAGCCTTCCCGGAAATCCTCCAGTGGCCGGACCTTTTAAGGGTCCTTCAAAGATACGGCTCCTCCTTTACAGCGGCGTGACCGTGTGAGCTTTTCACTCAGCTTCCCTATTCTCCCGCGGCGTCCGCGGGCACCTTTGTACATTCAATTCTGCTTTTTATTCTAGCATATCCTGGCGATTTGTCAATTCTGCGAAAGAAATTTGCCGGTTGCCATATTCGGACGGCGGTGATATAATGAGCATAACGGATTTCACGGAAAACTGAATAAGAAACAGTTGGTGCCGCAGGAGACTGCGGAGAATAGGGAAACAGGTGAAAGACCTGTGCGATCTCGTCACTGTAAGCAGAAGCACACTGCCAGTTAGGCCACTGAGTAATCGGGAAGGCGGCGGTGGGCGTTGGACTGTAAGCCAGGAGACCTGCCAGCTGTGGTACGGGGATGATGAATTCCAGATCACGAGGTTTGATTGTACCGAACTGACTTTCCGCTTTACGGAGTGCATGTATCTGTGGCGGAAAGCAATACTCTACAATCCAGCTGCATCTTTTATGCGTTGGATTTTTTATCCCTTTGGCCGAAGCGGACACGGGCAGGAGCCCGCGGCAGAAAGGGATTTTTTTATGCCTGTCTGCAGGCCGCGGCGAAGCTTTCTGTGGATCCGCAGAATTTATATTTTTCAGGGAGGAATAACGTCATGAAAAGAAAAATCGTAGCTTTATTGTGTACGGCGGCAATGACATGCACATTGCTGGCAGGCTGCGGACAGGGCGCGGCAGACACCGCGGACACCGCTGCGGAGACGGCAGAGACTATGGAGACAGCGGAGGATACTGAAACAGAGGATGCAGCCGCAGAGGAGACCGGGGAGGTATCCGATCAGGAGGCTGCCGATAATGTGGCGGCGCTGATTGACGCGATTTACGTGCAGGAGAGAACCGATGAGACGGATGCTCAGTGTACCGCCGCGAAGGAAGCCTGGGACGCTCTGACAGACGCTCAGAAGGAGCTGGTGGCCGGCGAGTTCGCGGATCCGGATTATTTCGGACGGGATACAGGAGACGCCTCTCTCGATGACCCGCGCAATCAGGATGAAATTGGGGAAAATGAGATCCTGGTAGTAAGCTTTGGCACTTCCTTTAACGACAGCCGCGTGGCAGACATCAAGGGAATTGAGGACGCCCTCCAGGAGGCTTATCCGGACTGGGCCGTCAGAAGAGCGTTTACAGCACAGATCATCATCAACCATGTGCAGGCCCGGGACGGTGAATATATTGACAACATGCAGCAGGCGCTTGACCGCGCGGTGGCGAACGGCGTAAAGAACCTGGTGGTTCAGCCCACTCACCTGATGCACGGCGCCGAGTATGACGAGATGATGGACGCCGTCAATGAGTACGCGGATCAGTTTGAATCCGTACAGGTGGCGGAGCCCCTGCTGGGCGAGGTTGGATCTGACGCCACTGTAATTAATGAGGACAAGCAGGCGGTGGCAGAGGCAGTGACGGCTGCAGCGGTAGCAGAGGCAGGCTATGACAGCCTGGACGCGGCAAGGGAAGACGGCACGGCCTTTGTATTCCTGGGACATGGTACGTCTCATACGGCAAAGGTGTCCTACAGCCAGATGCAGACACAGATGACAGAGCTGGGCTATGACAACGCATTTATTGGAACCGTAGAGGGCGAGCCGGAGGAGACAGCCTGCGACGCGGTGATCGAGGCGGTAAGCGCGGCCGGTTATACAAAAGTGATTCTGCGCCCGCTGATGGTAGTGGCCGGCGATCACGCGAATAACGATATGGCAGGCGATGACGCGGATTCCTGGAAGAGCATGTTTACCGCATCCGGAAGCTTTGAGAGCGTAGAGGCGCAGATTTCCGGACTGGGAAGCATCCCGGCAGTACAGGAACTCTACGTAGCGCATACAGCGGCCGTCATCGGAGAGTAAGGATAGGGGAACATGAAAAAGAAATTAGCAGCAGTATTGTGTATGACGGCTCTTGCCTGCGCTCTGGCCGCTGGCTGCGGACAGAGCTCGGAGACAGCGTCTCTGGAGGATGGTGTCTACTCTGCAGACTTTGATACAGACAGCAGTATGTTCCATGTAAGCGAGGCCTGTGAGGGAAAGGGAACTCTGACCGTAGAGAATGGACAGATGACCATCCATGTATCGCTGGCTTCCCAGAATATTGTGAACCTGTATCCGGGACTGGCGGAAGACGCCCAGAAGGAAGGGGCAGAGCTTTTGGAGCCTACGGTGGACAGTGTGACCTACAGCGACGGAATCACGGAGGAAGTCTATGGCTTTGACATTCCGGTGCCCGCACTGGATGAGGAATTCGATGTGGCTTTGGTGGGAACGAAGGGAACCTGGTATGATCATAAGGTAAGCGTATCCAATCCGGAGCCCATGGAGGAGTCCGCAGAGACGGCTGCCGGGGAAGAATAAG
>CALWQJ010000159.1 GCA_944383645.1 uncultured Merdimonas sp.
CCATGGATTATTACAGAAAGGCCGGAAAATATGCGGAAGCTGGAGTGCGGGAATACTGGATTGTCGATCCTGCGCGGGAGGTTGTGGTGATCTGCCGGATGGAGAAGGGCGAGGAGCCCGTGATTTACCCGTTTACAGACAGGCTGGTTTCCGGAGTCGTGGAGGGCCTGGAGCTGGATATTCAGGCGGTTTAAAGGGGAGCTTATCAAAAAGCAATGATCATACAAAAGAAAAATATGCAAAAGAAAATATACAAAGAAAGAGAGACGGCGGGATTGGAAAAGAAAATTTGATTTTCCAAAATCCCGCCGCTTTTGTCTATATTTCTTCTATATCTATGTCCCCGTTTCCCATCGTGCGCCGCCAGGTTCCCTCCAGCAGGATCATGCGCCCGGCTTCCAGAGATTTCGGCACGTCGATGATGTTCTGGTTGGAGGAGCCCCGGAAGATCAGGCTTAAGTCCTTTTTCTCTTCCATGAACCTGCCGTCCACCAGCACGTCCATATAAGAGAGAAGCTCCCGAAGGATTTCCGAATCGCCCACGGAGAACGTCAGCAGATCCGCCTCGAAGGAGAAACCGGAGTAACACCAGAGCGTCTTCTCCGGAAAACGCGCTTTGAACTGGCGGGCGAGGGAGAGGAGGGGGGCCTGGTTTTCCGGCTCCAGCGGTTCGCCGCCCAGAAGCGACAGACCCGCCACATAGGAGGGGGCGAGGGCGCTTAGGAGTTCTTCTATGGTACCCTGGGTGAAGAGCTGTCCGTAAGAGAAGTCCCAGGCCTCCCGGTTGAAGCAGCCCCGGCAGTGGTGGCGGCAGCCGCTCACGAAGAGGGAGACGCGCACGCCAGGGCCGTTGGCGATGTCATTTTTCTTAATTGCTGCGTAATTCATAGGCTTACCTCATGAGACGGCCGGGGACGGCGGCTTACGTTACTATTTACAGCCGCCCTACCCACATGCGCACTCGTCTGAATCGGCTGTAAATAGGAACCGGTTTACAGATGCAGCACGCGCTCCCGGATTTCCTGGGTCCGGCCCTGGTTCCAGAACTGGGTGCCGATGTAGCCGCAGGTCCGCCGGGCCACGTTCATCTTATTCTGATCCGTATTTCCGCAGTTCGGGCACTGCCAGATGAGCTTTCCGTGTCCGTCTTCTTTAATCTCGATTTCCCCGTCCCAGCCGCAGACCTGGCAGTAATCGCTCTTGGTGTTCAGCTCTGCGTACATGATGTGATCGTAGATAAATTTCATCACGGCAAGCACGGCCTCCAGATTATGCTGCATGTCCGGCACCTCCACGTAGGAGATGGCTCCTCCCGGTGAGAGGGCCTGGAACCGGGCCTCCAGGGCCAGCTTGTCGAAGGCGTCGATGTGTTCCGTCACATGGACATGGTAGCTGTTCGTGATGTAGTTCCGATCGGTCACGCCCTTTACGATACCGAAGCGCTTCTGCAGGCATTTGGCGAATTTGTAGGTGGTGCTTTCCAGGGGCGTGCCGTAAAGGGAGTAGTCGATGTCTTCCGCGGCCTTCCATTTCGCCGTGTATTCATTGAGCTTTTTCATAATCTCCAGTCCCAGGGCCTCGCCCTCCGGCTCGGTGAGCTTTTTGCCGTTCAGGCTGTAGACGCATTCCCAGAGGCCTGCGTAGCCCAGGGACAGGGTGGAGTAGCCTCCATGGAGGTATTTGTCAATCGTCTCTCCTTTTTTCAGCCGCAGCAGGGCTCCGTGCTGCCAGAGAATGGGCGCGGCGTCGGACAGGGTTCCGGTCAGGCGCTCATGGCGGCACTGGAGGGCCCGGTGGCAGAGCTCCATGCGCTCGTCGAAGATTTCCCAGAACTTATCCATATCGCCGTCTGCGGACAGGCCGATGTCCACCAGGTTCACGGTGACGACGCCCTGGTTGAAGCGGCCGTAGTATTTGGGCTTTCCGTCCTCGTCCACGTAGGGGGTCAGGAAGCTGCGGCAGCCCATGCAGGTGTAGCAGTGGCCCTGGCCGTTTTTGTCGATCTTATTCTGGAGCATGATTTTTTCGGAAATATAGTCCGGCACCAGGCGCTTGGCGGTGCATTTGGCCGCCAGCTTCGTCAGGTAGTAGAAACGGCTGTCCTCGTGGATATTGTCCTCTTCCAGCACATAGATGAGCTTCGGGAAGGCCGGGGTGATCCACACGCCCTTTTCGTTTTTGACGCCCTGGTAGCGCTGGCGCAGGGTTTCCTCAATGATGAGCGCCAGATCCTGCTTCTCCTGCTCATTTTTGGCCTCGTTCAGGTACATGAAGACGGTCACGAAGGGGGCCTGGCCGTTGGTGGTCATCAGAGTCACCACCTGGTACTGGATCATCTGGACGCCGTTTTTGACCTCCTCCCGGAGGCGCTTTTCGGTGATGGCGGAAATCTCGTCCTCGGTCACCTCCTCCCGGATGGAGCGGAGCTCCTCGGCCACCTGGCGGCGGATTTTCTGGCGGCTCACGTCCACGAAGGGGGCCAGATGGGTCAGAGAAATGCTCTGGCCGCCGTACTGGCAGGAGGCCACCTGGGCGATGATCTGAGTGGCGATGTTGCAGGCCGTGGAGAAGCTGTGGGGCTTCTCGATGAGGGTGCCGCTGATGACGGTGCCGTTCTGGAGCATGTCCTCCAGATTCACCAGATCGCAGTTGTGCATGTGCTGGGCGAAATAATCCGCGTCGTGGAAGTGGATGACGCCCTGCTCGTGGGCGTTCACGATGTCCGGCGGCAGCAGGAGGCGCCGGGTGATGTCCTTGCTGACCTCCCCGGCCATGTAGTCGCGCTGCACGCTGTTGACCGTGGGGTTCTTGTTGGAATTTTCCTGCTTGACCTCCTCGTTGTTGCATTCGATGAGGCTTAAAATCTGCTCGTCGGTGGTGTTGGACTTGCGCACCAGGGCGCGGCGGTAGCGGTAGGTGATGTAGCGCCTCGCCACGTCGAAGGCCCGCTGGTTCATGATCTGGTCCTCCACCATATCCTGGATTTCCTCCACGCTTAGAGAACGGTTTATATTCTGGGCGGCGCTCTCCACATCCTCCGCGATCCGCCGGATCTGGACGGCGGACATGCGGGCGCTGGGAACGACGCTTTCATTGGCTTTTGTCACTGCGGTTACGATTTTACGCGGGTCGAAGTCAGCTTCGGCTCCGCTGCGCTTGATGATTTTCATGTCAATATTCTCCTCTTATGCTTGTACAATTGCCGTCTGAGAATTCGTATATGGCAGTCAGCAGGATTTATTTTAACAATATGTAGTAGCAATGTCAATGGGAAATTACTAGATATAGTTCCACAAAAATATATGCAGTTACGATTCACAGCCGCCCCACCCACATGCGGCTGTGAATAGCAACTATATGCAAAATACCGGGACACGCATTGCAGGATGCCGCAGGATGGTATACAATGTGGGGAAAGGTATCTGGCACAGGATGCGAGGAGAGCATCTGACGGATACAGAGACTGGATTTGACGAATAGATTTAGAGAAAGGATTCGGAGGGGAACTGTGTGCTGACTGCTTATGAGAGAATGGAAGGCGGCGCTGTCGTCTGGCGCTGTTATGATTATGGCTCCGAGGCGGAGCTCCCTGAGGCTGTCGAAGGGCTTCCGGTGGCGGAGCTTGCGCCCTATGCTTTTTCCGCCCATATGGACGAAGGGCTTCTGGAGAAGGGGGCTCGGGAAGGCAGGCTGAGACTGTGGGATTCGGACAATCCGGCTTCCTCAGCTCTGTCTTGGGAAGATGCAGAGCTCCCGCCGCCGCTTACAGGCGCGGCTCTTACATCCGTCAGCCTGCCGCCGTCCCTTCGGAAAATCGGCGCCTATGCCTTTTATAACTGCAGCCGCCTTCATACGCTCCGCCTGCATGGCGGCCTTATCGATCTGGGAGCGGGTCTTTTCACAGGCTGCCACGCCATCCGGGAGCTGGCCCTGCGTCTGGACGACGGGGAGAGCTCCTGCCTGCGGGAAATCCTGATCGAGGTGCCGGAGAAGCTTAAAGTGTCCCTGGAAGGGGCAGTGCGGGCGAAGCTGGTCTTCCCGGAATTTTTTGAGGAAAGCGTGGAGAATACCCCGGCGCGGATCCTGGTCGTAAAGACCCATGGGAGCGGCATGAATTACCGGAACTGCTTTTATGACCGGCGGTTTGACTTCCACGCTTACGACGCCTGCTTTTTCCACGCGAAGGCGGAGGAGGATTTTGAGACGGTGCTGGAGATGGCGCTGGGGCGCCTCCAGTACCCGGCGGGGCTTCTTTCGGAGGCTCGAAAAGAGTATGAGGACTGGCTGTGGGCACACAGGGAGCAGGCTCTGGAAAAGATCATATCCGGCCGGGATATGGAAGGCCTGGAATTTCTGACAGAGAGCTTTTTGCAAAGATCGGACTCTGAAACGGATGCCGGAATTGATGGCGGAACGGACGCCAGAGTAGATACAGAAACGGACGCCAGAGCAGATACAGAAACAGACGCAGACGCAGGCGCGGACACCGGAGCAGAAGCAGATCAGGCCCTGGGGCGGGCGGTTTCCCTGGCGGCCTCCCGGGATTTCCCGGAGGGCGTGTCCTTTCTGATGGACGCCCTTCACCGGCGCAGCCTCCGGCAGACAAAGGCGGCAGAGAAAAGAGAAACAGAGGAAAGAGAAAAAGAAGAGAAGAAAGCCGGAGCCGTCCCGGAAAGGAAGGGCCGGTTCGA
>CALWQJ010000160.1 GCA_944383645.1 uncultured Merdimonas sp.
CAGGATGGCCAGCACTTCAAAGGCCGTCATCACCGGATAGCCGCCTGACAGGTACCAGTACAGGATCGCGTTCCAGCCGGATATCTCCGAATAGGAGATTCCGCCCAGCAGCACCAGATAACTGGCAAGAAGGGCCGTCACCGCCAGCCAGCTGGCAAGGCCCGTCTCATTCTTTTCCCGCCTGATAAGGCTGCGGACGCGCTCCGCGCAGAGCAGAAGCCAGCCAAGCAGGCCTAAGGCCGCCAGGATTGGCCCTGTGAGATGGTAGATATCCCGGATCCCGTTCAGGATTTCACCCTTATAATTAATTTCCGCCAGCAGGCCGTGCCGCTCCGGCACATCCCAGTACCAGTCCAGATTCAGCCGGGAGCCTTCCCGCTCCACCTGAGCCACATCTTCCGACAGCTCATACTCGTCCAAAAACTTCCCGTCCCGGTACGCCCGCAGATAGACGGCCTGCGGCTTGTCCGCCACAGAAAGTTTCAGGGAAAAACGGCAGTTTTCGCTTCCTGGCGCGGCAATTCCCTGCTGCTCCAGATAAGCGGCCACATCGCTGCTTTCTGTAAACTCCGCCGTTCCCAGAAGGGTTCCGTCGGCAAGCTCCGCCTGCAGGGTCACGCCCTCCATGCCGTCATAGGATACATACCAGCCGGCCATCTCCACCAGATCCGACTCGTACCAGACTGCCTTATCTCCGGTGATCCGCTCAAACAACGGAATTCCGCCGTTTTCATCCGGCTCACTGTAGAGATAGACCAGCGTCTCCATCTCGTCATAGGTCGTAGTATAGGCTATGGCCTTCCCAAGCGCCCCGAACAGGTCTCCCAGATAGCCCTTTCTCCAGGGCGACATATAGGTGGAAGGCATCGTCGCCTGCCGCTCCAAAAGGCCCTCATCAAGCGCCTCCTCGATCTCGTCCCGGATCTGCAGGCAGATCTTATTTGCCATAGCTCCGTCCTGATAATAGCCTGCCTCCTCCAGAGCCGTGCGGAAAATCCAGAATACCCAGCCGTCCCGGATCTCCCAGTTTTCCGCGTCGCCCTCCTCGCCGGCCCAGACCTCCCTGCTGCTCTCGATATAGGGCTCCAGCTCTTTTAAAGTCGGGCACACCTCGCACATGCGGGCGATCTTTTCCCGGGTCATCGTCACGCCGGGGATCTCCTCCTCCGGCTTGACAGCCATCATGCTCTTGTACATTTCGGCGAAGCCGCCCTCCTGGAGCTCGTTCGCCACCTCGATGCCGTAATGGGACAGATTCTGGCGGGCGATCCATCTGCCCGCCGCCCAGGTGCACAGGAAGGGCAGCAGTACCAGCGCCGCCTTCACCGCATACTGCCTGGCTTTCTGCCGCTCTTTCCTCCAGAGCCCGGCCAGACTTCCCAGGTACACCAGCGTAAATACCACCAGGAAGGGAACGACCCAGATGGCGTCCTCCCGGGTATAGAAAAAGCTGGCCGTCCCGGCAGCCGCCGCGATAATCCAGCCAATCTGCCTTCTCACCGGCTCCCGTCTTCGCAGATAGACCGCAAGGAAGCCACCGAAAATCAACAGCACTTGAATGTAGGAAATGCTGTTGCGGTATACCCTCTGAAACGCCTGCAGGGAATAGGAAATGGGATTCCACAGAAGCGCCAGGTACAGGATAAGGCGCGGCAGCTGTTTGGGAACCAGCGGGCGCAGGGCATAGACAAAGACCATGCAGCCCACGGTATACAGAAGCGCCGTCACGTTCAGGTAGGACAGATGGAGAAAATTGATCACCGCCAGATAAAGCGGGAAAAACATTCCCTTCGTCAGGGTCAGGCTGTTGTATTCTCCCAGCCACTGGCCGCTTCTTAAGGTGTCCGCCAGGTGCACCATGATCCAGTCGTCGTGGATACCTTTTGGCACCGCCATAATCGGCAGATTGTACACCAAAAACTGCTTTACCAGGCCAAAGCCCGCCATCACCAGAAGCAGAAATAATTCCTTTTTCGCAGTAGAAAGTCTGTTCCACATTTTCATGCGCCCGGAACCTCCTTCTCCTTCTTTTCTCCCGGCTCCCGGCCAGAGGCAAGATTCTCCGGCCCGAAGCTTAGGGGAAGCAGATCCTTTAAAAGCCAGGACTGCAGATCCTCCCCGCCTGTCCCCAGAATAATGCGGAAGGTCTCCGGATCGCAGAATTCCCGCATCACCTGGCGGCAGACCCCGCAGGGCGCCGTAAGGAAAAGCTCTCCCGAGCCGGCAGCCGCAGGGCCGCCCGCGATGGCAATCGCCAGGAAATTCCGTTTCCCCTCGCTGACCGCCTTATAAATAGCCGTGCGCTCCGCACAGATGCCCGGCGTAAACGCCGCGTTTTCCATGTTGCAGCCCGTATAGACGCTGCCGTCCGCGCAAAGCAAAGCGGCCCCTACCCGAAAATTCGAATAGGGGCTGTAGGAATATTCTCTTGCCTGTACCGCGGTCTCCATCAAGGTTCTGTCATCCATTCTTTTACCGCCTCCGTCTCTTTCACCGGACATCCGTCCACGCAGCTCACTGTCCGACAGCCAGGATTCCCGCCGTCACCAGCTTCTGAAACCGGGCGGAAATTCGATCCGCCGTCTCCTGGACTTCCTCATGGGAAAGCTTTTCTCCCGTCACGCCCGCCGCCATGTTCGTAATGCAGGAAATTCCGCAGACCCGCATTCCCGCGTGGTGGGCCGCGATGGCCTCGCAGGCCGTGCTCATGCCCGCCGCGTCCGCGCCCAGCGCCCGCGCCATCCGGATCTCCGCCGGCGTCTCATACTGCGGGCCGGAAAACTGGATATAGACGCCCTCCTTCAGAGGCACGCCAGTTCTGGCAGCCGTCTCCTTCAGCAGGCTTCGGTATTCTGAATCATAGGTATCCGTCATATCGCAGAACCGGGGCCCCAGCCCTTCGAGGTTCGGCCCGATCAGCGGAGAAGGTACCAAAGAGGAAATGTGATCCCGGATCAGCATCAGATCTCCCGGCGCGTAGGACGTGTTGATCCCGCCTGCGGCGTTGGTCAGGAACAGGATCTCTGCCCCCATCAGGCGCATCAGCCGGATCGGCAGCACCACGTCGCTCATGGCGTAGCCTTCATAATAGTGAACCCGGCCCTGCATGCAGACCACGGGAACCTCGCCCACATGGCCAAACACAAAGCGTCCCTTGTGGCCCTCCACCGTCGAACGGGGAAAACCCTCGATCTCCTGGTAATCCAGGAAGCCCTCCGTCCGGATATCTCCCGACTCCGCGTAGCCGCCCAGGCCCGATCCGAGAACCAGCGCCGTCTTTGGCCTGAAGGGCAGCCGTTCCCGGATGCTGTCAAAACAGCTGTTCAATCTTTCTTCTATCGGATTCATCTGCATTCCTCCCTGCGTTACGCTTCACGGCCGATTCAGGAATGTGAAGCGTAACCTCCCAGTCAGCCATTATCGATCCAGCACCATCTGATCGTAGTCAAGGAACTCAAAGCCCAGCTTCTGATACAGCCGCACAGCTCCTTCGTTACTTTTCGTCACTTCCAGGCGGAAACGCTTTACCTCCGGCCGCGCCTTCATCACAGCCTCAAAATAGCGGCTTCCGTAGCCCTTTCCCCTGGCTTCCTCCTTCAGGTACAGCTCCTCGAACATCAGACAGCGTCCGCCCACCTCGCAGGCATAGTAAACCGTCACATAGCCGAAGCCGACGATATGCCCGTCCTCCTTCAGCACATAGCCCTCCAGAATCGGATCTGCGCTCACCGCGTCGGCGAAGGTCTGCTCCAGCTTCTCCCTCTCCACCTCGTGGCTCACCGCGTCGCTGTGGTAAAAGGCGTCCACCATGGGCATCACCTCCGGACGCATCTCCTCCGTCATCCTCTCAATTGCAAACATAGCAGTCTCCTTACAGCTTTTTCTCCAGTTTACCCTGAATCATCGTAGCCGTCAACAGGATCACGATGGTTCCCAGAATCATCAGGGTAGACAGAGCGTTCACATCCGGAGACACGCCCTTTCGCACCATGCCGAGGATCTTCAGCGGAAGCGTCTGGCTCTCCGGCCCCGCCGTAAAGAAGCTGACCACCACGTCGTCGAGGGACATGGTCAGCGCCAGCATGCCGCCGGAAATCACGCCGGGGGAAATCATCGGAAGCGTCACCCGCAGAAAGGTCCGAAGCTCATTGGCCCCCAGATCCCTGGCCGCCTCCTCGATGGACTTGTCGAAGCCCGCAAGCCTTGCCCGCACCGTGATGACCACAAAAGGCATGGAAAAGGTCACATGGGCGATGATCAGCGTCACCATGCTCATGCTTACATGAATCGAAGAAAAGAAAATCAGAAGAGCGATGGCGAACACCAGCTCCGGAATCACAATGGGAATATACAGGGAGCTGCTGATCATATTTTTCAGTTTAAACTCAAATTTATAGAGTCCCAGCGCGCACAGAGTTCCGATGATCACGGACAGCACCGTGCTGGCCGCCGCCACAATGATCGTATTCACGAAGGACTGCATCAGCTGGCGGTTCTCAAACATCCGCCCATACCATTCCACGGTAAAGCCCTCGAAGGTAATATTCATCTCCGAGGTATTGAATGAAAAAGCGATGACCACGAAGATGGGCAGATATAAAAACAGATAGACCAGGCAGGCATAGAAGACGCTGCCCGGCTTGAATT
>CALWQJ010000161.1 GCA_944383645.1 uncultured Merdimonas sp.
TGCGAGGATAAATAAGATTTGACCGCCTCGCAAAGACCTGTATACCGTTTCTTTTCTGTTCCATTGTCCACCATTGCCTGGAAGGTTCCCGCGCTTCCCACCAGCGTCACGCAGGATCTGGCGCGGGTCACCGCCGTATAGAGCAGGTTGCGGTTCATCAGAGGCCGCGGACCCGCAAGCAGCGGAATCACCACCGCCGGGTACTCGCTTCCCTGGGATTTATGTACCGTGACCGCGTAGGCCAGCTCCAGCTCGTCCAGCTGCTTATACGGGTACGATACCATGCGGCCCTCGTCGAACTCCACCGTGACCTCCTCCGCGAAGGAATTGATCCCGCGGACGATCCCCATATCCCCATTGAAGACGCCGAGGCCCCGATCCACCGCGATCCCGTACCGGTTGCGCACCTCCCATTCCAGCTGATAATTGTTGCGTATCTGCATGACCTTGTCGCCTGTCCGCAGAACGCCCTTCTGATTTTCTCCGTCCTCCCCGCCTGCAGAGCCGTGCCCGAAGGGAAGCTCCGGCTTGTCCGGCGCCGCAGGGTTCAGGTAGCGCTGCAGCACCCGGTTCAGGTTCTCCACGCCAAGGGCGCCCTTACGCATGGGGGTGAGCACCTGGATATCCGAGGGCTGGGCATTCACATAGCGGGGCAGCTTCTCCTGCACCAGCGCCAGAACCACCCGCAGGATCACGTTCGGATCCTGCCTCTGCAGGAAAAAGAAGTCCCGGCTCTTATTGTCCAGGACAATCCTTTCGCCCCGGTTTATCTTATGCGCGTTCACGATGATATCGCTCTCGGCGGCCTGCCGGAAGATCTTCGTCAGGCGGACCACCGGAAAGGCTTTGGAGCGGATGAGATCCTGCAGCACGCTTCCCGGTCCCACGCTGGGCAGCTGGTTGACGTCGCCCACCAGAATCAGTCTCGTCCCCGGCACCACCGCCTTCAAAAGCGCCTGCATCAGATAGAGATCCACCATCGACATCTCGTCTATGATAATCACATCCGCCTCCAGCGGGTCGTCCTCGTTTTTCATAAAGGACGCCCGCCCGCCTGCGCTCTCCGGCCCGCCTGACAGCTCCAGCATCCGGTGGATGGTCCGGGCCTGGCAGCCGGTGGCCTCCGTCATCCGCTTGGCCGCCCGTCCCGTGGGCGCCGCCAGCAGAATCTCCAGTCCCTCCGCCTCAAAATAGCGGATCATCGCATTGATCGTCGTCGTCTTTCCGGTGCCCGGTCCTCCCGTCAGGATCAGCACGCCGTGCTTCACCGCCTCAGACACCGCCTCCTTCTGCCGCTCATCCAGCTCGATCTTTGACTGCCGGGAAACGCGGTGCAGCAGCATGTCAATCTCTGTATCCGAGGTCTCCAGCGTCAGGTTCAGCCGGCTGAGCATGACCGCCGTGCTCAGCTCCGCATAGTAAGCGGCGGAGCTGTAGACAAAGGTCCTCTCCCGCCCCTCCGCGTCCGAAAAGATCTTCCGCACCAGCTTCCGGTCCATGCTCAGGTCATTCAGGTGCCGTTCCACAGCCTCCGCAGGAACCCTGAGCAGCTCCGCCGCCTTCCTGAGCAGGAGCTCCTCCGGCAGGCAGGTGTGCCCCTCCGAGGAAGCGCCAAGCAGCGTATACAAAAGTCCGCTTCGGATCCGGAAATCCGAATCCTCCCGGATACCCACCTTTTTCGCGATCTCATCCGCGGTCCGGAAGCCCACACCCGCGATATCCTCTGCGAGGCGGTAGGGATTCTCTTTGATAATGCGGTAAATTTCCTGCCCGTACCGCTCATAGACCTTCACGGCCAGATTTACAGAGATCCCGTACTCCTGGAGAAAGACCATGGCCTGGCGGAGCTCCCGCTTTTCCTCCATCTGCTCAGCAATCTCTCTGGCTTTCCGCTCGCTGATGCCCTTGATCTCCGCCAGCCGCTCGGGCTCCCGCTCCATAATCTCAAAGGTCTTCGCCCCGAAGCGGCGCACGATGCGGGCCGCCAGGGCCGCGCCGACCCCTTTGATGGCTCCGCTTCCCAGGTAACGCTCCATGGCAAGGGCGTCCTGCGGCACCTTCACCTCGAAGCGTTCCATATGGAACTGCTGCCCGTACAGGGGATGCTCCGTATACTCCCCCTCCAGTTCCAGCAGCTCGCCCTCGCTTATGTAATGAAAGGTTCCCACCACAGTGGTCTCTTCCCCGTCCGACACCAGGTTCAGCACCGAATAGCCGTTTTCCGTATTTCGATAGATAATGTGCTCCACATAGCCTTCCAGTTTCATCCTACACCTATAAAAACGGCATGACGGAAAGACCTCTCCGTCATGCCCCTCTTTTGTATCGTTCTTCTAAGCTCTTTTACGCGTGCAGATCCTCACGGTTTCCCGCCATGAACTCCACGAATTTGCCCGTGCCTATGGCTACGCACTTCATAGAATCCTCTGCCGTCATGGTATTGATTCCCGTCTTTTCCTCCAGAAGCTCCTCCAGGCCGCGGAGCAGCGCTCCGCCTCCGGTCAGGACGATGCCCCGGTCCGCGATATCCGCTGCCAGCTCCGGCGGCGTCTTCTCCAGCACGCTGTGCACCGCTTCCACAATCTGCATGGTCGTCTCGCGCAGGGCCTCCTCGCAGTCCTCAGAGGTCACCTCTACTGTCTTGGGAAGGCCTGTCACCAGGTTGCGTCCGCGCACATTCATGCGGTCCACCTCTGCTCTGGGATAGCAGGTTCCCACCTTAATCTTGATATCCTCCGCGGTTCTCTCACCGATCAGGAGATTATGCTTCTTGCGCATGTAGCGCACGATCGCCTCGTCAAAATCGTCTCCGGCTACCTTCACAGAGGTGCTCACCACCGTGCCGCCCAGAGAAATGACAGCGATATCGCTGGTGCCGCCTCCGATGTCCACGATCATATTGCCGCAGGGTCTGGAAATATCGATTCCCGCTCCGATGGCAGCCGCGATGGGCTCCTCAATGATCAGGACCTCCCTGGCTCCCGCCTGGTAGGTCGCGTCCTCTACCGCCTTCTTCTCCACCTCCGTCACGCCGCTGGGCACGCAGACCGCGATACGCGGCTTGCGGAAGGTCTTCTTGCCGGTGGCCTTCTGGATAAAATAGCGCAGCATCTTCTCCGTCACGGTATAATCGGAAATCACGCCCTGGCGCAGCGGACGCACCGCAATGATATTTCCCGGGGTCCTTCCCAGCATCAGCCGGGCCTCCTCGCCGATGGCGCGGATCTTATTCGTATCTCTGTCAAAAGCCACTACGGACGGCTCCTTTAACACAACGCCCTTTCCATTTATATATACCAGAATACTCGCGGTACCCAGATCAATTCCGATGTCAGTCCCTGCCATGATTCACATTCCCCTTTCTCGCTTTTCTCTCAGTTTCTTCCTATGATTACAGTCTTTCACATTTATCAGCAGTTATTCAGTCCCCCGGCGGGTTCTGGCTGAAGTTCCTTCGGGAACCTGCAGCGTCCCTCTTTGCCGGAAGGCCTCTGTCTTATCGCTCGCAGACGGCGCCGCTGTCCGGGCCTGTCCTGCGCGCCTGTTTTTGGCCGCAAAACTCCCGTCCCTCTACGCCAAACTATATTATATACAATAGCTGCCAAAAAGAAAAGAGTTTTTTTTCGAAGCCGGGAAAATTAAGGGGTTCTTAAGGTATCGAGCGGATCTACTTGCCCCAAAGGCCTGACAGCCAGTCTACAACTTCCTTTATTCTCTGTCTCTGCTCAGCTTCACAGCCTGCCGTTTCCTTTTCCAGCTCCAGAGCCGTCATATCGTACCGTTTCCCTAAAAGGACACGCTCCAGTTTTCCGGGCAGTTCTGTATCCAAGGCGTCGGAATAGATTTTGATCTCACTGATCCGCATAGCATGGAGCTTCAGCCCAATCTCCACCTCGCCCCAGTCAAACCGGTGCGCGTAAGAGGTCTCGCACTCCGGCGACTTGCCGTACCTCCATTCCCAGGAGGAATAAAGGTCATACGTCTCCTGCACCTCTGGATTATCCAGCTGCGCCGGATCCAGCTCCGTGAAATCTCCATAGTTCTCAAAAAAGCTTTCTTTCAGAGCCTGGCGCATGGCGTCTGCCGTGACCGCCGGATTCAGTTCTTTCAGATTGCAGACCCGGGACTGGACGGATTTCACGCCCTTGGCCTTCATCTTCTCCTTGGACGGGGTCAGGTAACGCCCAAGCCGGGAGATGTCCACATCGATCATCAGCGTCCCATGCTGGATGCTGCAGCGGGAGGTTTTGGAAAAGGCGTTCCCGGAAAATTTGAAGCCGTCCTCCGTAATCACATCGTTGCGCCCGGAAAACCTCGTCTCAATGCCGAATTTCCGGCACGCTGCCTGAATCACCTTCAGCTGCTTCTCCAGATCGTAGCGCTCCGGGGAAGCGATAAAGGTAAAACAGAGATTTCCCAGATCCTGATAGACCGCTCCGCCTCCCGTAGTCCGGCGGGCCAGGAAACCGCCCTCCTCCTCCAGAAGCTGCGCCCGGCACTCCCGGATCGCGTTCTGGTTCCTTCCTATTACTACCGTATGATCGTTCTGCCAGAGATAGAGAACCACGTCTCCCTCTCCAATCTGATCTGCCAGGTACTTCTCCACGGCAAG
>CALWQJ010000162.1 GCA_944383645.1 uncultured Merdimonas sp.
GTCATCTGTCAGGGACGGCGTCTCCATCCCGGCCCCTGTGTACAGCAGCTGGTTAAGGTCCAGCTCCCGCGGATCCGCATACTCCGAAAGCAGAAAGCCGTAGTTGGCGCGATTGTCAGCCGTATCGATCCAGTTTGTGAACGCCTTCAGCTCTCCCCGCTGGAGCTCCCTGGGATAAACCGCGTTCTGTTCCCCTGCAGTTTGTTCTCCTGCAGTTTGTTCTTCCCCGTTCTGTTCCCCTGCATCCTGTTCTCCTGCAGTTTGTTCCCCTGCGTTCTGCTCTTCTTCCACATCCGGAAGCTCCGGCAGCTCTTCCCTTCCACCACAGCCTGCAGCCAGGAGCATAGCCGCCGCGAAGATCAGGCCTTGCAGCCGTCGTCCTTTTCCTTTCATAATAGAATTCCTCCCCTGCGCCTAAGCGCCCTGCCGCCCTCCGGCCGGGCCGAAGAGGCGCCGTACCGTTTCCCTTTTTCATTCCTGCGGATATTTGACTTTATCATAATCATAGCAGATCAGCAGCTAAAAGACCAGAGATTCCGGATCTGCCACATCAGATCCGAAAGCTCCCAGGCTTTCTCCGATCGGGCCGGACTGTTCGGATCATGCAGGCGGATGTTCCCGGAATCATCCACGCCGGTCAGCACCAGGAAATGCCCGGAGGTGGTGAAGTCCCCCGGCCCCACCACACAGATGATCGGATGGCCCGCCTCCAGCTCTGCCAGGATGTGCGTCTCGTCAAAGACCACCTCTGACACAGTAAGCCCCAGGCTCTGCGCCCCCTCGCTCATCAGGCTCCAGGAGGATCCGGATCCGTCCACGTAATAGCCCTGCTCCTCCGCCCAGCGGGCCGTCTCCAGCGGATTCCACTTGCCGTCTCCCGTCAGCCCGCACAACACCATAGAAAGGCAGGTAGGGCCGCAGCCTGTGACTGCCAGAAAATCGCTCCCGTATTTCTCGTAACCCCAGCGCTCGTCCCATTGGAGAAAGAGCGGAATCTCTCCTGGCTCCACCTCGCCGGAAATGTCAATCTCCTGCAAGCCTTCATAATCCGGATAGTCCAGCACAAAATCCCGTGCCTCGGGGTTCTTCTCCAGAAGCTCGATGAGGCTTTCCGGGTATCCTTCCTCCGCCAGCCTCTCGGGACTGTATGCCAGGCGGCCCTGCAGAAGACTCCAGCCTGTCCGGGCCGTGAAAAACAGCGCCGCGCAGACTGCTACAGCCAGAACGGCCCTGAAAAAGAATCTGCGTCTCGCCCGGCGGCGCTTCCTCCGTCGCGCCAGCTCCTGATTTCTTCTGTTGTTCATTTTTTTACACCCCTCTTTCGTTCTGTCCCCATTATAGGACCAGCCCCCGAAAGGTTTCTTATTATTTTCTTAATAAGACCATAGGATTTTCTGACTGCGGCTGATTTTCGGCCATTGACCTTTTCCCCGCTCCTGATTTAAAATAAGGGAAACAGCGCTGCGTGCGGGAGAGCTTTGGCTTCCCTGGCGGGCCAGCGCGGACAAACAAGCGTCAGGAGGAAATTTGCGTGAAATCATCTGAAGATCTGCGGGCCCGGCTGCGGGCCATCGACCACCGGGGCTACCCGGCATATAAGGACTTAAAGGGACAGTACGATTTCGGAGACTATGTGCTCTCCATCGACCACGTGCAGGGAGACCCCTTTGCCGCCCCCTCGCGGCTCTCTGTGCATGTGAACGGAAGAAGGGCCGGCTTTCCGGCAGAATATTATGACAGCCGGGTGAAGAGGATTACCCTCCAGGATCACCTGACGCGCCTCTTCGGCGCGCAGCTGGCCAGAGGCAGCAAAAAGGCCGGGGGCTCCGGAAAGAGCGGCCTTCTGGCCGCCTCCCGCTGCGGCCAGGAGGTGCTGGAGCGGACGGCCTGCCGGGTGGAAGCCGGAAACGTCGTTCTGCGCTTCGAGGCGGGCTTTCCGGCCAGGGGACGGACCATCGACGCCCGGGAGCTGGAAAAGATGCTCTTCGACATCCTGCCAGGCTGTGTGCTGAGCAGCCTCTATTACCGGAGGATCAGCCAGGAAAAGCTGCGGGCGGCCATCGAGCTCTGCGAGGATCAGCAGTATATCCGGGAAACACTCCCGAAGCTTGGCCTGTGCGCCTTTATCGCGGACGGATCCATCCTGCCCCGGGAAAGCGGCGTCTCTGACCGGCCCATGGAGGGGGCTGTCCCCTTCCGTTCCCCGGATTCCCTGCGCGTGGCACTTACGCTCCCGCACCGGGGCCAGGTATCCGGCATGGGAATTCCAAAGGGAATCACCCTCTTCGTAGGCGGCGGCTACCACGGAAAATCCACCGTTCTGCAGGCTCTCCAGAACGCGGTCTACAACCATATCGGCGGCGACGGCAGAGAGCTGGTCATCGCGGACGCCAGCGCCTGGAAGCTGCGCTCCGAGGATGGGCGGAGCATCTGCGGCACGGACATTTCCCCCTTCATCCGGCGGCTGCCCGGGAGGAAGGACACCCGGTATTTCTCCACCGAGGACGCCAGCGGCAGCACCTCCCAGGCCGCCAATCTGATGGAAAGCATAGAAGCCGGAAGCCGGCTGCTCCTCATCGACGAGGATACCTCCGCCACGAATTTCATGATCCGCGACAGGCTCATGCAGCAAGTGGTCGCCCCTGAGGAGGAGCCGATCATCCCCTTCATCGAGCGGGTGCGCAGCCTCTACGAGGATTTCGGGATTTCCTCCATCATTGTGGCCGGAAGCTCCGGATCCTATTTCCATGTGGCGGACCAGATTATCCAGATGAAGGAATATGTGCCCTATGATATCACGGAGAGGGCGAAAAAGGCCGCGGCGGATTTCCCCGTATTTTTCATCCCCCAGGGCCGCTTCCCGGAGTATTCAAAGAAGCGCTGTCCGCGCCCGAACGCCGCGCTGAAAAAGGACGACCGCCTGAAATTAAAGGCCCAGGGCACCAGCGAGCTTTCCCTGAATTACGACACGGTGGAGCTGCGCTATCTGGAGCAGCTTAAGGACAGCGAACAGACCATGGCCCTGGCTTATCTCCTGAAATATATGGAGCTTTCCCTGATGGACGGGCGCCGCAGCATGACGGATCTGGCGGATTTCATCGAAAAGCAGCTGGATGAAAGAGGGCTGGAAAGCCTGTTTGCCTCTGGCGGCGCTGCCGGTTCCGCCCGGGCAGCGGCATCGGCAGCCAGAGAGGCCGCAGGCGGCAGCCTGGACGTGCGCTCCGCCCTCGCAAGGCCCCGGCGCCAGGAGATCCTGGCCTGCGTGAACCGCTACCGGAAGCTGATGGTGTAAAAAAATGATTATTTAATACATGTCTCATTTTTTCAGGAGGGATTTTTATGATGTCTGACGATCCTAAGAGGAATGATCCGCAAAAGAAGTCCTGGCTGGTATCCTACGACGGCAGCTTCTGGCATGCCGGGGAGGATACCGGACGCGAAGTCCCCGTGCGGAAGGAATTTCTGTGGGGGAGGAAAAAATGGGGGATCCCCGCGCTGTATCTCTGCCAGGAGGGACTGGTCATTGATTTCTGTATGGAGGCGGAGCCTGCAGAATTAAAGGCCTTTATCGAAAAATGGGATCTGGCGCGCACGGTCTGCGATCGCCGCTCCCGCGAACAGGAGCTGAAACTTATTCTGGAGCATCCCCTGGATATCTCCTTTTCCAGCCATATAAGCCTGAATGGGAAGGATCTGAAATCCGAACACAGCTGCGCGGTCTCCTGGCTGCCCGAAGCCTGCTTCCCCGGATCGCGTTTTCCAGATAAAATGACGCCAGACCCGGAAGCAAAAGCTGCCCTGGAGCACTACGGATTTGATCGGGATAAGGCATGGTCCATCCACCGGCATGCGTACCGCTGGGCTCCCGATATGGGACCCTTTACGCCGGAAGCCTGGAGGGAAAGCCTGAAAGCCGCAGGTCCCCTTCTCATTCATCTGGAGCGTGCTAGGGAAATCATTCCCGCAGAGCGCTTTTCGGCCCTGGACATCGGACAACGTATCACCATCCGGCATCCCCTTACCGGAGCGGAATATCTTCTCACCGTCCAGGACATCCGGCCGGAAAGTCTTTCCACGGATCCCTTTCCTGACTCCTGCATGGAGTTCCCCGGACACTGCACGGCCATCTTCTATTCCCTCCAGCCAGACCTTCCGGAACAAGCCTTCCACCTGCTGGACTGCGCGGAAGGCGACGCTCCGCGTCGGAAGGAAGGGGCTTCCGGATCTGGTAAAAGTTCTTCTGTTTTTTCCGCCGCCTCCATCGGCATAATCGGCGGAGCAGACGGACCTGCGGCAATCCTTCTGCCCGATGACGCGGAGCGCCCAGGCGCTGCGGTAAGAGCAACGCTTCACAGCTCCTGTTCGTCTGCGTATTTTGAGGCTCCAGAGCAGATACAGTGGCTGGCAGTCTTTTGCGAGAAGCTGGCAGAGGATATCACTGTGGAAGTCCCTGCCGATGTGGATGTAGCTGGATACAGTACGGGCAGAGACAGCAAAACTTAAAATTCTCCTATGGCACAGGGGGCTGCTGGGAAATCAAAAAGGGATTCCTTTGCTTGACAAGGATCCTAAAAATCGATACGAACCGACAGC
>CALWQJ010000163.1 GCA_944383645.1 uncultured Merdimonas sp.
GCGGGAATAGGTCTTCGTCTTCCGGTCTGCCGCGTCCGTCATGCCTACCCGGTCCAAAAGCTCCTCTGTCCTCTGCCGGATGATCTCCTCGGAGAGCCCGTTCAGCCGCCCGGTAAAATACAGATTTTCCCGCCCGGTCATATCCCCGTAGAAGCCCACGTTGTCCGGCAGATAGCCCACCAGCCGCTTGACGCCGATGGGATCCCGCGTGCAGTCCCTTCCGGCGATCGTGGCGAAGCCCTCCGTGGGCTCCGTAAGGCCCAGAAGCATCAGCGTGGTCGTGGTCTTCCCGGCGCCGTTTGGTCCCAGGAGGCCGAAAACCTCGCCTTTTTTGATGGACAGATTCAGCTGGTTCACCGCCGTCTTCTCTCCGTAGCGCTTCGTCAGCCCCACTGTCTGAATCATTGTCTCACTCATACGCGCCACCGCCTTTACC
Organism: uncultured Merdimonas sp.; assembly: GCA_944383645.1. Taxonomy (GTDB): domain Bacteria; phylum Bacillota; class Clostridia; order Lachnospirales; family Lachnospiraceae; genus Laedolimicola. The sequence goes on from CALWQJ010000163.1 coordinate 437, forward strand.
GTCTGCCGTATTTCTTAAAGACTGCGGCGACCGCGGCGATCAGAGCCAGAATGATGACGACCGCCACCACGCCCCACACCGTCGAGGTCTTCACCGACACGCGGAACTGAGCATCCGCGCTGGTCTCTGAGCAGCTGGCTGTGAACGTCGTCACATAATCGCCGGTCATGGCCGCGTCGCCCGGGGTCACATGGGCCGTCACCTCCTGGGTAGCTCCCGCCTCCAGCACATCGATGGACGAGGTGTCAAAGCTTACGTTCCAGCCGCTGGGCGCGGAGGAGGTCAGGGTGATGTTCTGGAGATCCACGTTGCTGTTGTTCGTCACCGTCAGCGTCACGTCCGATTCCCGGTTGGCGTGGGCGTCAAAGCTTAAAAGCTCGTTGGGCGTAGAAAGGGCCAGGGAATAGGTTCCCGTAATGGTAATTTTCAGATCTGTGCTCAGGGAATCGTTGGCGGAAACGGCGCTGACGGGAATCGTATACTCGCCTGCCTCCACGTTTTCCGGCGGCGTCACGCTCACGGTCAGTCCCTGGCTGCCTGCAGATGCCACATCCACGCTGGCCACGTTCGTGCTCTCACCGCTTGGCTGGAAGGATACCTGCCAGCCCTGGGGGGCCTCCGCAGACAGGCTGTAGGACTGATCGGCCGCGCTGTTGTTGAGCAGGGTCGTATTGAAGGTGAAGCTGGTGCCGGAAGCGCCCTCCTGCTGGGCGTACTCCGTCTCCAGCGTGCCCTGGCTGTACTGTACCTCCTGAATGTCAAAGGTCAGATCCACCGTGTCCGTAAGCCCCGTGTCGGAAACCGTCTGCAGCTGCACGGTGTAGGAGCCCTCTGCGGCGTCCTCCGGAATCTGCAGCTGGAAGGTCAGATCCGCTTCCGCGCCGTTCTGCACATGGACGCGGCTCACCTGGCTGCCGTTCCCGCTGAAATACCCGGTCCAGCCCTCCGGCAGGGAAAGCACGTTCAGGGAAGCCTCCACCGCGCTCCCGCTCTCATTGGATACATGCATGGCGATGCTCTCGCTGTCGCCCGCCTTTACCGAGATTCCCGGATAATCCGTGTAAAGCTCCAGGCCTCCTGCCGCCCGTGCCGTCAGAGGCGATACCGCCGTCAGCACGGTCAACGCCAGGGCCGCCAGCGCGCACATAAGTTTCTTTTTCATAACTTCTCCTTTCCAGACACCGCAGCTGCCCGGCGGCAAAGCCTGCCTGTCTGACAGCTGCGGTTCCTTAAAAATTTCTTAATACTTTTGGTACTATTGTAGGGAGAAATTATGTTCATTTGATGATAGAATTGTGGCGAAAGTGTGATTTCTCAGATCACCCAGGCCGGCACATACCAGTTCTTCCTATCGACAGGAAGCAGATCTGGCGCCATGCAGACGACAGCTCCTGTCCCGATCTCGGTCTTTAAATGCGCCGCGCCGGAAAAAGCGTCCTCTTCGCTGGGCTCTCTCTCAATCGGAGCGAGAACTGAAAAGTTTCTGACCGCGTTTTTAGGCGCGGAGCTCTTTTTGATCTCCACAGGGAAGACCGTACCGTCCTGGTAAATAATTACGTCGATCTCTTTCTTATTGCTGTCCCGGTAAAAATACAGCGGCGGCTTCTGTCCCGCGTTCAGGTAGCTTTTGTATATCTCCGATACCACCCAGGTTTCAAAGAATTCGCCGCTCATGGCTCCGGCCTCCAGCGTCTCGGCGCTGCTCCATCTGGTCAGGTGCGCGCAAAGCCCTGTATCCAGAAAATACATCCTGGGAGCTTTGATGACACGTTTGAGCGCATTGTTCGAATAGGGCTGGATGAGCGCTATAATCCCAGAGGAAACGAGAACAGACAGCCAGTGCTTTGCTGTCGGCGCGGAAATGCCGATTTCGTTTGCCAGCGCTTCGTAATTTACATTGGTGGCTGTCCTGGCGGCGGCCGCGCTCATAAAGTTCAAAAACGCCGTTTCATCCGCCACCTGGGACAGGTCTTTGATATCGCGGCTGATATAGGTCTCCAGATAGGATTCATAATATTGCGCCCGGTCTACATCTGGATTTTCATAGAGCCGGGGCATGGAACCCCTGAATATCCTCTCAAAAATCTCCGGCAGGGTCATGGGAGCCGTCTGTGCCATCCTCCGCATCAGCTCCGGAACATCCACACGGAAAGGAGAAAAATGCAGCCCTCTTACCTCGCCGCTGCTTAAGCCCAGCATCTGAACGATACCCGCCCGGCCGGCCAGAGACTCCGTCACATGCTTCATCATCCGAAAGGTCTGCGAGCCTGTAAGCCAGAAATCGCCGCACCGCTTTTCCCGATCCACGTAGATTTTGATATAGTCGAAAAGCTCAGGAGCGTATTGAACCTCGTCAATCAGGACAGGCGGCGCGTAGCGCTGGATAAACAATTCCGGATCACTTTTAGCGAAAGCGCGGATCGTAGGGTTATCCAGAGATACGATTTTCCGATCCTTTTGGGCCATTCTTGTCAGCAGCGTGGTTTTACCGACCTGACGCGGCCCGGTCACAATCAGCACCGGAAAGGTTTCCGTAATCTTTTTTATCACTGGCTCAATCGTTCGCTCGTAATACATCGCGCACCTCCTCTATCCAACAGCATGTGTGTTATCCAGATATTTTATGCAAATCCAAAGTATAATTTTACTATTGCATAAATCGAAGCTGTCGTCAAGATAAAATTACAGCCTGGTCAGATTGCAGATCCATCCAAGCCACCGGTACACGGAGCTGGCCCGGCGCACGATCTGCCCCTCGCCACAGACATGCAGGCGGCGCATCTCGTCCGCGATGTCCGCTTGATCCGGAAGCTCTCCCGTCTCTGCTATCCGGTCGAAAAACTCCGCGAAAATCCGGTGCTCCAGCATCAGGCTCACCAGCTTCAGCTGCCGTTCCTTGTAATTCAGGCGGAACACCCTCTGGCCCAGAGCCGTGAGCCTGGTCAGCACCTGCCCATCTTCCCGTTTTTTCTCAAAAAGGCCCAGGTATCTGCCCGCGTTGTAATAATAATCGGACTGCCGGATATCGAAGTCCATCAGCTCCGCGATCTGCTGGCTGGTCATGGGATTCTCGTACAGGTTCTCCAGAAGCGAAATCACCCGCTCCATGGAATTGGCCTGAATAAAGGGGATCTTCGTCCCCTCCATGGCGTCGTCCGTCCGCACCGGCGTGCCGCGGCGCACCGCCTTCAGCTCCTCCAGGGAAATGGACGTATCCTGCAGGGAATAATTCTTCGTCCGCACCAGCTCGATGGAGGAATAGTCCTCCGGGTCCCGGAAGCGGTACTCGAACAGCCGGTAAATCATATTGGAGTACACGCAGAAAACCAGGCGGATGGGCTTTCGCACCTTTGTCCGCCAGAGCCGGTAGGGGTAATAGAGCTGCCGCACATGGAAATCCTTATGGACCACGTTCTTCGCTTCCATAATCACCACCGAAGAGCGGTTTTCAAAGCCACCATCGATCTCGCACTGGGCGTTCTCCACATGGATCCGCGCCGGGACGCCCCGGACCGTGTCCACCCGGAAGTCAAAGGTTCCCGTTCCCATCCGCCCGTTGAAAGTCTCGGCGTTCCTTCCCTCCCCCAGGAAATCATCCAGAATGCCTGAGAGCGTCAGGCCGTGGATGGCGTTGGCCTCCGAGTTAATATTATGGATGTCGATGGATTCGTAGTCCGGCATATCCACATGGGTCATCCGGGTCACATGCTCCGTGAGTTCAGGGATCTCCTGGTAGAGCAGGAAGTCGCCCAGCACGTAGGAGGTCCGGCTGTCCGGCAGAATATTGATTTTCTGCTTCCGCAGGACCTCCGGCAGGGAATCCGAGCTGTCCCACTTGGCCATCAGGCGGGGCTCCCGGAATTCCCGGATCTGATCCGCCCGGATCCGGAAGACGCCTTCCACGGCGACGGCCTCCGCAATTTTGTATTTGTCAAAAAGGGCCTTCCACGCATCATTGGCGGAAAGCCCTGTCTTCTTCTCTGTCATGACAGCTTCAGCTCATCCAGCACCTCGGAAAGCTTCTCCCGGTCCTCCGAATCCGGCTGGGTCAGCGCTTCCTCACAGTTCTGAATACTGGCCTCC
>CALWQJ010000164.1 GCA_944383645.1 uncultured Merdimonas sp.
ATTTTGAGCGCGGCCTGGCCACGGTTCCCGAGGATCAGAAGAATGACCCGGTGATCGACGGCATGGATAAGATATACCGGCAGCTGATGACGGTTCTGACAGACCTGGGCGTGGAGCCCATTGAGGCGGTCGGAAAGGAATTCGACCCGAACTTCCACAACGCGGTGATGCATGTGGAGGATGAGGAGCTGGGAGAAAACGTGGTAGCCGAGGAATTCCAGAAGGGCTATCTGTACAAGGATACGGTCATCCGGCACAGCATGGTGAAGGTGGCCAACTAAAAGCAGGCAGGTAAGCGTCAGGCTTACTTCCTATAAATAAGCAGTTAAGTTGAAACACAGCAAATAAATGAGGAGGCTTTTATTATGAGCAAAATAATTGGTATCGATTTGGGAACAACAAACAGCTGCGTGGCAGTGATGGAAGGCGGCAAGCCGGTGGTTATCGCCAATACAGAAGGCGCGAGGACCACACCGTCTATCGTGGCATTTACAAAGACAGGAGAGAGACTGGTAGGAGAGCCTGCGAAGCGTCAGGCAGTGACCAATTCCGAGAAAACCATTTCCTCCATCAAGAGAGAGATGGGAACCAACTATAAAGTAACCATCGACGGAAAGCAGTACACTCCGCAGGAGATTTCCGCTATGATTCTGCAGAAGCTCAAAAGCGACGCAGAGAACTATCTGGGTGAGAAGGTGACGGAAGCGGTCATCACCGTACCGGCCTACTTCAACGATGCCCAGAGACAGGCTACCAAGGACGCAGGCAAGATCGCGGGCCTGGATGTAAAGCGTATCATCAACGAGCCGACAGCCGCAGCTTTGGCTTACGGCCTGGACAATGAGAAAGAGCAGAAGATCATGGTATACGACCTGGGCGGCGGTACTTTCGATGTATCTATCATCGAGATCGGTGACGGCGTCATCGAGGTTCTGGCGACAGCCGGCAACAACCGTCTGGGCGGCGACGACTTCGATAAGAAGATCGTAGATTACATGCTGGCAGAGTTCAAGCGCACCGAGGGCGTAGATCTGTCAAATGACAAGATGGCAATGCAGAGACTCAAAGAGGCTGCAGAGAAGGCGAAGAAGGAGCTGTCCTCCGCGACGACGACCAACATCAACCTTCCGTTCATTACAGCGACCTCCGAGGGACCGAAGCACTTCGATATGAACCTGACCAGAGCGAAGTTCGACGAGCTGACCCACGATCTGGTGGAGAAGACCGCAGAGCCCGTACAGGCAGCTTTGAGAGACGCAGGCATCACGGCCTCCGAGCTTGGAAAGGTGCTGCTGGTAGGCGGCTCCACACGTATTCCGGCTGTACAGGATAAGGTAAGACAGCTGACCGGCCATGAGCCCAGCAAGTCCCTGAACCCGGATGAGTGTGTGGCAATCGGCGCTTCCATTCAGGGCGGCAAGCTGGCAGGCGACGCAGGCGCAGGCGACATCCTGCTTCTGGACGTAACCCCGCTGTCCCTGTCCATCGAGACCCAGGGAGGCATCGCGACCCGTCTGATCGAGAGGAACACGACGATCCCGACGAGAAAGAGCCAGATCTTCTCTACTGCTGCCGACAACCAGACAGCCGTAGATATCAACGTCGTACAGGGCGAGCGTCAGTTCGCAAGGGACAATAAGTCTCTGGGCCAGTTCCGTCTGGATGGAATCCCGCCCGCAAGAAGAGGCGTGCCGCAGATTGAGGTTACCTTCGATATCGACGCCAACGGCATCGTAAACGTATCCGCAAAGGATCTGGGAACCGGCAAGGAGCAGCACATCACGATTACCGCAGGCTCCAACATGTCTGACAGCGACATCGAGAAGGCTGTTAAGGAAGCGGCTGAGTTCGAGGCCCAGGACAAGAAGCGTAAGGAGGGCATCGACGCCAGAAACGACGCGGACTCCATGGTATTCCAGACCGAGAAGGCTCTGGAGGAGGTCGGAGCCCAGCTTGACCCGGCTGACAAGTCCGCGGTGGAGGCAGAGATCAGCTCTCTGAAAGCAGTGCTTGACAGAACGAAGGATCAGACAGAGCTGTCCGACGCGGACATCGACGAGCTGAAATCCGGCAAGGAAAAGCTGATGAACGCAGCCCAGAAGGTATTCGAGAAGGTATACCAGCAGGCGCAGGCAGCCCAGGGCGCAGGCGGCCAGGCAGGACCGGGGCCGGATATGAACCAGGGCGGCACGGCTGGTGGAGCCGACGATGTGGTTGACGGCGACTACCGCGAGGTGTAAAATAGGAAATTAGTTTGAGAAATGTATGAACTCTGGAATTTCTGTATCCTGTGTCCGGACGTCCCGCGGACAGCAGTGTGTTTCCGGGCGGACTAAAAAGCAGTCCGCCGGAATCCCACAGCTGTCCGCGGCAAGCCGGACACTTGGATATCAGAAATCCCAGAGAGCTATACTGTCTCAAGCAAATTTTATGTATAGAGCATCCAGGGAAAGATACCAAATTATTTGATTTCTTTCCCTGGGTTTTCGACGGTATATACCTAATAATTCGAGAAGAGGAAAGTAAGGAATGGCAGAGCAGAAAAGAGATTACTACGAGGTTCTGGGCGTAGATAAGAACGCAGATGACGCTGCGATCAAAAAGGCGTACCGCCAGCTGGCGAAGAAATATCACCCGGACATGAACCCCGGCGATAAGGAGGCGGAGGCGAAATTTAAGGAGGCTTCCGAGGCTTATGCCGTTTTAAGTGACCCGGAGAAGCGCCGCCAGTATGACCAGTTCGGCCACGCGGCCTTTGAGGGAGGCGCAGGCGGAGCGGGAGGCTTCGGCGGTTTCGATTTCACCGGAGCGGATATGGGAGATATCTTTGGCGATATCTTCGGTGATCTCTTTGGAGGCGGCCGCAGCAGAAGGGCGAATAACGGCCCCATGCAGGGAGCGAATATCCGGACGCAGGTGCGCATCACCTTTGAGGAGGCGGTGTTTGGCTGCGAAAAGGAGCTGGAGCTGACCTTAAAGGACGAGTGCGCAAGTTGCCATGGTACCGGCGCGAAGCCGGGAACCTCTCCGGTTACCTGTCCGAAGTGCGGCGGCAAGGGCCAGGTGGTCTACACCCAGCAGTCCCTGTTTGGCATGGTGCAGAATGTCCGCACCTGTCCGGACTGCAGCGGAACGGGAAAAATCATCAAGGAAAAATGTCCGGACTGCTACGGCACCGGCTATATTGCCAATAAGAAAAAGATCTCTGTCTCCATTCCGGCAGGCGTGGACAACGGACAGAGCGTCCGCTTAAGAGGAAAGGGCGAGCCTGGCGTAAACGGCGGCCCCAGAGGCGATCTGCTGGTGGAGGTCATCGTGGCGCGCCATCCGATCTTCCAGCGGCAGGATATGAATATCTATTCCACAGCGCCCATCAGCTTTGTGACGGCGGCCTTAGGAGGCACAGTTCGCATCAAGACGGTAGATGGCGAGGTGGAGTACGATGTGAAGCCCGGCACACAGACCGACACCCGCGTGCGCCTGAAGGGCAAGGGCGTTCCCTCTGTCCGCAATAAGAACGTCCGCGGCGATCACTATGTGACTCTGGTGGTTCAGGTGCCGACGGATCTGAGCCGCGAGGCGAAGGAAGCTCTGCGGGCTTACGACGACGTGGTAAACGGCAATGCTCTCAGAGGCGGCAAGGGCGGTAAGGGAAAGAAAAAATTCTTTGACAAGGTAAAGGAGGCTCTGGACGAGTAGCATCGCTGCAGGTTTAGAGCTGGCAGAAAGGATAAAAGCTCCGGAAGCACGGAACATCTTATACGCTGTGCTGTTCCGGAGTTTTTTATTCCTGCAGAGTGAAGGGGGCAGAAATTGAGACAGCAGAAAACAGAACAGCAGAAATCAGGACGGCAGAATCTGCGCCGCAGAACAGAAAGAACGGAACTATTTGAGAGCATGCCGGCGTCTCAGGCAGTGAGAAGACAGATTATCCCGGCGATTGCCAGCCAGATGATAGCCCTCATCTACAATCTGGCCGATACGTATTTTGTGGGTCTTTTGAATGATCCCGTTCAGACGGCGGCCGTGACGGTCGTATACTCGTCTTTTGTAATGCTCACAGCGATTTCCAATCTCTTTGGGGTGGGAGGGGCCAGCGCGCTCTCTAGAGCTCTGGGAAAGAAGGACAAGGAGGCGGCCCGGGGGATCTCCGCCCTGTCCTTCTGGGGCGGCCTGCTGTGCGCGGTTTTGTTTTCCCTTTTATTCCTGGCTCTGGCCAGGCCGGTGCTGGTGCTCTGCGGAGCTACGCCAGATGTGTTTGATACGGCCTTTGTCTATGCGCTCTGGGTCGTGGT
>CALWQJ010000165.1 GCA_944383645.1 uncultured Merdimonas sp.
CCACAGGCAGGAAGCGTGCGGTCCCCTGCTAATTGAGGGTGGACACCCTTAAGAAAATATATTAAAATGGAACGTATGAAAACCTAATGTAAATACGATGGCGGTTCTGATGTTTCGGAGGAGCGTATGGCAGAAGAAAAACGTCATGAGGAACAGGAATTTTCATTTGTAAAGGAAAAGATCAAAAAGCAGCCCTTTTATCAGAATAAGAATCTGCGCCGGGCGGGGATCCGCCTTCTGTTTTCCGTGCTCTGCGGGCTGGCGGCCTGCCTTGCGTTTGTGCTGGCGCGCCCCTGGATGGAGCAGACCTTTGGGAAAAAGGAGATGACCGAGATCACGATCCCTGCGGAGGAAGAGGAGCAGCAGGATACAGAAGAGGACGAGGAGCCGGAAGAGGAGGAAGCCGAGGAGGAAACTGCGCCCCAGGATCCGGTGGTGATTACACAGCCCCAGGAGCTGGAGGCGGAGGACTACGCCACTCTTTACGCGAAGCTGAAGGAAGTGGCGGACGCGGCGGCTCAGAGCCTGGCGGCGGTCACCGTGTCCAGCAGCGATACAGACTGGTTCAACGAGACCTATGAGAACCGCAGGCAGGTGTCCGGCCTTCTGGTGGGAAATAACGGCGTGGAGATCCTGATTCTCGTCCCCTATTCCCAGGTGGCGGAAGCAGACAGGCTCCAGGCCTCCCTGGCGGACGGATCCACGCTGGAGGCTGTCCTGAAGAATTACGACCGGGTCACGGATCTGGCTATACTAAGCGTCAACCTGGCGGATGTGGGTGAGGAGACGCTGGAAAGCATCCGCATCGCGGAGCTGGGAAGCTCCCGGGGCCTGAAGGCAGGGGATCCGGTGATCGCCGTGGGCAGTCCCGCAGGCATCGCCGGGTCTGTGAAGTATGGAAATCTGGTGGCGGCAGGATATCAGACGGGCGTCACAGACGGCTCCTACGGCCTGCTGATTACGGATATGGAGCGGTCGGAGGAAGGCAGCGGCGTGCTGCTGAACCTAAGCGGCCAGGTGGTCGGGCTGATCGAGGATGTCTATCTGCATTCCGCCAACGAGTCGTCGCTGACGGCCTACGCCATTTCGGATATGAAGGATGTGATCGAGCATCTGTCCAATAGCCAGGATCTGGTATACATGGGAATCCACGGCGCGGATGTGACGGAGGAGACGGCGGCCCTTCAGAATATTCCGGCGGGCGTATATGTGGCCAGCGTGGAGCCGGACTCCCCGGCGCTGGCCAGCGGCATACAGGCCGGAGACATCATCACGGAGATCAACGGCCGGGAGATCGCCTCCCTGTCTCAGATTCAGGAAATGCTGCTGAAGTTTTCCAGGCAGCAGGCGATCCGCGTGATCGTTATGCGCCAGGGCAGGGAAGGCTATAAGGAAATCGAGTGCAGCGTGACGGTGGACGCGCTGTAGTGACAGACGGAAAATGAGGAGAGAAAAGTGAAGATGAAATATATCGAGAGTATCCGGGAGGGCGAGCGCGTTTCCGGAATTTATCTGTGCAAACAGCGGCAGGCGGCCGTGACCAAGAACGGCAAGCCTTATGAAAATATGATTCTGCAGGACAAGACGGGCCAGGCGGACGCCAAGATCTGGGACCCGAATTCCCAGGGCATCGAGGAGTTCGGAGCGCTGGATTACGTGGAGATCGTGGCGGAGGCCACCACCTTTCAGGGAGCCTTGCAGCTGAATGTGAAGCGGGCGCGCAAGGCCCGGGAGGGCGAGTATGATCCGGCGGATTACCTGCCGGTCAGCGAATACGACATCGAGGTCATGTACCGGGAACTGATGAATTACGCGAACCAGGTGAAGGAGCCCCATCTGCGGGCCCTTCTGAAGGATCTGTTTGTGGACGACGCGGAGTTTGTGAAGGCCTTTAAGTTCCATTCCGCGGCGAAGACGGTACACCACAGCTTTGTGGGCGGCCTTCTGGAGCATACCTTAAGCGTCTGCCGGCTCTGCGAATACTATACGAAGGCGTATCCCTTCCTGAACCGGGACCTGCTTTACACGGCGGCTATGTGCCACGACATCGGAAAGGTGTATGAGCTTTCCGATTTCCCGGAAAATGATTACACAGACGAGGGACAGCTCCTGGGCCACATTGCCATGGGCAGCGAGATGGTAGGAGAGCGCGCCCGGAGGATCGCCGGTTTTCCAAAGAAGCTGGAAAATGAGCTGAAGCACTGCATTCTGGCCCATCACGGCGAGCTGGAGTACGGATCGCCCAAAAAGCCGGCTCTCGCCGAGGCCATGGCGCTCAACCTGGCGGACAATACGGACGCCAAGATGGAGACGCTGAAGGAGATTTTCAAATCCGCCGGACAGAACCAGGGATGGCTGGGCTACAACCGTCTCTTCGAGTCGAATCTGCGCCGGACGACAGAAGGATGAACGGAGGCCGGAGCTTGAAGAAAAATGATCTGCTTGAGATAAAAATTGAAACTATGGGAAACGCAGGAGAGGGCATCGGGAAAATCGACGGATACCCTCTTTTTGTCAAGGACGCCCTTCCGGGAGATACGGCCCGGGTGCGGCTGACCAAGGTGAAAAAGACCTACGCCTACGCCCGCCTGGAAGAGCTTCTCGAGGCCTCGCCGTACCGGACGAAGCCCCGCTGTCCTTTGCACAGGAGCTGCGGCGGCTGTCAGATTCAGGCACTTTCCTATGAAAAGCAGCTGGAATACAAGGAAAATAAGGTGCGCCAGGATCTGATCCGGATCGGCGGCTTTTCAGACCCGCCCGTCCTGCCTGTCCTCGGCATGGAGGAACCCTATCACTACCGGAACAAGGCCCAGTTCCCCTTCGGAAGAGATCGGGAGGGGCGCATCGTCACCGGCTTTTACGCGGGCCGCACCCACACGATTGTGCCGGGCACGGACTGCGCCATCGGCGTGCCGGAAAATAAAGAGATCCTGGAGACGATTCTGGACTTCATGAGGGAAAAAGGCATCGAGCCCTACGATGAGACGACGGGAAAGGGACTTTTGCGCCACGCGCTGCTTCGCAAGGCCTTCGCCACAGGCGAGCTGATGGTCTGCCTGGTCATCAACGGCAGGCGTTTTCCTTATGTGGAGGAGCTGGCGGACCGCCTCTTTGCCATTCCGGGCATGACCAGCTTTTCCCTGAACGTCAATCAGAAAAACACGAATGTAATCCTCGGGGAGGAAGTGATTCCGGTCCGGGGACAGACCTATATCACCGATCAGATCGGCGGCATCCGCTACCAGATCTCACCTCTTTCCTTCTATCAGGTGAATCCGGCCCAGACAGAGAAGCTCTACCGGACCGCCCTTGAATACGCGGGACTGACAGGCGGCGAGACCGTCTGGGAGCTCTACTGCGGCATCGGCACCATTTCCCTCTTCCTGGCGAAGAGCGCAGGGCAGGTGTACGGCGTGGAGATCGTTCCCCAGGCCGTGGAGGACGCCCGGCGCAACGCGGCGCTGAACGGCATCTCCAATGTGGAATTTTACCTGGGAAAGGCAGAAGAAGTCCTGCCGGAAAAATACGAAAAGGAAGGCATCCGGGCCGACGTCATCGTCGTCGATCCGCCCCGGAAGGGCTGCGACGCGGCCTGCCTGCAGACGATGCTGCGCATGGAGCCGGAGCGCATCGTCTACGTAAGCTGCGACCCGGCGACCCTGGCCCGGGACCTGAAAATCCTCTGCGCGGACGGCCGGTATGCGCTGCAGCGGGTGCAGCCTGTGGACATGTTCCCCCACACCGGCGGGGTGGAGACGGTAGTATTATTGTCCAAACTCAAAGTCGACCATCATATCGAAATAGAACTTAAGATGGATGAGTTGGATTTAACGGCGGCGGAAAGTAAAGCAACCTACGATGAAATCAAAGCCTATGTTTTGAACAAGTACGGACTAAAAGTAAGCCAGCTTTATATCGCTCAGATAAAAAGAAAGTGTGGAATCATCGAAAGAAAAAATTATAACGTATCCAAAAAGGAAGATGCGAAAGTACCGCAGTGCCCGCCAGAGAAAGAGGCAGCGATTATGGACGCATTAAAGCATTTTCAAATGATTTGAAAAATTTTATAAATACGCCGTTTTCGGACGGCGCTCACTTCAAAAGGTGTTGCTTTCGGGCAGCGCCTTTTGTTTTGCCGGTCTGAGAGAAAAGGGGGTGAAAACATGGCCGAGCCGGGTGCATTGGATTACTTTTACGGAACGGAGGCAGAACAATATACCTTTTACCGGATTCCGAAGGTGTTGTTTACCGACCCCGGCTTCCGGCG
>CALWQJ010000166.1 GCA_944383645.1 uncultured Merdimonas sp.
CTTGGACTGTACTGGGCCGTAGGCTCCAACCTGACCATCAAGCCGACCCAGGAGCTGACCGACGGCGCAGGCTTCTGTCTGGGACATCAGCAGATCATGGGCGTGGCTCTGTTCTCCTGGATCGCCGGAAAGTGGCATGAGCATGACGTGAAGAAGGGTAAGAAGGCTTCCAGAAAGATCGAGGATATCGAGCTTCCGGGCTTCATGTCCATCTTCAACGAGAACATGGTATGTACCGCCCTTCTGATGACGCTGTTCTTCGGAATCATTCTGCTGCTGCTGGGACGCGATTACCTGACCGAGGCTGGCTTCCTGGCTGAGGGCGCAAGCTTTCTGTTCTACATTCTGACGACCTGTCTGAACTTTGCCGTATATCTGGCAATCCTGCAGCTGGGCGTTCGTACCTTCGTAACAGAGCTGACCAATTCCTTCCAGGGTATCGCGAACAAGCTGCTGCCTGGCTCCATTCCGGCGGTTGACTGTGCGGTATCTTACGGCTTCGGTTCTCCGAACGCGGTGCCCATCGGTTTCCTGGCAGGCGCTGTGGGACAGTTCCTGGCCATCGGCGCTCTGATTCTCTTAAAGAGCCCGGTGCTTGTAATCGCTGGCTTCGTGCCTGTTTTCTTTGACAACGCGACCATCGCGGTGTATGCTAATAACAGAGGCGGTTTGAAGGCTGCGATTGTGCTGCCGTTCATCTCTGGTCTGTGCCAGGTATTTGGTTCTGCGTTCATCGCAAGCTGGGTAGGCATGGCTGCATACGGAGGATACCTTGGCATGTGGGACTGGGCAATTGTATGGCCGGTATTCACAGTTCTGATGAAGTACTTAAGCTACGCTGGACTGGCAATCGTTATCATTGCTCTGATCGCGATTCCGCAGATTCAGTACAGACTGGACAAGGATGGCTACTTCCTGATGACCGAGGACTGGGAGGCTTACAAGGAGCTTAAGGCTAAAAAGGCTGAATAAACCGTTTTAAAATCTATCTTAACAGTATTGGAGGAAAAAGAGATGCTGAATATTCTGGTATGCTGCGCAAACGGCGCGGGAACAAGTCTGATGATGAAGATGACCGCTGAGAAGGTGATCAAGTCCCTGAACGTAAAGGTAGGAAAGCTGCATCACTGCTCTCTGTCCGAGGGAAAGAGCGCTGCTACACAGTTCGACGTAGTATTCTGCCCGCTGAACTTCATCTCCATGTTCAAGGAGGCTGAGGCGAAGGGCGTACATGTAATCGGTCTGAAGAACGTAATGTCTCAGGCTGAGATGGAAGAGAAGCTGAAAGCATCTGGAGTAGAGCTGAACTAAAAGGCAGAATAAGGAGGGTTCTTCCTCAGGTCCGGAAGGCCTGAGGAAGAACCTTTTTTATCAGATATTAGATGAGGAGGGACTTCCCCGGAAGTCCTGAACAGGAAGGAGCGACATGAAAGCAAGCCGTTCGATTGTAAACAGCCGGAGGGAGAAAATCCTGGAGACTGTCCGCAGCGAAGGAGACGTGACAGTCACCGCGCTTGCCGAACAGCTTCAGGTGTCGCCGCTGACGATCCGCCGGGACCTGCAGTACCTGGAGGAGCATAAGCTTCTGGAGCGCTTTTACGGGGGCGCAAGGACTGGAGAGGCGGAGGAAAGCAGGAAGAACAGCAGGGAGCTCCGCAAGGAAAAGATAGCCCGTTACGCGGCCAGTCTGGTGGAAGACAGGGACAGCATTTTCATCAATACCAGCTCCACGGCCTTGGCCATGGTAAAATACATTACCAGCCGCCGGGTGACGATCATTACCAATAATGGGAACATTATCAATGAGGAAAATCCGTCCCAGGCGACGATCATTCTGCTGGGAGGCGAGCTGCGCTATATGAAGGGAGCCATGGTCGGCGATTTTACGCGAAATAATCTGGCGCAGGTCACGGCCAAAAAGAGCTTCATGGGCTGCAGCGGCATAAGTCCTGAGGTGGGAATGACGACGGAGATGGTCAGCGAGGTCACCTTAAATCAGCTGATGTTTCAGCGCGTGACCGGCTCTTCCTATATCCTTGCGGACAGCTCCAAGCTCGGAGAGAAAATCGGAAGCGTGTCCTGCCCGCCGGAAAAGATAGAAAATATTATTACCGATGCGGACGCTCCGGCCGATATGGTCCGGCGCTTTCGCGAAATCGGGACCTGGGTTTACCAGGTAGATTAGGAGACGAAAATGAAGGTAAATAAGATAAAGACACATGAACTGGAAAAATGCTACGCGATCAGTCCGCTGACCTACAACGGAGCGGAGCACATTCTGATTGCGGCAGAGAAGGTGAACAAGTGCCTTCTGTTTGACCTGGACGGCAACCTGGAGGAGACCGTCTGGGACGAGCCGGGCGGAACCATGAGCATGGTGCAGGTTCCGGGAAGCAACGGACAGTTCCTGGCGACCCACAAATTCTATTCCCCGAATGATTCCAAGGAAGCGAAGATTGTTCTGGTGACTCCGAAGGCAAAGAACGACTGGGAGGTAAAGACCCTGGTGGACCTGCCTTTCGTACACCGTTTTGACATTCTGACCAGCGGCGGCGTGAATTATCTTATCGCCTGCGCGCTGAAATCCGATCACGAATACAAGGACGACTGGAGATTTCCGGGCAAGATCTGGGTCGGCGTGCTGCCGGAGGATTTAAGCGGCGTCGATGAGGAGCACCCGATCGAGCTGACGGTTCTGAAGGACGGCCTTCTGAAGAACCACGGCTACTGCCGCGTGGAGGAGAACGGAAGCGTGTGGGCTGCCGTAGCTGCCGACAACGGAATCTTCAAGGTAGTTCCGCCGGCGGAAAAGGGCGGCGAGTGGACCGTGGAGACTCTGACGGAGGATGCGGCCAGCGATATGACCTTCGCGGATTTCGACGGAGACGGAGAGCTGGAGATGCTGGTGATGACTCCCTTCCACGGCGAGATCATTAAGATTTACAAGAAGGTGGATGGAAAATATACCTGCATCAAGACCTTTGACAAGCCTTACGAATTTGCACACGGCATCTGGGGCGCGGAAATCTTCGGCAAGGGCGTGGCGATCATCGGACACCGCAAGGCAGAGCGGGATCTTCTGGCCTGCACCTATGATGGCAGCGACTATGTGATGGAGGTCCTGGATCACGATGTAGGACCGGCCAACGTCCGCGTGTACGATAAGAACGGCAAGGTGGGCCTGGTATCCACGAACCGCGAGATTAACCAGATCGCATTCTACGAGATCGAGAGCCTGTAGACAGAAAGCAGCGGCCCGCCCGGGCCGCAAGAAAGGAAACAGTATGAAAGCATATACCATTGGTTTATATGAGAAGGCGATGCCGAATACCCTGACCTGGAGGGAAAAGCTGGAGGCCGCTAAGGAAGCGGGCTATGATTTCGTGGAAATCAGCATCGATGAGACGGACGCCAAGCTTGCCCGTCTGGACTGGACGAAGGAAGAGCGCCTGGACCTGGTAAAGACCATGTATGAGGTGGGAATCCCGGTCCGCAGCATGTGTCTGTCCGGCCACCGCAAATACCCCATCGGAAGCAGCGATCCCGCCACCTGTGCCCGCGGCATGGAGATTATGGAAAAGGCCATCCAGCTGGCGGACGACCTGGGCGTGCGCATCATCCAGCTGGCCGGCTATGATGTATACTACGACGAGTCTACTCCGGAGACGGTAGCCCGCTTCGGAGAGAATCTGAAAAAGGCAGTCCGCATGGCGGCGAGAGCCGGCGTCCTTATGGGCTTTGAGACCATGGAGACGGAGTTCATGAACACCTGCGGCAAATCCATGAAGTATGTGGACGAGGTAGGCTCGGTGTACCTGAACGTTTACCCGGACAGCGGCAATATTAACAACGCGGCCATCACCTACGGCGCGGACGTGCTGGAGGATCTGCGCAGCTGCGCCGGCCACGTGGTAGCCATGCACCTGAAGGAAACTGTGCCCGGCAAGTTCCGTGACATGATGTACGGAGAGGGCCAGGTAGATTTCCCGGCCATGATCGACACCGCCTGGGAAATCGGCGTGCGCCGTTTTGTGACGGAATTCTGGTATCTGGGCAAGGAGGACTGGAAGGGCGATCTTCGCTTTGCCTGCAGCGCCATGAGAAAGCTTCTGGATCAGAAGACAGACGATTGATAAGGCTGACGGCCGCCTGCGGGCGGCTCCGGCTGACGGAAAAAGAGCTGGACCGGCGGCCCCGGTCAGGAAGGAGAACGAAAATGTTAGAGGAACTGAAAAAGAAAGTATATGAGG
>CALWQJ010000167.1 GCA_944383645.1 uncultured Merdimonas sp.
TGAAAAGCTGACAGCGGCGTTCGTTTCGAAGGACGACAGTTTCCGTGCCAGCGTCACGATCAATATATTGTGCACGGTATTTTTAATGTCGATTCTGCTGACAGTGCTGGGAACCTGGATTGGAACGCGCTCGGTTACGTTGGAACCTATTCAGGGATTCTTTTATAAATGGCCCCGCAATTTTACCATAGCATTTTTTGTGGAAGCGCTGGTGGCTCAGCCTGCGGCCAGGAGGGTGATGTTCTGGCTGCACGTGCGGAGAGCGCGGAAAACCGGGAAAAAAGCCTGTATGTAATAAATGTAGAGAAACCTCGAAAGAAGGAAAAACTTTTTTGGCATTTTGACTATAGCTTTTTGCACAAAAAAGTTATAGTATAATTGAGATTTAAAGTTATAATTAGAACTATACACGCAGACAGGAGGAACACGCATGGAGCAGATGGAAACGGTGCTTGGCCGGCTTTCTGAGATAGAAGATGCGGCTGTCTCGCTGGAAGAGCAGGCGGCGGAGGAGAAAAAGAAAATCGCCGCGGAGTATGAGGCGAAGACAAAGGCCTTTGACGCACAGCTGGAGGCCGAGACTCAGGAAAAGCTGAAGAGTCTGAATGAGAAGCTGAAAGCTGAGGCGGAGAACGAGCTTCTGAAGATGAAGATCGAGACGGAGCGTGAACTGAACGCCATAGAGCAGGAGTACAGCCAGAATCACGAGAAGCTGGCTGAGGAGATATTTCGCAAACTGACAGGAGAGTAAGGCATGGGCGATCTGATGAAATACAGCGCCATTGCCACGAAGCTGCGGGCCATGGAGAGCCATCTTCTGAAAGCAGAGGACTACCGCCGGCTGGCGGAGGCGGGCAGCGTGCCTCAGGCAGTGGCGTATCTGAAAAGGATTCCGGCGTATGCAGCCCTGTTTGACGGCAGGGATGAGAACCAGCTGCACCGCGGGGAGATTGAGAGGCTTCTGGAGGGGACGCTGTACTATGATTTTACGAAGATCTACCGCTTCTGCGACCGGGGCCAGAAAAGCGTCTTAAAGCTGTACTTCAGCAAGTTTGAGATCGCAGGCCTCAAACGGGCGTTCCGGCGGGCCTTCAACCATGGGGACCGGACGGCTGAGAAAAAGGAGCTTCGCAGCATGCGCCAGCGCTTTACGGATATTCCTCTGGATAAGCTGGCGGACGCGGTGACGATTCCGGAGATTCTGGAGGCACTGAAGGGCACGCAGTATTACCGGGTCCTTGAGAAGCTGGAGAAGGCGGAGGATCCAAAGCTTTTCGATTACGAGATGACGCTGGATCTCTATTATTTTTCCATGATATGGAAGCAGAAGGATAAGCTTTTAAAAGGAAAGGATCTGGAGCTTCTGACCAGAAGCCTGGGGAGCCGGATCGACCTTTTGAATATGATGTGGATTTACCGGGCAAAGAAGTATTACCAGCTGAGCGAGGCGTCCATCTACGCGTTTCTGATCCCGATTACCTACCGCCTGCACGACGGAGAGATCCGAAGCCTGGTGACGGCGGCGGACGAGAGGGAGCTGGAGGAGACGGTCCGGAAGACCTATTACGGGAGAAGATTTCTGGGGCTGGACGGCGAAAAGCTGGAAAGCATCTACAATCAGATTATCCGGAAAATATATGGGGAAGAAAAACGCAGCAACCCGTACTCGATGGCAGTGATCACCGGTTACCTTTTTGATAAGGAAAGGGAGCTGGACAGGCTGATCACAGTGCTGGAGGGCGTCCGGTACGGCCTTCCGGCGGAGGAGACGCTGAAATACGCGGATGTGAGCACGGGCACAGAACAGAGGAGGTAGCAGGAAGTGATAGTTAAGATGAAGTTCTTAAGCATCACAGGGCCCAAGGATGATATTGAACGCATGGCCGGTCAGTATCTTTCCAGATATGAGTTCCAGCTGGAAAACGCCCTGACGGAGCTTAAGACAGTGCGGGATTTGAGGGCCTACACGGATAAAAACCCCTATGAGGAGATTATCCGGCAGGCAAAGGAATATCTCCCTGCAGAGCTTAAGACGGAAAAGGAATATCCGGATATGACGCCGGAAAAGGCGCAGAGCATCCTGGAGGAAGCGGAAGGTCATCTGACAGAGCTGCGCGGCCAGCGGGCAGAGCTTTCAGAGGAGAGGGAGAAGACCGTAAAATCCCTGGAGAATATCGAGCCGTTTCTGGGCCTGAAGTTTGAGGTTCACAGGCTTCTTGGGTTCCGCTATGTGAAGTACCGCTTCGGAAGGATTTCCAATGAGTATTTCGACAAGTTTGAGCGGTACGTCTACGACACGCTGGATACGATTTTTTATAAATGCAGCAGCGATGAGGAGTATGTGTGGGGCGTGTATTTCGTCCCGGCGTCCATGGCAGATCAGATTGACGCGGTCTATGCCTCCATGCATTTTGAGCATATCTTTCTGCCGGACGAGTATGATGGCACGCCCAGCCAGGCCCGGCAGGCCCTGGAGGAGAGGATCGCGGATCTGGATCGGCAGCTGGAGGAGCTTGATCAGAGGATTGCCTCTGTGACGGCGGAGCAGACGGATGAGCTGGCGGGAGCCATGCAGTTCCTGGAGAAGCGGTCCGCAAGCTTCGATATCCGCAAATTCGCCGCTCTGACCAAGGAGAAGGACAACGTCTTCTACATTCTCTGCGGCTGGATGCCGGAAAAACAGGCGGACGCCTTCCAGAAGGAGATCGAAGACGACGAGAAGACCTTCGTGGTGGTGGAGGACGATCATGACAACATTTTCAGCACACCGCCTACGAAGCTAAAGAATCCGAAGGTCTTCCGGCCTTTTGAAATGTATGTGAAGATGTATGGCCTTCCGGCCTACAATGAGCTGGACCCGACTATGTTCGTGGCTCTGACCTATGCGTTCATCTTCGGCGCCATGTTCGGAGACGTGGGCCAGGGACTGGTGCTTCTGCTGGGCGGCCTCTTCCTTTATAAAAAGAAGGGCATGGACCTGGCGGCGATCATCGCCAGCGCGGGCGTATTTTCCACGTTCTTCGGCTTTATGTACGGAAGCTTCTTCGGCTTCGAGGATACGCTGATCAAGCATATCTGGCTGAAGCCCAAGGAGGCCATGATGACCCTGCCGGTCATCGGACAGATGAACACGGTATTCGTGGTGGCCATCGTCTTTGGCATGTTCCTGATCCTGACGGCCATGATTCTGCACATCATTGTCTGTGTGCGCAACCATGACGCGGAAGGGACCTGGTTCGATACGAACGGCGTGGCGGGCTTCCTGTTCTACGGCTTCCTGGTGGCAAGCCTGATTCTGGTCATGAGCGGCCATACCCTGCCGGGCGCGGCTATCCTGGTGATTATCCTGGGTCTGCCTCTTCTGGCCATGGCCTTCAAGGAGCCCCTGGGCGCCTGGCTTGAGAAGAAAAAGGCGAAATTCGACGACGGCATCCCGATGTATCTGGTGCAGACCTTCTTCGAGATGTTTGAGGTACTGTTAAGCTTCTTTTCCAATACGCTTTCCTTCGTCCGTATCGGCGCCTTTGCGGTCAGCCATGCGGCCATGATGGAGGTGGTGCTGATGCTGGCCGGCTTTACGGAGGGCGGTAGCGGCAACTGGCTGATCATCGTCCTTGGAAACGCGTTCGTGTGCGCCATGGAGGGTCTGATCGTCGGCATCCAGGTGCTGAGGCTTGAGTACTATGAGCTGTTCAGCCGTTTCTATAAGGGAACGGGACATGCGTTCCGCCCTTATGAAATGAAAAAATAAATATAAGAAAGCAAGCACATTACAAAAGTGAATTTAGGAGGAAAATGAAATGTCTATGGTAGTGAGAGTATTATTAGTTGCAGCATTGATCTTAAGCATTATCGTTCCTTTTGGCGCATATTTCCTGGGAGAGAAGAGCCGTAAGCGTTATAAGAGATCGCTGGCGTGCAACTGCTTCTTCTTCTTTGGAACTCTGGCTCTGGCTTCTATCCTGTCCTTGGGCGGCGCAGGCAGCGTACAGGCAGCTGAGGCGGCGGCAGACGTAGCGGCCTCCGGCGCGGCGGCTGGCGGCCTGTCCTCCGGACTTGGCTATATCGCGGCGGCCCTGGCGACGAGCCTTTCCGGTATCGGCTCCGGTATCGCGGTAGCATCCTCCGCCAGCGCGGCTCTGGGAGCTATCAGCGAGGATCAGAGCATCTTCGGTAAGTCCATGATCTTCGTAGCCATGGCCGAAGGTATCGCTCTGTACGGCCTTATCATCTCCTTCATGATTCTTGG
>CALWQJ010000168.1 GCA_944383645.1 uncultured Merdimonas sp.
CTCCGGAAGCCCTGCCTGACGCGCAAAGTCCCTTTTCCTCTCTCCAGTCGAGCCCTCTGTACCGCAGGTAGTCCTCCACCGCGCCAGTCAGCTCGAATTGTTCCCATGCCTTTCCTACCATCCGTCTCTTCGCCCCTGCTCTTCCCGATTTTGATCCGGATCTCTTCTCCATGATCCCTTCTTCGTTAGAATGCCCGGAAAGGCGGTTCTTATCCTGCGAAAAAACTACCAGGCGGCAGGGCCTTGACAAAACGTCCAAAGCCGCTCCGCCCCGGAAGATCCGGCGCTTCCTGCGCTCTTACCTGTCACGTTGTTACGAGTCAAAGTCCTTTTTGTCATAGCCAAAATTCTTGATGAGAAAATCGCTGTCCCGCCAGTCCTTCTTTACCTTGACCCAGAGCTGGAGGTTCACCTTCTCTTCCATCATCTGCTCAATCTCATAGCGGGCCGCGCTGCCGATTTTTTTGAGCATCGCTCCCTGCTTTCCGATGATGATCCCCTTGTGGGAATCCCGCTCGCAGATAATCGTCGCCTCGATGTCGCAGACCTTCCCATTACCCCGCTCCTTCATCCGGTCGATGGAGACGGCGATTCCGTGGGGAATCTCGTCGCTTAGGCAGCGCAGGGCCTTTTCCCGGATAAGCTCGGCCACAATCTGGCGCATGGGCTGATCCGTCACCGTATCCTCGTCATAAAACCGCGGCCCGTAAGGGAGGTATTTGAAAATCTGCTCAATCAGCGTGTCCGTGTTGTCCCCATTCAGCGCGGATACCGGCACAATCTCGTCGAAATCATACAGCTTCCGGTAGGTGTCGATGAACAGCAGGATCTCTTCTCTTTTTACCGTGTCAATCTTGTTGATGACCAGAATCACCGGCGTGTGCGCCTTCTGAAGCTGCTCCGCAATATGGCGCTCCCCGGCCCCGATGAAGGTGGTCGGCTCCACCAGCCAGAGGATGACGTCCACCTCCCGAAGCGTCCGCTCCGCCACATTCACCATATATTCGCCCAGCTTGTTTTTCGCCTTGTGGATGCCGGGCGTATCCAGAAATACGATCTGTCCCTCCCCGCAGGTATAGACCGTCTGGATCCGGTTCCGCGTGGTCTGGGGCTTATTGGAGGTAATCGCGATTTTCTGTCCGATAAGCTGGTTCATCAGCGTCGATTTTCCCACATTCGGCCTGCCAATCAGCGTGGCAAAGCCGGATTTCTGCATTTGTTCCATAGGTTATCCTTTCTTAATGAAACAGGCTCTCCACCCTGTCGAACAGCTCCTTTTGCTCCTCCAGCTTCTTCTCGTTTCCAATGACGCAGATGCAGTCCTGCTCAAGAACCGCCTTCAGATACGGCGCCAGCGCCCGTATCTCTTCGCATCCGCAGGAGAGCACCTCGTCCCGCTCCTTCTGCACGTCTTCTGGCGTAAGCCCCGTCATCCAGGCGCTCATGGAGCGGGCGCCCTTCGCGTTCGGGGTAAGCGGCGTGTCCATGGAGCTGACGGTTCCGATAATATATTTTGTCATATCCCGCTCAGACACGTCGAAGCTCTCGGTGTAATCCACGCTCTTTTCAAAGATCTCATTCGTCTTTTCCAGGTTCGGATCCCGGTAGGACACCAGATAAGCGTTTCCGGTGCGGGCGTAGTTGTTCATGCAGCCGTAGGCTCCGCCCTTGACACGGATATTGTTCCAGAGATAGTCGTAGCTCATAATCGTCCGCAGAACCTTGAGCGCTCCCGTGTAGGGCAGTCCTGCGGCCCGGAAATTACCTGCCCGGCACACGTACTGAATCTGGGCGGAGGTCTTTAAGCCCTCGTTTTTCTTCTCCGGCTTTACGCTCCAGGCTACGGCTTTCTTTCCGCCTCTGTGAAGCGTAAGGCTTAGCTTCTCCACCTGCTCCGTCAGCCCTTCCAGGCTCTTTCTCTCTGCCGTACAGCTTACGACCAGGTTCTCCGGCCGGAACAGGAAGTCCATAAGCTCCAAGAGCTTTTCGGAAATCTCCGGCTGCTTCTTTTCAAACTGGGCGTCCAGCTCCTCAATGAAGCGGTAGAAGTCCACGCCTCCCGTCATGTCGGAAAATTCCGCGCTTCCGGAGAAATAGGACATGGCCCGCAGAGCCGCCATGGAATGGCCCGACGTCTGGAAGGCCATCTGCAGCCTTGATTTTGTCTCCGCGATGATCTCCCGCAACCGTTTGGCATCGTCCGTCTTCGAAGTCATCAGCATCTCCCGCAGCATGGAAAACGCCGTCTCCTGCTCCTCGTACAGCGCCTTGCTGTGAACCTCGAAGACCGGGGTGAAGCTATCCTCTCCGTCCACAGCGTCGTAGCTTCCTACGCTGCAGTGGATGCCGCCGGTGTGCAGGTTCAGCTCCTTGGCAAACTCTCCGTAGGTATAATGCTCCGTGTCCACCTTCCCGAGCACTGCTTTTAAAAGCCCCAGATAGGGAACCAGCTCCACCGGAATTCCTCCCGCCCGGAAAATCAGGCTCACATAGCCGATGCCGTTTGTAAAGAGATCGTGGTACACCAGCTTTGCCTCACCCGCCGTAAGCTCCTCGTTCTGGAAGGGCAGGGCCTCCTTTCCGATGTCCTCCCGCTCGAGAAGCGGGATTTTCTCCAGCTCCTCCTGAGGCGAGGGCTCGCTCTGGTACTCCTTCAGATGCCTTGTGAATTCCACAATCCCTGTCCGTTCTTCCGCAGTCAGGCTTTCCTTATAAGCCGCCAGCTTTTTCTTAAGCGCCTCGTCCTGCTCTGCCGTCAGCCCCCGCTTCGGACGGATGATCACCAGAGAGCCATGGGGGTTCTCCAGCAGATATTTTGTAATCAGCCCTTCAAAATAACCCTCTGCCGCCTGCTCCTTCAGGAAAGCGAAGGTGTCCAGGGCCTCCAGGTGCAGAAATACGGAATCGTCCTGATAAAGCCAGCTGTCGAAGGCCTGCAGGCCGTACATCAGCCCTGCCGGATAGTTTCCGAAATCAGCCTCCCGGTAGCGGAACTCAAAGTAATTGATGCCTGCCCGCAGAGCCTTCTCATCCAGACCTTCGCTTACCAGGCGGGCCAGCTCTGTCTCAATGGTCCGCACGAAGGTTCCCTTCTGAGCCTCATTGGCATTCTTCGCGATGATAGAAAAGATGGGCTGCTTCACGCCATTGTCATAGGAACTCATGATATCATGGCCGATTCCCGCGTCCAGAAGGGCCTGCTTAAGAGGCGCCCCCGGCATGGTCAGAAGCACATACTCCAGCACCTGCATGCCCAGATACAGCTTCTCATCCAGGGTATCTCCCACGGACTTATTCCAGGAAAGGTAGGTATTGTCCTCCTCGCTCTCCTCCTCAGAGACGGAATACTCCTTCACGATTTCCCTCATCTTCGTAAAGGGTGCCTGCGTGCGGACCTCGGAGTCGATCTCCAGCCTGTCAAAATGGGACAGATAATTTTCATCCAGCCAGGCCAGCTTCTCCGCCATATCGCAGTCTCCATAGAGGAAAATGTAGCTGTTGGACGGATGGTAATAGCGCCTGTGGAAATCCAGGAATGCCTCCCAGGAAAGCTCCGGGATCCTTTCCGGATCCCCGCCGGACTCATTCGCATAGGTGGTATCCGGGTAAAGGGAGGCCAGCACCTCCCGCTCCAGCACGCCCTCCGGCGAGGAGAAGGCGCCCTTCATCTCATTGTAAACCACGCCGTTCAGGGTCAGCTCCCCGTCCTCCGACTCCATCTCGTAGTGCCAGCCTTCCTGGCGGAAGATCTCTTCTTTCTCATAAATATTCGGATAAAACACCGCGTCCATATAGACATGGATCAGGTTCTGAAAATCCTTGTCATTGCAGCTGGCCACCGGATACACGGTCTTATCCGGATACGTCATGGCGTTCAGGAATGTATTTAAAGAACCCTTGGCCAGCTCCACAAAGGGATCCTTCACCGGAAACTCCCTGGAGCCGCAGAGCACCGAATGCTCCATGATATGCGGTACGCCGGTGTCGTCCGGCGCTGGCGTCCGAAATCCGATGTAAAATACCTTGTTGCTGTCCTCATTGGAAAGCAGGCAGACCCGCGCGCCCGTCTTCTTATGCTTCAGGTAAAAGCCCGTGGAAGCAAGCTCCGCGATCCCGCGCTTTTCTAAAAGCTCATAAGCCTGTAATTCTTCTACCTTCATAATTCTCTCCTGTTCTATTGGATTTGCCC
>CALWQJ010000169.1 GCA_944383645.1 uncultured Merdimonas sp.
AGAGGATTCCGGCTTTGAGAAAGCCCGGATTCTGCGGGATCGCCTCCTTTTATACCTCCGGCACCTCTACCTTGCTGTTGAATTTATCAAGCAGCAGGGCGAAGACGACGCCCACGATCAGGCAGACTGCGTTTACCAGGGCGCTCTGTACGGAAGACGCGAAGCTGGCGAACGGAATGATCATGACGGTGGCGGCGATCACGATGCCCACGATGCCATGGAAGGCGATGGAGTAGTGGTTGGTGAACAGGGCGTTGATGGCCTTTGCCAGAATGATTACGGTCAGCAGCGCTCCGATGCCGCCGGGAACCAGGATGGCGAAATCCAGGTGGCCGATGCCGTCGATGAACGGCGTGTACAGGCCAAGAGGCATCAGCAGGGTAGAAAAGCTCATGCCCGGGGCGATGACGCTTAAGGCCAGGCAGAAGCCGCAGAACAGATACCAGAAGAAGTTCGGCTCGATGGTCACGGAGGCGATGTTCAGCACGTTCAGGATCACGAAGATGACGATCATGCATACTGCCAGGGAAATCCAGGAGCCCTTGCTTCTTCCCTGCTCTCCCGCCTCGCGGAACAGGGAGGGCAGCATGCCTCCGATGAGGCCGATGAACAGGCAGACGGACGGATCCGGATATTTCTCCAGGAAGAACGCCAGCAGGTTGGCGATGCCTAAGAAGCCGATGATTCCGCCGATAAAGACAGGGATCAGCTTCGGTACGTGGGTCTTAAAGTTGGCAAAGGGATGGGAGATCAGCTCCATAATCGGCTTGTATACGCCGAAGATGACGCCCAGCACTCCGCCGGAGATTCCGGGAAGCACCGCGCCCAGGCCGATCAGCGCGCCCTGAAAAATACGAAAGATAAACTGTGCCGGACTCTGTCCGGTCGATTTCTGACTCATAAAATCCTCCTTCATAAATACAGCCCCTGCCCGGCGTTCGCATTCGGATAAATCCGACAGGCCGGAAAACAGGCGCCTTTGTTCTCTGAGATTCGCGTCCTATCTTAACATAATCCTACATCAAAGTCCAGTCCTGATTTCGATGGCGGCAGGGCAGTGCGGGCGGCAGCGGCGGCTGTTCCGGCTGCGATTTGACAGCTTTCCAAAAGGAATTCTATAATTCTGCATTTTTCCCTTCCTTTTATCTGGGGAAAATGCTATAATCTGCTTTGTCGCGTTAAAATATTATAAAGAAAAAGGAGAGATTTTTCAAATGGACAAGAACGCAGAATTCAAGCCGTATATTCCGGCCGGGAAAATTGTTCCGGAATTTACGGTGACCTCTGTTCTTATCGGTGCTCTTCTGGCGGTAGTATTCGGCGCCGCGAATGCTTATCTCGGACTGATTGTCGGCATGACGATCTCCGCGTCCATTCCGGCCGCCGTAGTCTCCATGGGAATCATTCGTGTGATTCTCCGCCGGGATTCCATCCTTGAGAACAACATGGTGCAGACCATCGGCTCCGCAGGAGAGTCTGTGGCGGCAGGAGCGATTTTCACCATCCCCGCCCTGTTTCTGTGGGCGGAGGAAGGAAAGATTGCCTTCCCGAGCATCCTGACGATCTTCCTGATCGCCCTGTTCGGCGGCGTCCTGGGCGTCTGCTTCATGGTGCCCTTACGGCAGGCCCTGATCGTGGAGGAGCACGGAACCCTGCCCTTCCCGGAAGGAACCGCCTGCGCGGAGGTGCTTCTGGCAGGAGAGGAAGGCGGAGCGAAGGCCGGAACCGTATTCGCGGGCCTTGGCATCGCCGGATTTTACAAGTTTTTGGCGGACGGCCTGAAGCTGTTCCCCAGCGAGATTGGCTACGCCTTCAAGGGCTACGCCGGTTCCCAGCTGGGCATCCAGGTGCTGCCGTCCCTAGCAGGCGTGGGCTTCATCTGCGGGCCGAAGATTGCCAGCTATATGTTCGCCGGCGGCACCTTGAGCTGGTTCGTGCTGATGCCGCTCATCGCTCTGTTTGGCGGAGACGCGGTTATCTTCCCGGGAACGGAACCGATTTCCACTCTGACACCCAGTGAGCTTTGGAGCAATTATATCAAGTACATCGGAGCGGGAGCCGTGGCGGCAGGAGGAATGATAAGCCTTATCAAGACCTTCCCGCTGATCATCCGCACCTTCCGGCAGGCTATGGCCAGCATGAAGAAAAAGCATGACGCCAATACCCTCCGCACGGAGCAGGATCTTCCGATGCCGCTTCTTCTGGGAGTGATCCTGGCTATCGTCATCGCCATCTGGCTGATCCCGACCTTCCCGGTGAGCCCCATTGGAGCTCTGATCGTGGTGGTATTCGGCTTCTTCTTTGCCTCTGTATCCTCCCGTATGGTGGGCCTTATCGGTTCCTCCAATAACCCGGTATCCGGTATGGCCATCGCGACGCTGATCATTGCCACACTGGTACTGAAGGCTACAGGAACCGTGGGAACTACAGGCATGGTGGGCGCTATCGCCATCGGCGGCATCATCTGTATCGTGGCTGCCATCGCCGGAGACACCTCCCAGGACTTAAAGACTGGCTTTATCGTAGGCGCTACGCCGAAGAAGCAGCAGATCGGCGAGATCATCGGCGTGGTGGTATCCGCCCTTGCGGTAGGCTTCGTGCTCTACCTTCTGAATGAGGCATGGGGCTATGGCGGCGAGGATCTTCCGGCTGCCCAGGCGACTATGATGAAGATGCTGGTGGAGGGCATTATGAATGCGGATCTGCCCTGGGGCCTGATCCTGACTGGCGTATTTATCGCCATCGCGGTGGAGATCCTGAAGGTTCCGGTCATGCCCTTCGCAGTAGGTATGTACCTGCCCTTTAGCCTGAGCGCAGGCATTATGGCGGGCGGCGCTGTCCGCTTCATCGTAGAGCGCATCAAGGGAACGGACGCGGAGAAGAAGGCGCGGACGGACCGGGGCGTACTCTTTACCTCGGGACTTATCGCCGGAGAGGGCATCGTGGGAATCCTGCTGGCCGTGCTGACGGTTCTTGAAAAGGATATCGCCTTTGACGCCGGGCTGCCGCAGTTTATGAGCCTTGTTATCTTTGCGGCTCTGCTTCTGGGCCTTGGCTGGCTTTGCATGAAAAAGGATAAATAAAGCATGAAAAAGAAGGATAAGGGAAATTATCTGGATTTCATTCCGGTGAAGGCGCCGGATATCGAGTATCAGACAGGCGGGGACGGCATGGTGACGGTGTTCATCGAGTGGAAGGGCTTCTACCACCGCATCGCGCAGAGATTTTTCCACCGGCCCAGGGTCAGCGATATCCGCCTGGACGGCTATGGCAGCTTTGTCTGGCTGGCCATCGACGGCGTGAAGGATGTGCACCAGCTCTCGAAGGAGCTGGACGCGCGGTTCCCGGGTATGGAGAAATCTCTCTCCAGACTGATAAAATATCTGGAGATCCTGCACGACAACCGTCTGATTCACTGGAAAGGAGAAGCATGAGCCAGATACTTCATTATCTCCCGTATGTCTTTCTGTTCGCGGCCGCCACAGCCCTCATCTACGGATGGGGCCTGTGGCGGGCCATGCGGCAGAAGCAGGATCTGTCCAACCTGCTTTCCTCCAAGGGCGTGTCGGCCATCCGCAGGGCCCTGCGGAAAAAAGGGCCGCTGGCCCTGGAGGAGCTGGAGCCTGTGGTAAAGGATCTAAGCGCGAAGCTTCCCTTTACCAGCGAGCAGATCGCCGTGACAGATCCGAAAGCATTTTTAAATTCCCTTCTTCCCTATATGATCCGCCAGAGGCTGATTACGGAAGAAAAGGAAAACGGACGGACCGTCTACCGGTACCGGAAATAGAAAGGGTGTCTCCCTGTGATGGATTTTCCGTAAAATTCATCACAGCGGGACATCCTTTTTTTACGCGTTGGCAATGAGCCGTGCGGAAGTTTTTGGACAGGGAATCCGAGGGAGCTTGCTCACACAGGATGCCCTGTCCAAAAGCTTCCATAGGGCGAAGCCCGCGAGCCGGATTTTGGAACAAAATCCGGCTGCA
>CALWQJ010000170.1 GCA_944383645.1 uncultured Merdimonas sp.
TAAAAATTTCTTTAATTTTCTACGGATTCTCTGGAGCGCGTTATCCACGGACTTGGGGGATCGGTTCAGACCGGACGCTATCTCCGTATAGCTTTCGCCGTCCAGGTAGGACTGCAGGATTTTTTTCTCCATGGGGCTTAAGACGGTCCAGATTTCTGTCCGGAGCCTCTCCAGATTTTCTCTGTCGATCAGAAGCTCCTCCGGACTCTTTCCCTGGGGACCGTCCTCCTGGGCGTCCAGCTGATCGGAAAGCTCCACATAGCTGTTCAGCGGCGCGTGCTTCTGACGCCCCGCCGCCTGCACCGCCGTATATAGCTGCCGCAGGATGCACAGCCTGGCAAAGGCCTCGAAGGAGGCCTCCTTCTGCGGCCTGTAATCCCGGATCGCCTTGAAAAGCCCCAGCATCCCCTCCTGTATCAGGTCGTCGTTGTCTCCGCCCATCAGGTAAAGGGTGCGGGCCTGGTTGCGCACCTGGCGCTTATACCGCTCTATCAGAACGTCCATGCAGGAGGATTCCCCTGCCCGGATCCGCTCCACCAGCTCTTCGTCTGTCAGTTCTCTGAATTTACACATCTTCTTCAGCCCTTTGCGGGACGTCCCATCCTCTGCCTTACTATCTCATAGGCCAGCACGCCTGCCGCCACGGAAGCGTTCAGGGAATCGATATTGCCCTTCATGGGAATCGAGGCGGTGAAATCGCAGGCCTCCCGCACCAGGCGGCTGACGCCCTCTCCTTCGTTTCCAATCACCAGGCCGATGGGCCCGGTCAGATTCAAATCATACATCAGCTCTCCGCCCATATCGGCGCAGACGAACCAGAAGCCCTGCTGCTTCAGCTCCCGGATCACAGTCGTCAAATTCGTCACCTTGGCTACCGGCGTGTAGTTGATGGCGCCTGCGGAGGCCCGGGCCACCACTGCAGTCAGCCCTGCCGCCCGTCTTTTGGGGATAATCACCCCGTGGGCTCCGGCCAGATTGGCCGTGCGGATGATCGCGCCCAGATTATGGGGATCCTCAATGTCGTCCAGCAGGATCAGAAAGGGATCCTCTCCCTTTTCCCTGGCTGCCTCCAGCATTTCCTCCACCGTCGCATAGGAATAGGCCGCGGCCTGGGCGATGACGCCCTGGTGGTGCCCTGTGGAGGAAAGCTGATCCAGGCGTTCCTTCGCCACATAATTGATAATCGTGTCCTGGCGGCGGGCTTCCCGCTTGATGGTATTGATGCTGCCGTCCTGGCAGCCGTCCTGGATATAGAGCTTGTCTATGGTTTTCCCGGAGCGGAACGCCTCCAGCACCGCGTTCCTTCCCTCTATGGTCTGTTCTTTATATCTCATGTCTCCTCCTCCAGGCCCAGGCGGACAAGAGCGAGCAGCCGCTCTGTCTGTCCCGTCAGATAGAGCCAGCCCATCAGCGCCTCGAAGCCCGTGGCCTTCCGGTAATCTGTCATGGCCGCGTGGCGGGCCATAGTGGCGGAATTGGCATTGCGTCCCCGGCGGAACACATGCAGCTCCTCCTCCGTAAGCTCCCCGCGGATCCGCTCCAGGGATTCCGCCTGGGCTCCGGCGTTTACCAGAGCGCTGGCCCGCTTATGGAGCCTGCTTACCTGGGCGTTTCCCTTCCCTGTCAGCAGGGAGCGGATAACCAGCTCATAGACCGCATCCCCCACATAGGCCAGCGTCAGCGAGGAATAGGTGCGGATATCCGTTTCCGGGAGGCCAAAATCCTCCCGGATGGCCGCCATCAAATCCATTACGCTCTTTTCCATTTCACACCCTCGCGCGTATCCTCCAGCACGATGCCCTTTTTGAGAAGCTCGGCGCGGATCTCGTCTGCCCGCGCAAAATTCTTTTCCTTTCTGGCCTGCTGGCGCTCCGCGATCAGCGCCTCCACGTCCGCATCCAGAAGCTCCTCCTTCTTCTCAATCACAAGACCCAGGATGTCGCAGAGGGTTTTCAGCCGTTCCAGGCATTTCTCCAGGTATTCTCTGGAATTCTCCGCTCCCGTATGGGTATTCAGGTACTTCACCAGCTCAAAGATGGCGGAAATGGCGTCTGCCGTATTGAAATCGTCGTCCATGGCCTCCTCGAACTTCTTCACATACTCCTCGGAAGCCTCGTAATGCGCCAGCTCGCTCTCCGACATGCCTTCCGCCTTCGCACCCTCGATCAGGTGCTTCAGATTGTCGGCCGCCGTGACGATCCGGTCCAGGGCGGATTTGGAGGACTGCATCAGCTCCGCGCTGAAGTTTAAGGGGCTCCGGTAATGGGCGTTCAGCATGAAGAAGCGCAGCACCTGCAGGTCATATTTCTCACTGATCTCGCGGACGGTAAAGAAGTTGCCAAGGGACTTGGACATCTTCCGGTTGTCGATATTCAGGAACGCGTTGTGCATCCAATATTTCGCAAATTCCTTTCCGTTGCAGGCTTCGCTCTGGGCAATCTCGTTTTCATGATGGGGGAAGATCAGATCCTCTCCGCCCGCATGGATGTCGATCTGCTCGCCCAGGTATTTTTTCGACATCTCGGAGCACTCGATGTGCCAGCCGGGACGGCCCTCGCCCCAGGGAGACGGCCAGGCCGGCTCGCCCTCCTTCTTCGGCTTCCAGAGCACGAAATCCAGGGGATCCTCCTTCTCGTCCTCGCCGGAGACCAGCAGGGAACGGTTCCCGCTCCGGAGATCGTCCAGGTTCTTGTGGGACAGCTTGCCGTAGGGCGCGAACTTCCGTGTGCGGAAGTATACGGTTCCGTTTACCTCGTAGGCGTAGCCCTTGTCAATCAGCGACTGGATCATGTCGATCATGCCCGGAATCTCCTGGGTTGCCTTCGGATGGGTGGTCGCCGGCTTGACGTTCATCATCTCCATGTCCTTTTTGCACTCGGCGATATAGCGCTCGGAGATCTCCTGGGCGGACACGCCTTCCTCATTGGCTTTCTTGATGATCTTGTCGTCCACGTCTGTGAAATTAGACACGTAATTCACGTCGTAGCCCTTGTACTCCAGGTAACGGCGCACTGTGTCGAACACGATCATGGGGCGGGCGTTTCCAATATGGATGAAATTGTAAACGGTCGGCCCGCAGACATACATTTTTACCTTTCCTTTCTCCAGGGGAATGAAATCTTCTTTTCTCTTGGTAAGCGTATTATAAATTTTCATGGTTTTTCTCCTTCTTTTCCTTTTTCTCTTTTTTGTTTTTCTTCGTCCTTTCCAGCTCCAGCACCTGGGCGCGCAGCGTATCGTTTTCCTGCTGCAGCCTGGTCAGGCAGTCCATCACCGGATCAGGCAGATCCACCTGGTTCATGTCGCTGCGCGGCACTCTGACGTCGCCCCGCTTCACGATGCGTCCCGGAACGCCCACCACCGTACAGTTGGGGGGCACTTCTTTCAGCACCACGGAGCCCGCGCCGATCTTCGAATTCTCGCCGATGGTAAAGGAGCCCAGGATTTTGGCCCCCGCGCTGACCATGACGTTGTCGCCCAGGGTCGGGTGGCGCTTGCCTTTTTCCTTTCCCGTGCCTCCCAGGGTCACGCCCTGGTAGAGCGTCACATTGTCGCCAATGATGGTGGTCTCGCCGATGATGACGCCCGAGCCGTGGTCGATGAACAGTCCCTTCCCGATGGTCGCTCCGGGATGGATCTCGATCCCGGTTTTGCGCACCGTCCTCTGGGACAGCCATCTGGCCCAGAAATAATGTCCCTTCAGGTACCACTTATGGGCCAGCCGGTAGCTTAAGATCGCCCGGAAGCTGGGGTACAAAAGTACCTCCGCCGGGGTCTTGATCGCCGGATCCCGCTCGGTGATTACCTGGAACTCTTCCTTGATATACCTGATGATTCCCATAATCTCTCCCCTTTATATACGTCTGCACGGCAGCGAGCCGTGCAACTGTTATGACACAAGCCGCCATTCTATAATCTGCCATGCCATTCATCATTTGCCGGCCTTT
>CALWQJ010000171.1 GCA_944383645.1 uncultured Merdimonas sp.
GCCAGAAGCGGCAGGAATACCTCCACGAACTCCCGCAGCTCGTGCGCCGCCTCTGTATTCAGCTCATAGGCCTCCAGAAGCCTCCGCCTCGTCTCTTCCTTCGTCTGCACCAATTGCTTTAAATAATAACACTCTTCCTGCGTTTGTTCAACATAATAAATTTTCCCCTGCAGGCCGTAGATCACCCGCATCGCGTCGTAGTAGCCCAGGCGCATGTTCCGCCTGCTCCGGGCCGCGTCGAACTGGAGCGTATTCCCCAGGTTCTTCTGGGGAGCAATCTCCACCACGGTGACTCCCTCCGGAATATTGACCTTCTTTTCCCGGCCCACGCCAAAGATGCGCAGAAGAATCAGGTTCTCATAGCCGTGCTCCAGGAGCACGTCCATGGGAAGGACGTTCGTGGCTCCGCCGTCCACATAGGTCTTTCCGTGCAGCTTTTCGTTCTTGAAGCCGGGCAGGTAGGAACTGGCCAGAAGCATGTCCTTCATCTGCCCCTCCGGCACCGTCTTCATGTCCACGTTCAGCTCCCTGCGGTCTGTCAGCGAATAGGTGCAGGAATAGAAATCCATGGGGCTTTTGCGGATCACGTCCTCATCCACGTTTTCTTCTATCAGGCGGCGCAGGGGCGCGATATCCATACCGCCCTCGCCCAGCAGCCGGAAGACCTCCTTGAGCGTCTCCCGCCAGAGCTCCCCGGTCATCTGGGATTTGTCGAAAAGCCTTCTCATCAGCGCATCGTCCACATCCATCACCTGGGAGTAGGAGATATTTGCCCAGAGCTTCTCCGCCTTCTCCAGATCGTCCATGCAGATCAGCGCGCCGTTCAGCGCGCCCACGGAGGTGCCCGATACGCCCCGGATCTTCACCCCCGCTTCCTTTAAGGCCCTCCAGGCGCCTATCTGATAAGCCCCCTTGGCTCCTCCGCCCTCCAGCACCAGTCCATATTCCTTTGTCAAATCAAGCTTCGGTTCCATAGCTGCAAGCCTCCCGCATCCGGCCCCGGCCGCCCCGCGTCCGGCGCCTTCTCTATACTGCAAGGGGGCTGCGCGCAAGTCCCCCCGCGCAGCAGCCCCCGCTCTTTATCTGTAGGTATTTCTGTCTCAGCCTTCCTTTGCCACTTCCGTCACAGCCTTCACCATGCCGGCCAGCCCCTGAATCTCAGACGGAATAATGATCTTGGTCGCCTGTCCGTCCGCAGCCTTCGCGAAGGCCTCCAGACTCTTCAGCTGCAGCACCGCGCTGTCCGCGTTCGCATCCTTGAGCATCCGCAGGCCGTCCGCGTTCGCCTGCTGCACCTTCAGGATCGCCTGCGCCTGGCCTTCTGCCTCGCGGATCATGGCTTCCTTCTTGGCTTCTGCCCGGAGGATCGCCGCCTCTTTTTCCGCCTCAGCGTCCAGAATCGCGGATTCCTTCTGGCCTTCCGCCACCAGAATCGTGGATTTCTTCTCGCCTTCCGCCCGGAGGATCGCCTCGCGGCGCTCACGCTCCGCCTTCATCTGCTTCTCCATGGCGTCCTGAATGGCCGCCGGCGGAATGATGTTCTTCAGCTCCACGCGGTTCACCTTGATGCCCCAGGGATCGGTGGCCACGTCAAGGGAAGCCCGCATCTTTGTGTTAATCACCTCGCGGGAGGTCAGCGTCTGATCCAGCTCCAGCTCGCCGATGATATTTCTCAGAGTCGTGGCCGTCAGGTTCTCGATAGCCATGATCGGGTTCTCCACGCCGTAGGCGAAGAGCTTCGGATCCGTGATCTGGAAGAATACTACCGTATCGATCCGCATGGTTACGTTATCCTTCGTGATCACCGGCTGGGGCGCGAAGTCCACTACCTGCTCCTTCAGGGTGATGCGTCTCGCCACCCGGTCGATGAACGGCGCCTTGAAATGGATTCCCACTCCCCAGGTTCCCATATAGGCTCCAAGCCTCTCCACAACCAGCGCCTGCGCCTGCGGTACAATCTTTACGCAGGAAGCCAGAATCAGCAGCAGAAAAATAATCAGAACAATAATCAGTACAGTACCTACGATCTGCGGCATATGTCAGCCCTCCTCTTTCTTTTTTACAATCAGTTTCACGCCCTGCACAGCCAGGATCTCCACCTGTGTTCCCTCCGGTATCGCCACGGCGTCGTCCGCCGACCGGGCCGTCCAGGTCATGCCGTTCACCACGGCCTCGCCCTTCGCCTCCAGATTGGATACCGGGGCTGTGATCACCGCCGTCTTTCCAATCAGGCTGTCCACATTTGTCTTAACCTTCTTCTGGTTATTAAAATAGCGCAGAGCCCAGGGCCTCGTGCAAAACAGCAGTATCAGGGAAACCACGCAGAACGCCGCCCACTGAATCACAGGGGATACGCCCAGCATGGAGAGAATAAAGCCCGCCAGCGCCCCTCCGGCAAACCAGATCGTCGTAAGCCCCAGCGTAATGATTTCCAGTACAACCAGCACAATAATCAGAATCAGCCAGTATATCGCATCCATGCGCTGCCTCTCTCCTTTCTGTCCCAAACTTATATTCCATGATACTATAAATATACCCTGATTACAAGTAAAGTTTCCGTCATACTTCCGGCTCTTCCGCTTCCAGAGTCTCTGTCTCCGGCAGCCCGCCCTCCGGGCTCTTCCGCAGGAGGAAGCAGGTTCCGGCCAGCAGCACGATGGTCACCGCAAGGCCGCCCTCCAGGCCGAAGGCGCCGCCGTTCAGCAAAAAGCCGCCCTCCGACGGGGCGCTTGCGAAGACGGAGCACTCCGTCACGATGCCGCTGACGCGGATTCCGTAGATATTGCCCTGAGCCAGGTTCCAGATGGAGTGAAGGGCGCCCACGCCCCAGATATTTCCGCTTTTGATAAAATAGACCGACGCGAAGACGCCGAACAGGGTCAGGTTCACGAAGGCCAGCGGGCTGATTCCATCGTTTGCCAGGTGCAGGGCGGCGAACAGCAGGGAATTCGCCAGCACCGCCGCCCACAGAGAGTGGCGTCTTGCGCAGGATACCAGAAAATAGCCCCGGCAGAGCACCTCCTCCGCCATGCCCTGGATCAGAAAGCCCAGCGCGAACAAAAGGATGATCCCCGGCGTGAAGCCCGGCGAGATTCCTTCTATCTTAAGAGTCCCTGTGACGACGCAGATGAGAACCGCCGCCGAGAACAGCAGGAAGCCAAAGCCCAGGCCCTTCAGGTATTCCCTTCCCATATTCTTCTTCACGAAGCCCAGCGTATTCATTTTCCGCTTCTGCAGAGCCTTGCAGAACAGCATTACCACGCCGATCATGGCCAGATTCGCGAACAGCATGAGAAGCGTCACGCTGTCGGAATTCACCATCGCGTCCAGCGCCCCGTTCAGCGCCGCCTCATCCCCCGAAAGGGAAGCCGCCACAAAATCCGGATTCGAAAACGCGGCGAGCAGCATCCCCGGTATCATCAGGATGCTCTCCACGATCGACACGGCAAAAAAAATCAGTCCGAATACAAGGATCTCCAGGAACCAGTTCATTCCTTTCTGCGCTTCCCTTGCCTTCACTACCGCCTCCGGCGTCTCAAGTCTGAAATTCATCGTATTATCCTCCGTAAGCGCCGGGGGCGGAAACCGGGTTCTTTCTCCGGAATCCGCCCCCGCATATTCTGATCCTTATTTTATCACAGGGCTTTTCTTTTGCACACGAAAGAATTTCTTAATTTTGCACTACAAGTTACCATTCACAGCCGATTCAGACAGGGCA
>CALWQJ010000172.1 GCA_944383645.1 uncultured Merdimonas sp.
CGGATGATTGCTCTGATCCGCTCCCTGTTCGAGTCCGCCCTGAAGACCAACGAGAACCTGGAATTCGCGGTGGTGACAGGGTGTCTTCGGATCAGCCGGGAATCCATTTTCACGGGGCTTAACAATCTGAATGTCGTTTCTATTACTTCGGTAGATTATGCGGAATATTTTGGATTTACGCCGGACGAGGTGGAAGCGATGCTGCGGGATTACGGCCTGGAGGAAAATCTGGAGACGGTGCGGCAGTGGTACGACGGCTATCAGTTCGGGGACGCGGAAGTCTACAATCCCTGGAGCGTTATCAATTACGTACAATCCTGCCGGACGAACAAGGCGGCGTTCGCAAAGCCCTACTGGTCCAACACCAGCTCCAACAGCATTGTCCGCACCCTGGTGGAGAGGGCGGATCTGTCCGTCAAGCAGGAGATAGAGGGCCTGATTGAAGGGAAGACCATCACGAAGCCCATCCACGAGGACATCACCTACGAGGATATGGATTCCACCCAGGACAACCTGTGGAATTTTCTGTTCTTTACCGGATATCTGAAGAAGATCCGGGAGAGCCAGGAGGGCGAGACCATTTATATGGAGATGGCCATCCCCAACAGCGAGGTCCGCTACATCTACAAGAACACGGTCCTGCGCTGGTTCGAGGAGAAGACGGACAAAAAGGAGCTGTCGCCGCTCTACCAGAGCATTCTGGACGGGGACACGGAAAGGATGGCGGAGATCCTGTCGGAGAACCTGATGGAGACCATCAGCTTTTACGATTATCAGGAGAGCTATTATCACGGCTTTCTGGCGGGAATGCTCAAAAACATCGGAAATTACATCGTCCAGTCCAACCGGGAGTCGGGAAACGGAAGGCCCGACATCCTGCTGAAATATCCCAGCGTCCGGGGCAAGGCCGTGATTATCGAGATCAAGGTCTCGAAAACCTACCAGGGGCTGGAGGAGAAATGCGACGAGGCCCTGCGCCAGATCGAGGAGCAGCGATACGAGGAGGAGCTTCGGCAGGAGGGCTACCAGCATATCATGAAATACGGAGTCGCTTTTTACCGCAAGGAGTGCATGGCGAAGCTGGGAAGTCAAAGTTAAATTGGTATCATGAATAATACATTGAAAATTTGGGGGCTGTCGGGAAATAGACAGCCCCGCGAAAAACATTTTCCTCTCTTGTTTCAATCCCCAGCGCCAAGCAGAAAATCTGCCAAATGCACGATTTTCACCCCATTGATGTTTCCACTGGCCAGTTCGTCCAGCGTTACCACATATTTCGGGTAGTGGTCTTTGATTTCAAGGAGATTGGCAACCTCTCGATCCGATTCCTCCGGCAGCCTGCGGCACACCTGAACGTAGATACGTTCATCGCGCCGTACCGCCACAAAGTCAATTTCCTTCGTTTCATTCTTCCCGATATAGACCTCATATCCCCGCCGCCGCAGTTCAAAATACACGACATTTTCCAGCATTGCAGCAATGGACTTCGGATTAAAGCCCATCATACAGTATTTCAGGGAAACATCTGCCAGATAGAATTTCTCCTGGGTTTTCAGTACGGATTTCCCCTGTAAATCATACCGCTGGCAGCGATAGATCACAAACGCCTTTTCCAGCCAGTTCAGATAGTTATAAACTGCCTCCACCGACAGGGAACGTCCCTCGCTTTTGAGAAACCTCGCAATAGCATTGGCCGAAAAAGTCTTGCCCACATTTTCCACGATATATTTTACAACACGGTTAAATAAATCAAAGTTCACGATATTGTGCCGTTTTGTAATATCGTTCGTGATAACAGAGCTATAAATACCCTCCACAATCTGATAGGCAGAGCGTTCGTCAAAGCTGCCCAGCGCCACAATGGGAAAACCGCCCAACCGCAGGTATTCTAACAACAATTCCTTTGGAGAACGGGAATCTGATTTTTTGAATTCCAAATACTCAGCAAAAGATAACGTATAAACCGGAATGGAAATGTACCGCCCCGTCAGGTAGGTGGATATTTCACTGGACATCAGCTTGGAATTGGAGCCGGTCACATAAATATCTGTGTTGGCATTCTCCAACAGACTATTGACCGCTTTTTCCCAGCCATCGATTTCCTGCACTTCATCCAGTAAAAGGTAGTAGCGCCCTTCGCCAGTCATTTGCCCCTTTATACCGTTATACATATCTTTATCGGTCATGCCATCATCAAAATCCTCCGACGTATATCGCATACTGATAATATGGTCTGCGGCAATCCCGCTTTCCAGCAGATCATCCCGCAGCATATCTAAAATTGTGGATTTGCCGCAGCGCCGGATTCCCGCTAATATCTTCACCAGCGGAACATCCCGATAGGTTTTCAGCGTGTGCATATAGTTTGGCCGGATAATCATATCATTCGCCTCCTTATCCTTTACTAATAGTATACCGAAAAAGTCCAGAAATATCAAAAGTTTTTACGTCTAATCCGTAAAAACTTTTGATATTTCTGGACTTTTTGTGGAGTCATGAAAAGAAGGAAACAAGCCGGCAGCCCCTATCTATGTACGCATCGCATTTTTTCCTGTACCCTGTCTTTCCTAGCCCAGCCGGAACCGCTGGCTGTATTTCCCCTGGCCTACACAGATCAGCCTCCCTTTGGGAATGTCCTCGAAGACGCCTGTG
The DNA here is from genome assembly GCA_944383645.1 of uncultured Merdimonas sp. GTDB lineage: Bacteria > Bacillota > Clostridia > Lachnospirales > Lachnospiraceae > Laedolimicola. The sequence goes on from CALWQJ010000172.1 coordinate 2,653, forward strand.
CGGATGGCGCGGATGCCGTTTTCAAAGGTCTGGCCGTCTGTCAGATCCCGGACCTGCCAGCAGCCCCGCCTGCTGTCATAGCGGATGGAGCAGTGGATGGGCGCCGCGCATTCCGCCGGGAGCACGATCTGGCACACGGAAGGGTCGCTTCCAATCGCCAGCTCCTCATCCGCCTGTACCGGGAAATCCGTACCGGCGAAGATGCCGGTAACGCCGGTAAGCGCAGGACGGGGCGGACGCGCCGCCTCCGGACGCGCCGTGCCGCTCTGATCAAGCTCTTTTTTCTCCAGGCGGATCGCCTGAATTCCATACCATATGCCGGGAATCCAGCACATTCCGATGTGCCAGGATACGCGGAGCACAAAATAAATCCATCCCCAGAGGCCCCATTTTACATTTTCCGTTAGACAGGACAGAATGATTCCGATTCCCAGAACCGCTCCGCCCTCGACGGCCCCGCGCTTCGTCTTTTCCGCCACCAGCCTCCAGTTGGCAAAGGTGAAGCCAAAGCCATAGATCGGGCCAAAAAGCAGGTAGATAAGCGCGTAGGCGAAGCTCACCTGCGCTCCCGACGCCGCCACCAGAATGAAAATGACGATCATCACGACCTCTCCGGCTATCGCCCCTGTGATTCCCCGTCTTACCGCCGTCACCGGCTTTTTCTGCGTCTGATTATCCATGAATCACCATTCCTCCTTGTCCCGCGAAGGTTCTTTTCCCCGCCGCGGATATCCGCTTTAATCTATTACTGTACAGTCAATGTTGACATAATCCACGACCACGTCGGTTCCCTGGGCCATCTTTCCTGTATAAATATACACCTGCGTCATACCGCTTGCGGACACCTCATCCGCACTCAGATAAATTTTGAAGGGCTGGCCCTCGAACCAGTCGCCCATCTGGGCGTTGATCCCGGCCGGCGTATAACAGATGCAGCCGCCGACTGCGCTGGTGTAGAAAGTGACCGCTACCGAACCTCCGCCCTTTTTCAGCGTCACCGAGGTGGTGCTGGCCTCCAGAGTCACGCTTCCCCGGGAGGGAACGCCCGCGCT
>CALWQJ010000173.1 GCA_944383645.1 uncultured Merdimonas sp.
TGATCCGGGAATTTGCTTACGAATGCGATATGCAGAACTACCGGACCTTTAAGTATGATTACACAGGATTCTGGTTTAAATGAAACGAAAAAAACCATTGACGTTCTCCGGATTATTGTATATAATCGAAATTGCGGAGGAACACAGGAAAACTGTGGGATGAAAAAGAACTCCGCCTAATATGGTGGTTCCGCCCCAGCGGGCGGAGGTCATTGGTTAGCAGAAGCACATAGGACGGGAAAGTCAGTAAAGCTTTCTCCCGTCCTATTTTTTTGTGCCGGTAAACCTGCACGAAAGAAACGGGGCGGAAGGGATGTGCCTGCGAAACCTGTTAGTAAAAGGAAGAGGAGAATGAATGGATGAAAAAGAAAGGTATTGTTTTGGCACTGGTTGCTGCGTTCTGCATGGCGGCGCTGACAGGCTGCGGCGGAGGCTCGGACAGCGGAGAGAAGCTGTATCTGTATAACTGGACGGAATATATCCCTCAGGAAGTCTATGATGCTTTTGAGGAAGAGACGGGCATCGAAGTGATTGAGTCTACTTTTTCTTCCAATGAAGAGATGCTTGCGAAGCTGACGGCGGGCGGCACGGGCCAGTACGACATGGTGGTGGCCAGCAATTACGTGATCAAGGCCATGGAGGAGCAGGGCCTGATTCAGGAGCTGGACAAGACGCAGCTGGAGAACCTGGGAAATATCAGCGACGCGGCTCTGGGCATGAATTTCGACCCGGAGAACCAGTATTCCATTCCGTTTATGGGAGGAATCACGGTCATCGCTTACAATACAAAGATGTGCGAGGAGCTGGGCGTGACCATCGAGAAATTTGACGATCTTCTGAACCCGGCCCTGGAAAATAATATGGTAGTCGTGGACGACGTGCGTGAGATCGTGGGAATCGCGCTGAAGGCCCAGGGCCAGGATTCCAATACGACGGATCAGGCTGTGATCGAGGGAACCCTTCCCTGGCTGCAGCAGCTGGTGCCGAATATCAAGGCTTACGACAGCGACAGCCCCAAGACCCTGCTGGCCTCCAATGAGGTGGCGGTAGGCGTGGTCTACAATATCGACGCCGGCATGGCCATCAATGAGAACCCGGATATCGACGTGGTATTCACTGAAGAGCCCTGCGAGATGTCCATGGATAATTTCGTGCTGACCTCTGAGGCGAAGAACGTGGAGAACGCCATGAAGTTCATCGACTTCGTACACCGTCCGGACATCTACAAGATGATCCTGGATGAGTTCCCGGGCGTCTGCGTGAACGACGCGGCCCTGGAGATCATGGATGAGCGTTATCTGGAGAACCCGGGCAGCAACGTGGATCAGTCCGAGATTGCCCGCGCGAATCTGATCGAGGAGGTCGGAGACGCGGTAACCTACTATGACGACGTATTTACAAAGATGAAGACGAACTAGCAGCTTCGAGCTTCGCTGGTTTACGGATTTCCCTATACGGAGGCGCGTATGAAAAAGATAGAGATTATCACAAGACCTGACAAACTGGATATCATCAAGAAGATTCTGGCGCAGAACGAGTACTCCGGCATGACGGTGACCGCAGCCATGGGCTGCGGCCGCCAGAAGGCGGACGCCAAGGATTTCGAGGAGCTGAACCTGGAGATGAACCTGCTGCCGAAGATCCATGTGATGACGGTAGTCTGGGACGAGGATCTGGAGGATATCCTGCTGGAGCTTCAGCAGAAGCTGACTACGGGAAGCGTGGGAGACGGAAAGATCTTTATCTCCACGATTGACGATGTGGTGAGAATCAGGACAGGGGAGCGTGGCTACAAGACCCTGTAATGTAACGCGGGAGGAACAGCAGATGAGCAAGACGCAGGAAAAGGACGTAATCGTCCGGATCGCGGATGTGGATAAGAGCTTTGACGGGGAGCGCGTGGTGAAGAAGCTGAACCTGGATGTGGAGAGGGGAGAGTTCCTGACCATGCTGGGGCCCTCCGGCTGCGGAAAGACGACGACGCTGCGGATGATTGCCGGCTTTGAGGTGCCGACGTCAGGACAGATTTTTCTGGAGAGCGAGGACGTGGATGACAAAAAGCCCAACGAGCGCAATGTCAACACGGTCTTCCAGAATTACGCCCTGTTTCCCCATATGAACGTGTTTGACAATATCGCGTTCGGACTGGTGGAGAAGAAGGTAAAGAAGGATGAGATCCGCCGCAGGGTGGAGGAGATGATCCGCCTGGTGCAGCTGGACGGCATGGAGAAGCGGATGCCCTCCCAGATGTCGGGCGGACAGAAGCAGCGCGTGGCTATCGCCCGCGCCCTGGTGAACCGGCCGAAGGTGCTGCTGCTGGACGAGCCCCTGGGCGCCCTGGACCTGAAGCTTCGCAAGCAGATGCAGGGAGAGCTGAAGGCCCTGCAGCGCCAGCTGGGCATTACCTTTATCTATGTCACCCACGACCAGGAGGAGGCCCTGACCATGAGCGACCGCATCGCGGTCATGAACCGAGGGCGGCTGGAGCAGGTGGGGACGCCGGAGGAGGTTTACAACCATCCGGAGACGAAATTTGTGGCGGATTTTATCGGCGAGTCCAATATTATCGAGGGCTATGTGGAGGATATGACGGAGGATTCCATCGAGGTGACCATGGAGTCCGGAAAGGCGGTCATCCCGGAGACGGGCTACCGCATGGAGGAGATGGTCTATCTCTGTATCCGTCCGGAGAACCTGAAGATTTCTACAGAACCGAAGGAGGGCTTCCGGTTCCGGGGACAGGTGCGGGAGCATATTTTCATCGGCTCCACGAATAAGACCATGATCGAGATGCCAAACGGCCAGATGCTCAAAAGCGTGACGCCTGCGGAAGATGAGCTGGTTCCGGTGGGTACGGCGGTAAACGTATACTGGAACCCGGGCAAGGCTGTGGTAATGCGGACGAAGGAGGAGCAGATTTACAACGTCATCGAGCAGTCCGTAGAGATAGAGGGAATGAGAAATGATCAAATCTTTTAAGAAGCGGATCGGCGCGCTGGTGACAGTGGGGCCGACGGTGCTGTGGCTGGGCTTCTTTCTTATGATACCGCTGATTTACGTGATCGGCATGAGCTTCCTGACGAAAAACGCTTACGGGGGCGTGGACTTCAAGCTGACGCTTTCCAATTACGCGGCGCTTTTTTCCAGCGAGTATGTGAAGGTGTTCGCGGATTCCCTGTGGCTGTCTCTGGAGACCACGGTGATCTGCCTGATCGTGGGCTATCCCTTTGCCTATATCATCGCGAACGCGCCGAAGAAGTGGAAGCCGGCCCTGGTGCTGCTTTTGATGCTGCCCTTCTGGACCAATTCCCTGATCCGTACCTACGGCTGGAATACACTGCTGCGCACGGAGGGAATTATTAACCATTTCCTGCAGTGGATCGGCCTGACGGACAGGCCTCTGGAAATGCTTTACACGGACGGGGCCGTCCTGCTTGGTATGGTTTACGCGCTGCTGCCCTTTACGGTGCTGCCCCTCCATACCTCCATCGAGAAGATGGACAAATCCCTCCTGGAGGCTGCAAGCGATCTGGGCGCGTCCCGGGTGCATACCTTTACGCGGGTCATCCTGCCGCTGACTATGCCCGGCATCTTCGCGGGCTCCATCCAGACGTTTATCCCGTCCCTGGGCTTCTTCTTTATCTCAGATATGATGGGCGGCGCGAAGACCATGTACATCGGCAACCTGATCAAGAA
>CALWQJ010000174.1 GCA_944383645.1 uncultured Merdimonas sp.
GGACGGTGAACTGAAAAAAGAAACTAGGGAGACTTGATCGCCGGGCGATTTAAAGGTAAGATAGGGTGGAAGAATTTTTACGGAGGAGTATGGAATGACAAAGACAGAGCAGAGCAGAATTCGCAACTTCTGCATCATTGCGCATATTGACCACGGAAAATCTACTCTGGCGGATCGTATCATAGAGATGACGGGACTTCTGACCAGCCGGGAGATGCAGGCTCAGGTCCTGGACAATATGGATTTGGAGAGAGAACGCGGCATTACCATAAAGGCACAGGCGGTACGGACGATTTACAAGGCGAAGGACGGGGAGGAGTATACCTTCAATCTGATCGACACGCCGGGCCATGTGGACTTCAACTACGAGGTGTCCAGAAGCCTGGCGGCCTGCGAGGGAGCGGTGCTGGTGGTGGACGCTGCCCAGGGCATCGAGGCCCAGACGCTGGCCAATGTCTATCTGGCCCTGGACCACGACCTGGAGGTCGTCCCGGTGATCAACAAGGTGGATCTCCCAAGCGCGGAGCCCCAGAGGGTGATTGACGAGATCGAGGACGTCATTGGGCTGGAGGCCCAGGACGCGCCCCAGATATCTGCCAAGACCGGACTGAATGTGGAGCAGGTGCTGGAGGCGATTGTGGAGAAGATCCCGGCGCCGGGCGGCGATCCGGAGGCGCCTTTGAAGGCCCTGATTTTTGATTCCCTTTACGATTCCTACAAGGGCGTCATCGTGTTCTGCCGGATTATGGAAGGAACCGTGAAAAAGGGAACGCCTATCCGCATGATGGCCACGGGAGCCGAGGCAGAGGTGGTAGAGGTCGGCTATTTCGGAGCCGGGCAGTTTATTCCCTCGGACGAGCTGTCCGCCGGTATGGTAGGCTATATCACGGCCAGCATCAAGAACGTGCGGGATACCCGGGTGGGCGATACCATCACAGATCGGGACAGGCCCTGTGACAAGGCCCTGCCGGGCTACAAGAAGGTGCTGCCGATGGTGTACTGCGGCATGTACCCGGCGGACGGAGCCAAGTACCCGGATCTCCGGGACGCCCTGGAAAAACTGCAGCTCAACGACGCCTCCCTGCAGTTCGAGCCGGAGACCTCCATCGCTCTGGGCTTTGGCTTCCGCTGCGGCTTCCTGGGCCTTCTGCATCTGGAGATCATCCAGGAGCGTCTGGAGCGGGAGTATAACCTGGACCTGGTGACGACGGCCCCGGGCGTTATCTACAAGGTGTACAAGACCAACGGAGAGATCATCGAGCTTACGAATCCCTCCAACCTGCCGGATCCGGCGGAGATCGAGCATATGGAGGAGCCCTTCGTCAGCGCCGAGATCATGGTGACGACGGAATTCATCGGCCCCATTATGGAGCTCTGCCAGGAGAGGCGGGGCGTCTACCTGGGGATGGAATATATGGAGGAAACCAGGGCCCTTTTGAAGTACGAGCTGCCCTTGAACGAGATTATTTACGATTTCTTCGACGCGCTGAAATCCCGGTCCAGGGGCTACGCCTCCTTCGACTATGAGATGAAGGGCTACGAGCCGGCGGATCTGGTGAAGCTGGATATCCTGATTAATAAGGAAGAGGTGGACGCCCTTTCCTTCATCGTACACAGCAGCACCGCCTACGAGCGGGGGCGGAAGATGTGCGAGAAGCTCAAAGAAGAGATCCCGAGGCACCTGTTCGAGATCCCGATTCAGGCGGCCATCGGCAGCAAGATCATCGCCCGTGAGACGGTGAAGGCGGTGCGAAAGGACGTGCTGGCCAAGTGCTATGGCGGCGATATCACGCGAAAGAAGAAGCTTCTGGAGAAGCAGAAGGAAGGCAAGAAACGGATGCGCCAGATTGGAAACGTGGAGATTCCGCAAAAGGCCTTCATGAGTGTGCTCAAGCTGGACGACAGGTAGGCGCATGAGCAGGACGAAACAGCCTCTTGGCGTCTACATCCACATTCCCTTCTGCGCGCGCAAGTGCGCCTACTGTGATTTCCTTTCCGCTCCCGCTTCCATTGAGACGATGGAGCGGTACGTGGAATGCCTGAAGGAAGAAATCCGGGCCGCCGCAGAAGGGCTTCGGGAAAATTACCAGGCGGCCACCGTCTTTTTCGGCGGCGGGACGCCTTCTATCCTGCCGGGCAGGCTGCTGTGCAGCGTTTTGGAGGAGCTGTACCGGCAGCTGCCGGTGGAGGCAGGCGCGGAGATCACCGTGGAATGCAACCCGGGAACGCTGACAGAGGAAAAGCTTTCGGCTTACCGGGCGGCAGGCGTGAACCGCTTAAGCATCGGCCTTCAGTCGGCAGACAACCGGGAGCTGAAGACCCTGGGCAGGATCCATACCTATGAGGAGTTCCTGGAAAGCTTCGAGCTGGCCCGCAGGAAGGGTTTCCGGAATTTAAATGTGGATCTGATGTCTGCCCTTCCGGGGCAGACCAGGGAGGGCTGGCTTTCGACGCTTTCCAGGGTGGCGGAGCTTGGGCCGGAGCATATCTCTGCCTACAGCCTTATCATCGAGGAGGGGACGCCTTTTTATGAGAAGTACCGAGAGGGCGCGCCCGGACATACCCTGCTTCCGGACGAGGATACAGACCGGCTGATGTACGAGGACACAAAGGAATTTCTCAGGGAAAAGGGCTATGAAAGATATGAGATTTCCAACTACGCCAGGCCGGGCTTTGCCTGCCGCCACAATCTCTCCTACTGGGAGAGGACGGACTATAAGGGCTTTGGCATCGGAGCGGCGTCCCTGCTTGGGCATGTGCGGTATACGAACAGCAGCGATCTGGCCGCTTATCTGAAAGGAAATTTTTCATATGAAAGCGTTCTGTCGTTGAGCAGGAAGGACGAGCTGGAGGAGACCATGTTCCTGGGGCTTCGGAAAACTGAAGGCGTGGTTCTGACGGAGCAGATGAAGGATATTTACGGAGAGACCCTGGAACGGCTGCAGCAGGAGGGGCTGCTGGCGCGGCAGGGAGAGCGGATTTTCCTCACGGACAGGGGAATCGACGTCAGCAACCGCGTACTGGCAGAGTTTCTGCTGGAGGAAGAATAGATGGAGGGATACAGGATGATAAGAGAAGTAATTTTTGATATCGACGATACGCTTTACGACTATGAGGCAGGGCATGCCCAGGGCATGAAAAAAATGGGGGAGTATGCGCAGAAGGAGCTTGGCATCGACGCAGGAGAGTTTCAGGAGGCCTATCAGAGGCTCAACCGGGAGATTACAGAGCGGCTGGGGCGGGATGACGCCGCGATTCACAGCCGGAGCATCCGTCTGCAGAATCTGCTGGAGCAGCTGCGAAAGCCTCTGTTTCCGCATCTGAAGGAGCTTTACCATGCATATTGGGATACGCTGCTGGAGGTAAGCGCTCCGGAGCCCGGAAGTCTGGAGATGATGAAAAGGCTGTCCGAGAGCGGGATATCCATCGGCATCGGCACAGATATGACGGTCAGAATGCAGTACGAGAAGCTGGAGCGGTTCGGCTTTGCGCCCTACGTGAAGCATATTGTGACCAGCCAGGAGGCGGGCCACGAAAAGCCCCATCCGGAATTTATGGCGCTCTGTGTCCGCAAGGCCGGCTGTGCTCCGGAGGAGTGCGTCTTTGTGGGGGACACCTTTAAGAAGGATGTGCTGGGCGCCCTGGACGCCGGCATGCATGCGGTCTG
>CALWQJ010000175.1 GCA_944383645.1 uncultured Merdimonas sp.
CAGGAGATGAAGATTGGGAACATCACCTTACGTTTCCTGCATGTGCCGAACCTTCACTGGCCGGATACCATGTATACGTATATTGAAGAGGAGCAGGCGCTGGTGACCTGCGATTCCTTCGGATCCCATTACTCCTTCGATGAAATTCTGGTGAGCAGGGTGACGAACCAGGAGGATTACTGGAAGGCGACGAAATATTATTTTGACTGCATTATCGGGCCCTTCAAGCCCTTTATGCTGCAGGCCCTGGAGCGGGTGCGCCAGCTCGACGTGTCCATGATCTGCACGGGACACGGCCCGGTGCTGGATACAGACATCGACAAGATGTACAATACCTATGAGGAATGGTGCACCGTCGTAAATCCGAACCAGAAAAAGACCGTGGTGATTCCCTATGTGAGCGCTTACGGCTACACCGGACAGCTGGCGGAAGAGATCGCGAAGGGCATCGCGGACAGCGGCGATATCGATGTGAGAAGCTACGATATGGTGACGGCGGATCAGGGGAAGGTGCTGGAGGAGCTGGGCTTCGCGGACGGCATCCTGTTCGGTACGCCGACCATCGTAGGCGAGGCCTTAAAGCCCATCTGGGATCTGACCACCTCCATTTTCGCTGGCACCCACGGCGGCAAGCTGGCCAGCGCCTTCGGAAGCTACGGCTGGTCCGGAGAGGGCGTGCCCCATATCATCGAGCGTCTTCACCAGCTGCGGATGCGCGTGCCGGACGAGGGCTTCCGGGTGCGCTTTAAACCCAGCGAAGTGGATCTGCTGAACGCCTACGATTACGGCTATAACTTCGGCTGTCTCCTGCAGGACAAGGAAAATCCGAAGAAGTCCGCGAAGACTACCCTGGTGAAATGCCTTGTCTGCGGCGCGATCTTTGACTCCTCCATGGAGATCTGCCCGGTCTGCGGCGTCGGAAAAGAGAACTTCGTCCCGGTGGAGGAAGAGGATACCAGCTGCCGCAATGATACGGAGAATCTGTACGCCATCATTGGAAACGGAGCCGCTGGCATCAGCGCCGCCGAGGCCATCCGGGAGCGCGATAAGACAGGCTCCATTTACATGATTTCCAACGAGGAGTACCCGTCCTATAACCGTCCGATGCTGACCAAGTCTCTGGCGGCAGGGCTTGAGGCGGAGCAGATCGCGGTGAAGGAGGCCTCCTGGTACGAGGAAAATAACGTATACCAGATGCTTGGAAAGAACGTGACCGGCATCGATACGCAGAAGAAAGAGATTTACACGGCAGACGGAGCGAAATTCAAATATACGAAGCTGATTTACGCCCTTGGCTCTGAGTGCTTCATCCCGCCGATTCAGGGCGCGGAGCAGCCGGAGGTGATCGCCATCCGCCGGCTGTCAGACACCCGGAAGGTGACGGAGCTTCTGCCGCAGGTAAAGGAAGCGGTGGTCATCGGCGGCGGCGTACTGGGCCTTGAGGCGGCCTGGGAGCTTAAGAAGGCCCACTGTAAGGTGACGGTTCTGGAGCTGGCCCCGAGGCTGATGGGACGCCAGCTGGACGAAGGCGCCGGCGTGATGATCAAGGCCATCAGCGAGGCCCAGGGCATCGCGATCCACACGGGCGTGCAGATCGAAGCCATCGAGGGAGACGGCCATGTGACCGGCGTGCGCCTTGGCGACGGAAGAGTCTTCCCGGCCCAGCTTGTCATCGTATCCTGCGGCGTCCGGGCGAATACTGCCATCGCGAAGGCGGCCGGCATCGAGACAGACCGGGCGGTCGTGGTGAACAGCCGTATGGAGACGAACGCGGCGGATGTCTACGCCTGCGGCGACTGCGCCCAGTACCAGGGCGTCAACTACGCCATCTGGCCCCAGGCTGCGGAGGAAGGCAAGGTGGCCGGAGCCAACGCGGCCGGCGAAGCCCTGGAGTACGCGGGAGTGCCTGCGGCCCTGTCCTTCCACGGCATGAACACCGCCCTGTACGCCATCGGCGACAACGGATCCAATCCGGATCTGGTATACCGGACTGTGGAATTCAAGGATACGGCGAGAAAGCAGTATGAGAAATACTACTTCCGCAACAACCGCCTCTGCGGCGTGATTCTCATCGGCGACGTGAGCCGCATGGCAGAGCTGACCGGGGCGGTGGGGAAACGGGCCTCCTTTGCCGAGCTGTTCGGGAAGTAAAAATAGTTGAAATAAAGTAAAAAAGATACCTCCGGCCGGGCAGATTGACAAAAGGTCTGCCAGCGGCCGGAGGCAGTTTCTTTTTGCGAGGTTTCTTTTCGCGGCCTCCTTCTTCAATCGCAGCTTCTTCAATCGCAAAACGTCTCTGCCTTGTAAAGCACAGGTAAACTGTGGTATAATGCCGATAGGCATTATACCTGCGCCGCCCCGGGCCGCCAGGAGGGCGGCAGATTTCCGTGCCGGGGCGTGCGCATCCTTAGCGGAGCGGCCATGTCCGGAGGACATGGTATAATAGGTGCAATTGAGTAACGGGCAGTACATGTGTGCGCCATAGGCAGACGCTCTGGCCCGCATGTACCGGTATAGGAGTTTTGAGAGCAATGAAAAGAAAGGTTCAACTGAAGGGCCAGCTGAGACGTTACGTCCAGTGGCCGCTTATATTGAGCGCGCTGCTCCTGGTGATGAATCTCGCCATGTATTTTGTGTCCGTGAAGGCAGGCTGCCTTATGAGCGGATTTCTCATCATTTACATCGCAGTCGTGCTCCTGCTGTATGTGAAGAACCGGCCGCAGATTTACGGGGAGCTGGTTTCCTTCGCGACTCAGTACGGGCAGGTGCAGCGCAAGCTTTTAAAGGAGCTTGCCATTCCCTACGCGCTGCTGGATGAGGACGGCAGGGTGCTGTGGGGCAATACGGCCTTCTTCGAGGCCAGCGGAAAGGGGAAAAAGAACCTGCGGAAATCCATCGGCTGGTTTTTCCCGGAGTTCACGCTGGACATGCTGCCCCAGGATGATTTTGAGGATACCCGGATCGTGCACTTTTCCTACGGAGAAAAGGATTTCCGGGCGGATCTGCGCCGCGTCTATATGGACCATATCATGGACAGCAGCACCTTTGTAGAGGTGGAGGAGGACGATGATTTCCTGATCGCCCTGTACCTGTTTGACGAGACGGAGATGAACCGGTATATCCGGATGATTCGGGAACAGCGTCTGGTAGCCGGCCTTCTCTATCTGGACAATTACGACGAGGCGCTGGATACGGTGGAGGAGGTGCGCCGCTCCCTGCTGGTGGCCCTGGTGGACCGGAAGATCAACAAGTATATCGGGGCCCTGGGCGGAATCGTGAAGAAGATGGAGAAGGACAAGTATTTCATCGCGATTCAGGAAAAGGATCTGCCCCTCATGCGGGAGAATAAATTTGAGATCCTGCAGGATGTGAAGACCGTAAATATAGGCAACGAGATGGCGGTCACCTTAAGCATCGGCCTGGGTTACAGCGGGGCGACGTTCGCTGAGAATTACGATTACGCCCGGATCGCCATCGACCTGGCCCTTGCCAGGGGCGGTGACCAGGTGGTCATCAAGGAAGGGGAGAATATTTCCTACTTCGGTGGAAAGACCCAGCAGGTGGAAAAGGCGACCCGCGTGAAGGCCCGCGTGAAGGCCCATGCCCTGCGGGAGTTTATCGAGAGCAGGGACAAGGTCATGGTCATGGGCCACAGGCAGTCGGATAC
>CALWQJ010000176.1 GCA_944383645.1 uncultured Merdimonas sp.
TTCCGGGAGACATCACCTTCTACCGTCTGCAGAGCACGGCAGACTGCAGGCTGCGCGCCTATGTGGCCCAGGGCGAGGTGCTTCCGGTAGCGCCCCGGTCCTTTGGAGCCATCGGCATCTTCGCGATTCCGGAGATGGGACGCTTCTACCGCCATGTGCTGGTGGAGAAGAACTATCCGCATCACGGCGCGGTAGCCTTCGGCCATTACGGCAAGGCCCTCTATGAGGTATTCAAGTACCTGGGCGTAGAGCCGGAGGAGATCGGCTTCAACCAGCCCAAGGGAATGCGTTACCCGACGGAGAATCCCTTCGCGTAAGCCGGCATTTTGTAGATTTATCTGTACACAGATGTTATAATTCATTCAGGGACGCCTCTTTCCAGGGGCATCCCTGAATGAGTTTCACGAACAGTCAGTCTGTAGGAGAAAACGTATGTTATATGTAGGAATTGATTTGGGAACCTCCGCGGTCAAGCTGCTTTTGATGGATGGGGCGGGAAAGATTCAGAAGATTGTATCGAAGGAGTACCCGCTGTACTTCCCCCATCCCGGCTGGTCTGAGCAGAACCCGGAGGACTGGTATGAGAAGAGCATCGAGGGCTTAAAGGAGCTTCTTTCGGAATGTGATAAGTCCCAGGTGGCTGGAATCAGCTTCGGCGGCCAGATGCACGGCCTGGTGATTCTCGATAAGGACGATCAGGTGATCCGCCCTGCCATCCTCTGGAACGACGGACGGACCGGTGAGGAGACCGATTATCTGAACCAGGTCATCGGAAAGGACAAGCTGTCCGCCTATACGGCGAATATCGCTTTCGCCGGCTTTACGGCCCCGAAGATCCTCTGGGTGAAGAAGCATGAGCCGGAGAACTTCGCGCGGATCGAGAAGCTTATGCTGCCCAAGGACTATCTGGCGTACCGCTTAAGCGGCACCTTCTGTACGGACGTGTCAGACGCCTCCGGCATGCTGCTCTTCGACGTGGAGCACAAGCGCTGGTCCAAAGAAATGATGGAGATCTGCGGCGTGAAGGAAAGCCAGCTGGCGGAGATTTTCGAGAGTTACGAGACGGTAGGCACCCTGAAGCCGGAACTGGCGGCGGAGCTTGGCCTCTCCGAGAACGTAAAGATCGCGGCGGGAGCCGGGGACAACGCAGCGGCAGCTGTGGGAACGGGAACCGTAGGAGACGGGGCCTGCAACATTTCCCTGGGAACCTCGGGAACCATCTTCATCTCCAGCGAGAAATTCGGCGTGGATGAGCACAACGCCCTCCATTCCTTCGCCCACGCGGACGGGCACTACCATCTGATGGGCTGTATGCTGAGCGCCGCCTCCTGCAACAAATGGTGGATGGATGAGATCTTGCGCACCAGGGATTACAGCGGCGAGCAGAAGGACATCGACGTGAAGGAGCTGGGAAAGAACCACGTATTCTTCCTGCCCTATCTGATGGGCGAGAGAAGCCCCCACAACGACCCGAACGTGCGGGGAACCTTTATCGGCATGAGCATGGACACCACCCGGGAGGAGCTGACCCAGGCGGTCCTGGAGGGCGTAGTCTTCGGCCTGCGGGATTCCTTCGAGGTGGCGAAGTCTCTGGGCATCCAGATCGACCGCACGAAGATCTGCGGCGGCGGAGCCAAGAGCCCTCTGTGGCGGCAGATGGTGGCGGACATCCTGAATATCAGGGTAGACATCCCTGAGAGCGAAGAAGGCCCGGCCATGGGCGGGGCCATGCTGGCGGCCGTGGCCTGCGGCGAGTACGCAAGCGTGGAAGAAGCCGCGGCGAAGATCGTGAAGGTGGTGGACACCGTAGAGCCGATCCCGGAGAACGCGCAGCGCTACGAGGAGCGGTACCAGCAGTTCCGGAAAATCTATCCGGCGGTGAAGGCGCTGTTCCCGATGTAAGAATACTGTATAATCCCGGATAATATGGCCATACTCCTTTTAGCACGATTGGAAAATCGAAAGAAAGGGGTATGGCTTTTTATGGCGAAAAAGAAACCGATAGATTTGCAGAACCTGGAGCCGGAGGAGCAGCTAAAATACGAGATTGCGGAAGAACTGGGCCTTCTTAATAAGGTCATGTCGGACGGCTGGAAATCCCTGTCCGCCAAAGAGACCGGGCGCATCGGCGGGCTGATGACAAAGAAGCGAAAAGAGATGAAGGAAAAGCTTCAGAAAGAGCTGGCGCAGGAGGAAAGCCTGCTGGAAGAGCTGCTGTGAAATTGGGATTGTATTTGAAGCGGCCGCCTGCTATAATAGAAAAAACTGAATGATTCCGGCAGAGGATAACCCTAGAGATCTTCCGCAGCCAGCCGCCGTGCAAAAGCGGCAGACAGATGTATACGCGGGAAACCGCGCGTGCGGCCAGGACTGCAGGAAGGCGCCGAAGAAGCAAATGAAAGGACGCATCATCCTTTCATGGAAACTGACAGGCAAAAGGAAGGTTATCCGACGGGACTCTGGAGAGAGCGGCAGGAGCGTGTTCCGGCCGCCGCCTACGTGGCTATAACCAACTGGTAAAAGGACAGAGAGACAGATGCGTGTAAACGCCTGCCTCCCTGTCTTTTTTTAATCTCTCCAGTTTTTATCAGATATTCTGCGGCAGGACTGCGGGAGCGGAAGCAAAGGAGGAGAAAGACCATGAGAATGATGCTTGTGGGAGCAGGAGCGGTAGGAGAATGTATTTTGAAGGTGCTGAAAAAGCGGGACGGAAAGGGAGAGTGGCTGCCGTATGTCCTGATCACGGATTATGACGGAAAGCGCGCGGAGGAAGTAAGGACCCATCTGACGGCGGACGGGGAGTGCAGGATTTCCTTCGCCTACGCCCAGGCGGACGCCCATGACAGGGGCAGGCTCATAAGCTTGATGCGGGAGCATGAGATTGATTTCGTCATGGACGCGGCCTCGCCCTTCGTCAGCAACTATATTTTTGACGCGGCTTATGAGGCGGGGGCGGATTACGCCAGCATGGGGACCTGGTCCGTGCCGAAGGATCGTCCGGCCTTCGGGGTGGGCTTCGAGGGGAGCTATCTGGAGCCCATGACAAAATATAATTTTGACCGGCACGAGGCCTGGAGGGCGAAGGGGCAGATGGCCTGCATCTGCCTGGGCATCGATCCGGGCGTGGTCAACGTCTTCGCGAAGTATGCGGCGGAATATCTCTTTGACGAGCTTTTGGAGGTGCATGTCAAGGATGGCGGCAACCTGACGCCGCCGGAAAGCGAGAAAAACGACATTCTCTTTGGCTTCAATCCCTGGACGGTCCTGGACGAGGTGATGAATCCCAATGTGGAGTGGGATCAGGAAAAGGGCTTTCTGATCGAGGACGCCTTCGCGGGCGAGGAGAAATTCCGGATGCCGGAGCCCTTTGGGGTAAACCGGCTGGTGAAGGTGGAGCATGAGGAGGTGGTGACGCTGCCCCGCTACCTGGAACGGTACGGGCTGAGGAAGGCCAGCTTTAAAATCGCCCTGGATGAAAATCTTTTGAACGCTCTGAAAGTAATCGACAAACTGGGCCTTCGGAGCCTCCATCCCATCGAGGTGGACGGCGTGCAGGTGATCCCAAGAGACGTGGTGGCCGCCTGCGCGCCGAAGCCCCAGGATATCGGCGGGGATCTGACAGGCGGCATGTGCGTGGGCGCGGACTGCATCGGTATCAA
>CALWQJ010000177.1 GCA_944383645.1 uncultured Merdimonas sp.
AGAGGATTGGCAGGGAGATTGGGGACGAGGTCCTGAATCTTTTTGAAAGGCTGAAAGAGAGAGATTTTTCAGAGCTTCATTCGGAAAGGCCGTGGGTGGTGGTGACGCCGGTCTACGCCTGGAGGATTCCGCGCATTCTTCAGGAGTGGCTTTTGGAGACGGAGCTTGCCGGCAGCAGGCAGATCTATTTTGTGGTGACCTGCGGAGCGGGAATCGGAAATGCGGGAAAATACGCCAGGGCCCTGTGCGAGCGGAAGCGGATGGAATACAGGGGCTGCCTTGAGGTGCTGATGCCGGAAAATTATATCGCTATGTTTGCGGCGCCCCGGGAGGATGAGGCGCGCAAAATCATAGGACGGGCAGAAAGGATCATTGACCAGGCGGCGGAGGCGGTCTGCGCCGGACAGCCGTTTCCGGAGAAAACGGTCACGCTTACGGACAGGGTGCTCAGCGGAGCGGTCAATCCCATTTTTTATCCCATGTTTGTCCACGCGGACAAATTTTATGTGACGGACGCCTGCATTTCCTGCGGGAAATGTGTGAAGGTCTGTCCGCTTGGAAACATACGGCTGGAGAACGGAAGGCCTGTATGGGGGAAGAATTGTACCCACTGTATGGCCTGTATCTGCCGCTGCCCCAGGGAGGCGGTGGAATACGGGAAGCACAGCAGAGGGCTGCCGCGGTATGTCTTTCCGGGGGAGAAGACGGAAGAGGGAGAGGACTGTCCGGAGGGACAGGAGCTTCGGAAGGGAGAAAATGAGAGATGAAGATACAGGGCAGGAGGCTTGCGGTCGTATTTCCGGGCATCGGCTACCATGCCGACAAGCCGCTTTTGTATTACAGCCGGAAGCTGGCGGCGCAGCAGGGGTATGAGATTATCTGCGCGGATTACGGGCAGCTGCCCTCCGGCGTCAAGGGAGACGCCGCGAAAATGCGCGCCGCCTATGAACTGACGCTCTCGCGGGTAAATGAGCAGCTTGCGGGCGTTGATTTCGCCGGCTGCAGCCGCGTGCTGTTCCTGTCCAAGAGTCTGGGGACGGCTGTGGCTGCAGCCTGTGACGCGCAGAACCGGATTGGAGCCGGTCACGTCTACTATACGCCGGTGGCGGCCTCCTTCCAGGCCATCGGCTCTGAGGGAATCGCCTTCCACGGGACGGCCGATGACTGGGCGGAGACGGAGGTGATTGTGGAGGAATGCCGGAAGAGAAATCTGCCGCTCTTCCTGACCGAGGGCGCGAACCATTCCATGGAAACGGGGGACGCGCTCCGGGATCTGGAGATCATGAAGACGATCATGGAAGAGACGGAGCGGTATATCCGGGAATTTTCCGCCAGAGTATGACAGGGCTTTTCCCGGATACCCACAAGATTTCTGCCGTGCAGGCCTTTGTCTTATCGCCTCAGGGCGGGCTTTCGGCGGCTGCAGCCGCAATGTCTGTCAGCGCAGGTTTCCGAGACCCGGATAGCCGTAGGCGCTTTCGGCGCTTTTCACTGCCCGGAGAATGGCCTCGCTCATGACCTCGGCTGCCAGGGCACCGGTAAGATCCTGATCGGCGGATACGGTTCCCACAGAGACGGCGTAGATGCTGTCCCCGTCCGCCGTCGTATGCACGGGCCGGATGGAGCGGGCGTAGCCGTCGTGAGCCATGCCGGCGATTTTGCACAGAGAGGATTTGGAAAATTTTCCATTCGTGATGACGACGCCGATGGTGGTATTCCCGGTAAATTTGTTTTCGATTACCTCCGTGCTGGCGCACATGAGCTCCTCCGTGGAGCGGAAGGATTTTTTATCCTCCGCCAGAAGGCCGGCGATTTTCTGTCCGGTTTTCCAGTCGTAGATATCGCCCAGGGCGTTCACCGCCACGACGGCGCCGACCTGCAGCTCTCCGACCTGGACGGCGAAGCTGCCGATGCCGGACTTCATGCAGTAGTCCATGCCTGCGAATTTTCCCACGGTGGCTCCGCAGCCGGCGCCGTAATTTCCGTCCCGGTAGTTTCCGGACTCGCCCTCCTGCGCGCCCGCGCAGGCCTCATAGGCCATGGCGCGGTCCGGTCTCACATGGGGATCTCCCACGGTCAGGTCAAAAAGATCGGCCTGACATACGAGGGGGACGATAAGAGAGGGGCCGACTTCGAGCCCGATGCCCCGCTCCTCCAGATACTGCATGACGCCGTCTGCCGCGCCGAGACCGTAGGCGCTGCCGCCTGCCAGCAGGATTCCGTGGATGAGCTGCGCGGCTGCGAGAGGCTTCAGAAGCTCGGATTCCCGCGACGCCGGTCCGCCGCCCCGGACGTCCAGCCCGGCCGCCATCCCCGTCTCTGACAGAAATACGGTGCAGCCGGTTCCGGCGGCCCGGTTTTCCGCCTGACCGATGCGGATTCCTTTGATTTCCTGAATGCGGATTTCTCTTTTCATAATATCTGGCATTCCTTTCCTGAACCTTTTGCTTGAATCTGAATCTGAAATTCGTTTGTTTCATCAAGTTTACCGTATAATGAATAAGGTAAGTATACTATTTCCGGCTGTATTTCTCAACAGCAGCTTACATACTGGCACGACACATCCGTTATCATTTCTGAACCGGCTGTAAATAGTAATCCGAGGCTGCAAAAAAATCCCGTTTTTCCCGCAAAAAAGGCTTGCATTCCGGGTTCCGGTGTGCTAAACTACTACACGTATGATCTCCAAAGGGGATTTTGCGCCTGTTTTTCTGCGCTCTTTTACAGGACGTGGAAGACGGAGAAGGGCGGCCTGCATACCGGGGCTTCCCGCAGAATATCCGAAGAAGATCAGTAGCAAGAAACGCCTTGTTTTCCGAAAGCTTCCGCTTCAAAACCCAGTTGCCGGGAGGGGACGGAGAACGCAAGATGTGAAAGGAGGATTTTTACGATGAAGGTAAGATCATCTGTAAAACCCATTTGCGAGAAATGCAAAATCATCAAGAGAAAAGGTAGTATCAGAGTAATTTGCGAGAACCCGAAGCATAAGCAGCGCCAGGGATAATTCCGCAGACTGATTGATTCTTGTGATACAATTTTGTGCGGCTGCATCGGTACCGCCCGGCGGAAGGGATACATCCCCGGCCTGGCCAGAGGCTGATGATTACAAAATAGATTTCACCAGGATTATTCACAATGATATTGCTTAAAACGGAGAAATGCGTACGCAGAGTATCTGAAAGGCCGGGTCTTTATCCGGCTGGACGCGCGGAAGGGTTAGAGATGCGCGTCTCATTTAGGAAAGTGTCAGCGGGCACCTATTAAAAAACGCCCGAACCCAATTTTTTCAAAATGGAGGAATAATCAAATGGCTCGTATTTCTGGTGTAGACTTACCGAGAGAGAAGCGTGTGGAGATCGGCTTGACCTACGTCTACGGCATCGGACGCGCAAGCGCCAACAAGATTCTGGAAGCGGCGAAGGTAAATCCGGATACCCGTGTAAGAGACCTGACTGACGATGAGGTCAGAAGAATCAGCGCGGTGATCGACGCTGACTATCAGGTAGAGGGTGACTTAAGACGTGAGATCGCCATGAACATCAAGCGTCTGCAGGAGATCGGATGCTACAGAGGCATTCGTCACCGTAAGGGACTTCCGGTCCGCGG
>CALWQJ010000178.1 GCA_944383645.1 uncultured Merdimonas sp.
AAATATTCTGTGATCCTCATGTGCGCCTCCGGCACCCGGGCGAAGCGCCTGGCGGCGGATCTGCAGGAGCAGGAGCTGAACAGCTTTTACAGCGAGGATCCGGAGCGGGCGGTGCAGCCCTCGGAGATCATGGTGGTGCACGGAAGCCTGCACCGGGGCTACGAGTACCCGCTGCTCCGGTTTGCCGTCCTCTCGGAGACGGACATTTTCGGGCGGGAAAAGAAAAAGAGAAGGAAACAGAAGGCCTACGAGGGCCGGAAAATCCAGAGCTTTTCCGAGCTGAAGCCCGGCGACTATGTGGTGCATGAAAACCATGGCCTTGGCATCTACCGCGGCATCGAAAAGGTAGAGGTCGATAAGGTCATGAAGGATTATATCAAGATCGAGTACGCGGGGAGCGGCAACCTCTACATCCTGGCGACCCAGCTGGAGCTGATCCAGAAATACGCCGGCTCCGACGCGAAGAAGCCGAAGCTGAACCGACTGGGCGGCAGCGAGTGGACGAAGACCCGCTCCCGCGTCCGGGGAGCCGTCCAGGAGGTGGCCCACGATCTGGTGCAGCTGTACGCGGCTCGCCAGCAAAAGGCAGGCTACGCCTACGGCCCGGACACAGTCTGGCAGACGGAGTTCGAGGAGCTGTTTCCCTTCGAGGAGACGGAAGACCAGCAGCAGGCCATCGAGGCCACGAAAAAGGACATGGAGAGCACAAAGATCATGGACCGGCTGATCTGCGGCGACGTGGGCTACGGCAAGACGGAGATCGCCATCCGCGCGGCCTTCAAGGCAGTGCAGGAGAATAAGCAGGTGGTCTATCTGGTGCCGACGACCATCCTGGCCCAGCAGCACTACAACACCTTCGTGCAGCGCATGAAGGATTTCCCCGTGCGGGTGGATCTGCTGTGCCGTTTCCGGACGCCCGCAGAGCAGAAAAAGACCCTTACCGATCTGAAAAAGGGGCTGGTGGATATCGTCATCGGGACCCACCGGGTGCTCTCAAAGGATGTGGAATTTAAGGATCTGGGTCTTCTGGTCATCGACGAGGAGCAGCGCTTCGGCGTGGCCCACAAGGAGAAGATCAAGAAGCTCAAGGAAAATATCGACGTGCTGACCCTGACGGCGACGCCTATCCCCAGGACGCTGCACATGAGCCTGATCGGGATCCGCGACATGAGCGTGCTGGAGGAAGCGCCCCAAGACCGCCTTCCCATCCAGACCTACGTGATGGAATACGACAGCGAGATGGTCCGGGCCGCCATCAGCCGGGAGCTGGGCCGGGGCGGCCAGGTCTATTACGTCTACAACCGGGTGAACAATATCGCTGAGGTGACGGCCCAGATCCAGGAGCTGGTCCCGGAGGCAAACGTGGCCTTCGCCCACGGCCAGATGAAGGAGCATGAGCTTGAGAAAATCATGTATGATTTCATCGCCGGGGAGATCGACGTGCTGGTGTCCACCACCATCATTGAGACGGGCCTTGATATCTCCAATGTCAACACCATGATTATCCATGACGCGGACAACATGGGCCTGTCCCAGCTCTACCAGCTGCGGGGCCGCGTGGGCCGCTCCAGCCGGACTGCCTACGCCTTTCTCATGTACCGGAAGGATAAGATGCTCAAAGAGGTGGCGGAGAAGCGCCTGGGAGCCATCCGGGAATTCACGGAGCTGGGCAGCGGCTTTAAGATCGCCATGCGCGACCTGGAGATCCGGGGCGCCGGAAACCTGCTGGGAGAGCAGCAGCACGGCCATATGCAGGCGGTGGGTTACGACCTTTACTGCAAGATGCTGAACGAAGCCGTCCGGGAGGAGAAGGGAACCGCCGCGCCGGAGGATTCCTTTGAGACGATGGTGGATATGGAGCTGGACGCCTACATTCCGGACACCTACATCCGCAATGAAAGCCAGAAGCTTGATATCTACAAGCGGATCGCTGGAATTGAGTCCGCAGAGGAATGCGAGGATATGCAGGATGAGCTTCTGGACCGCTTTGGGGATCTGCCAAAGCCCGTCCGGAACCTTCTGGCGGTAGCGGATCTGAAGGTGAAGGCCCATCACGTCTATGTGAAGGAACTGGTGGAGCGGCCGGACGAGATCCGGATCCTGCTCTACGAGAAGGCCAGGCTGAACCCGGCGGCCTTCGCGGATTTCATCGCGGGCTTCGGCGGCCGGATGAAGTTTGTATCTGGAGAAAAGCCGGCCTTCTATTACCGCAGGCAGAGGAACAGCCGCGGGGAGGAAGAGGACGCCATGAAGCTTCTGGGAGGAATCCTTGAAAAGATGGAGGCATTACTGGAGGAAAACGGATGAGAAAAGGGGAGAGGCGTAAGAGCCGGAAAGACAGGAAATCAGTTCTGGGCGCAGTCCTTGCCGGGACGCTGCTGCTGGGAGCTTTCGCAGGCCTTTGCGGCTGCGGCGGCGCACAGAATGGAAGCGGCGCGGATGCCGGAAGCCTGTTCGGGCAGACAGACGGCACAGAGGCGGCGGAAGCTGCCTGGAACGAGGAGGACGGCACGCCCGTGGCTTATCTGGGCGGGGAAACGGTATATCTGGAGGAAGCCCTGTTCTATACGAGAATGCTGCAGGAGCAGTGGGAGCAGGCCTATTACCAGGATTTCGGGAGCGGTATGTGGCAGCAGGAGGCAGCGGACGACGGACGGACGCTGGAGGACGTGCTGAAGGGCGACGTGATGTCGCTGCTTGCGGAGCTTCATCTGCTCTGCGCCCACGCGGAGGAGTATGGGGCGCAGCTGACGGAGGAGGACCAGAAGGGAATCGCACAGCGCGCGCAGCGTTTCATGGAAAGCAATACGCCGGAGGTGCTGGAGGCGGCCGGAGCCACAGAAGAAAGCGTGGCGCACTACCTCACTCGGAACGAGCTGGCGGCCCGGACCGCGCAGCGGATACAGGAGGCTTATGAGCCGGAGCTTGATGAGGACGCCGCCCGGGTCGGCAGGCTGACCTACTGCCTGTTTTCTGTGCGGGGCACCTACGATCTGGAAGGAAACCATACGCCGTTTACGGAGGAAGAGATTGCGGAGATCGGCCGGGAGGCGCAGGAGTTCGCCGCGCGGGCCCAGGAGCTTGGCGACATCGCCGCGGCGGGAGAGGAAGCGGCCCACACCTCCATCGACGCTTATTTCAACGACCATACGGACGGCGGCGTGCATCCGGACGTGGCTGACGCGGTCCGCGCCATGGAAGCCGGCCAGGTATCCGATCCGATCGAGACGGAGGACGGCTGGTACGTGGTGCAGCGGGTGTCTGATTATGACGAGGACGCTACGGCGGACAACCTGGAGGCCATGACCCTGCAGGCGAAGGAGGATTACCTGCTGGAGCTGGAGGCGCAGTGGCAGGAGGAGACGCCGCTGGTTATAGAGGAAGAGGTCTGGGACGCGGTCCGTGTGGACGAAATGCTGACAGAAGCGTGAAAAAATAGTGTTCTGGACAAAAAGCCTTGCCCGCTGGCAAAAAAGCGTCTATAATAGACAGCAAATGTTTTATAGATTTACAGA
>CALWQJ010000179.1 GCA_944383645.1 uncultured Merdimonas sp.
TGACGCTGCTGGGCGGGCTGATTCCCTCCCGGAAGGCCGCAAAGAGCGACCCGGTGACGGCGCTGCGGACAGAATAGATAGTAACCGGGGGCGGGGCTTTCTCATCGAAGCTGATGAGAAAGCTCCGCCCCCGCACTGTTTTCAGCTGAAAAAACTGTCTTTATTTAGTCAATGGGCTTCTCTCCGCCGTGGAACACCTCCTCCGCAGGATCTATCTTTCCTCCGTTTCCAAATTCCAGCGTCATCTTCAGAAGCTCCTCTGTATTCATATAATAATGGCTGTCGCCGTCGATCCAGCCGGTCTGAGTGATCCGCATACCGTCGCCTTTCAGACGGTCAAACTGCTTCAGGATCTCTTCGTCCGGGCAGACGTCCTTGACATGATGGAGTCCCGGACCGTGCTTCTCCAGAAACGCCTGGTATACATTCGGCCCCTTAATGGGCTGAATCAGCTCCAGCTCCATGTCCCCGGCCCATTTCACCGCGCAGATAAAATCGAAGTCTTCTGTCACCGGTTTTCCGTCCACGCAGTAATTGCGCACCCGCCGCGGCGTAAAATGGCGCACGTCCCAGTCGTTGATTCCCAGATAATATGCAAAATTATTCATATATTTTTCCACGTCGTCCACGACCAGCGCAATCTGCCGGATATTCTGCCGATGCTCCACCGAGCGGACAGCGTCTCTGGAAGGATAGACCTCCTCCGCCTCGCCGATCTTTCCGCCGTTGCCCAGCTCCAGAACCAGGCCCAGCTTGTCGTAGGAATCCACATAATAATGCACATCGTTGTCGATCCAGCCAGTCTGGGTCACAGTCAGACCCTTCGCCTCCAGCTCCTTTACATAAGCCGCCAGCTCCTCATCGTCGCGGATCACAATCTTAAAGTGATGCATGCCGCTTCCGAAGCGGTTCAGATGATCCCAGTAAATATTCGGTCCCTTGATGGGCTGAATCAGCTCGTACTCGATATCTCCCTCCCAGGTGACCGCGCAGATAAAATCAAAATCCTCCGTAACCTTCTCGCCCCTCACATAGAAATCCCGCACGGTCTCCGGAGTAAAATGGCGCACGTCCCAGGGCCCAATTCCAAATTTCTCCCAGTAGTTCTTCATCGCCGTCTCCAGATCGTCCACCAGGATGCAGATCTGCTTAATCTCGCCTTTCATATGTACCTCTCCTCTCTCTACCTTCCGCCAGGCAAAAGCGCCTTTTCTTTTTCAGCAGGCGGTATCTGCCTGATAAATAATGCCCCATTCCTTACGCGTCTTTTCGATCAGCTCCGCGATCCTCCAGGTCTCCTCCGCCGTATAGCAGGGGCTCTCCGTCTCTCCGTTTTCCAGACATCTCTGAGCCTCCAGAATCTCATACTGGAAGCCGGTGGCCGGATATCTGTCCTCAAACCGTTCCGCCTCCTGATCTCCGTCCATCAGCACAGCCTCTGTCGGATGCCAGAACTCCGGTCCTATAAGGATCCGGCCCTTTTCGCCGGTGATCTCTGTCACGTGAGAGCTGATCTGGTTAAAGGCTCCGCTCAGGAAGGCCGCCCGTCCTTCCCCATATTCCAGGAACATGTGGAAGCTCTCGTCCACCTCCCCGTTGGACTTCATGACTGTATGCACCTTTTCCGGTCCCTGCGGAAATACCAGATATGCCATCGCCAGCGCATAGATCCCTACGTCACGCAGAGAGCCGCCCGCATGGGCGATCCCGCCCTTCCAGGGCTGCCAGTCGTCCGGCTGGGGCGCGATGTCAAAGGACGACCGCACTGCCAGAGGCTTTCCGATCCGCCCCGCCTCCATCCATTCCCGGGCCTTCTTTACCGCCGGGAAGCAGCGCGTCCACATTCCCTCCATCAGGAACAGCCCTTTCTCCTCTGCCGCCTGGCGCACCGCCTTCAGCTGCTCCAGATTATCCACCATCGGTTTCTCGCTCAGAACAGGAATTCCTTTTTCCAGGGCCGCCATGATGTATCCGTAATGGCAGTCGTTGGGAACCGCGATATATACGATGTCCACCGGCTCCTTCTCCAGCATCTCCCGGTAATCCGTATAGACTCTCGTACTCCCGTCTCCCCAGCTCTGCGCATAGGCCTCTCCGCTCTCCCGCCTCCGGGACGCGACCGCCGCCAGCACAGCGCCCTCTGCCACCTGAAGGCCTTTGGCAAATTCATTGGCAATGTAGCCTGTTCCCGCTACCGCCCATCTTGTCTCTCTCATTTTTCTTCCCTTCCTTCCCCAGGCTGCTTTCCTATGCTTTCCGTCTCTATTATGTGCATTTTCCCGAATCATGTCAACACTCTTTTAGACATTTTTCTATGTTTGTGATAATTTCACATTATAAAAGCGTTTCCATATCAGCTGATTGCACAATGGAAACGCTTTCATATATCAGGAATCATTCTTCTTTTTGTGAGATTTGCTCTTTCACCCGGTCCCGCCCTCCTGGAGGAATACATCGGCAGTCTGGCGGTACGCGATCCCGTCCCCGCCCTGGATCAGCCTCATAATGGTATCGACACAGTTCCGGGCCAGCAGAGGAATATCCTGGCAGACGGCAGTCAGCACCGGATACGGCAGCCTCGTCATATCAGTCCCGTCATAAGCGATGATTTTCAGTTCCTCCGGCACGCGGATTCCCTGTCCGGAAGCAAAATGACAGAGCGCCAGCGCGCCCATATCGGAAGCAAAGACTCCATCCGCTCCGGCAATCTCCTCTTTGTGCCTTTCAAATATCTCCCTGTAATAGGAATAGTCCATACAGTTCCAGTCGAGCTTCAGCGTCCGCACCTGGACTCCCCTCTCCTTCATCACTCTTTCAAATTCCAGATATCTGTCATTGGAAGGAGTGTTTGCCGGAAACAGGCCTCCTATCTGGAGGACGTTTTTACATCCCTGCCGAAGCAGCCGCTCTGCCGCAAGCCGTCCCCCTTTCCCATGGTCAGAGTGAATCAGCGGAATATCCGGGCCCAGATCATGATCCATGCTGACAATAGGCCTGTCAATCTGCTGATAGACCGTTTCGTCTACAGAAAGCGCTCCTGTGATAATCCCGTCCACCACACTCCGCTCCAGCATATCTACATATTCCTTTTCCCTGTCGCTGATTTCCACGGTATTGCAGACCATGGTCTTATATCCATATTCGTGCAGATCGATCTCCACCTGGCGGATAAAAGAGGCGTAGAACGGCATCTGGAGATCGGGTATGATAACGCCTACAATTCCCGCCTTCTTTCTCGGAAGATTTCTGGCTCTCTCATTGGGAATATAGCTCAGCGCTTCTATCGCTTCCTCAATCCGCCTTCTTGCGTCAGCCGACACATATCCCGTGCCATTGAGCAGCCGGGAAACCGTGGCAATCCCTACGCCAGCCCGCTGCGCTACATCCTTGATCGTCGCCATACGCATCCCCCTCTATCCCAGCAGCTCCCTTACCAGCTCCGGCGTAAATACCACCCGTTCCACGCCGTTCACCTCGATCTGGTAGAGGGCGTTGGCCGCCATGTGCTC
>CALWQJ010000180.1 GCA_944383645.1 uncultured Merdimonas sp.
GAAAGCTGCTTGTAACCGTCGTTGCCGATCCCGTTCAGGCTGCCGTCCTGGGCCCGCACCATGATCGAGGCGGTAAAACCGTAAAGCTCCGTTCCGTAAATCTGTCCCTCTCCCGGGCCATAGTGGTCATTCACATACCGCTTGATGCTGTCATAATCGGAGCCGCCGCCCGCGATCAGCACCCGGCCGTCCGAGCACAGGCCATAGGTCTGCTCCAGATTGTTGTCAGAGACGGCCTGGATCTGAATCACGCCGCTCCAGTCAGACACCTCGTTTTCGCCCCACTCGTTCGCTCCCGCCGAGACGACGGTGCCGTCGCTCTTAAGGCCCACGATATGGTAGCCGCCCACGCTGATGGCCTGGATGTCCGTCCAGCTTTCCGCCTCCCGGATGCTCTCATCCTGGCCCTCCAGCCCGGCGATAAGAACCCGTCCGTCGCTGGTAAGCCCCGCGCTGTAATAGCGTCCCGCGCCCACGTCCACGAGATTCTCCCAGTCAGAGACCTCGCACTGGCCCGCGTCGTTCCACCCGTTCGCCTTTGCCGTCCCGTCCTCCTTCAAGCCCACCACATGGTAATAGCGGCAGGCTGTTTTCGTGATATGGTTCCAGCCCGAAGCGTACACAGCATTGTTCAACACCGTCACCGCGCCGATAAAGACGGCGAAAAACGCCAGCGTGCGCACCGCGTAGCTTCCCGGTGAAACCGGCTTCTTATAAACGCTGATCCCGCTGTAATGCTCTGAGTGGGAGACCGTAAAGGGCGGTATCTCTCCCTTGGGAAGCTTATACTTCGCATAGACCTTTTCCATGGCTGTCAGGTAGGAAGCCGCAATCCGCTTCTCCATCTCCGCCACAGCCATGGCCGCTTTCTGCTTTGTCTCATAAGCGCCCCGCTCATTGCCGGACAGCACGATCATCATGATCCGTTCCACCAGCAGGAGAATCACCGGAACCAGCAGCAGAACCAGCTGGAAAATCCGGACATGGCCCCTGGAAAGATAATATAAGATGACAGCTGCGACAGCCCCGCCCAGCAGTACCTTCATCCGGAAATAGCTGTCCGCCACAAAGACCGCCCACAGGACGACGCACGCCAGGGACGCTGCAAAAAGCCAGGTGGATGCCTTATAAAAGCCAGTCGTGTATCCGGTGGTATAGCGGAAATTCCACAGCAGCAGCATATAGGAGGCCACCGCGGCTATCAGGGAAAACTCCAGCAGGAAGCCCCGCAGCTTCCCGTTATCCAGAAGTCCTGAATGGCTGAGCGCCGTGTTTTTGTAGGCGTACTCCAGCTTTTCCTGCTCCGCGAACAAAGGCTCTGCCGCCGTGTCCCGCCTCTCGTAAGCCGCGCGCACCGCGTCCAGCTCCCGCTGCCGCGCCGCGCCTGTGTGCCAGTCCTCCAGCTCCTGGAAGCGGCTGTCGAAGGCCGGAAGGTAGAGCTTCACCCGCTCCTCCGCCTTTTTCGTCTCCGCATCCGTTTCCTTTCGGTAATCCTGAAGGTTTCCGGTGATGTGAAGAAGCGCGTTCCACACTTCCTGGGACATCAGGGCCGTCATGCTCTGGGTATATTTCTCCCCGGCCGCCTTGTCCGCGAACTGCAGGGCTCTCCGGTAGCTCTGGTCAAGCTCGTCGGAAAGCGCAGGGGTTTTCAGGTTCTCCGTCAGGGCGCAGACCAGCCCCCAGTGGGCCCGGTACTCCTCGCCGTCGTTGGCCGCGGCTTTGCGGAAGCACTGGGCGGCCTTCTCATAAGCCCTTTCGTCCAGCGCCTCCTGGCCTTCCCGCAGAAGCTCCAGATTCTTCCGCACCAGATCGGAGGAGCGGTTCTGGCGGCCGAACATCCGGTTGATCTCTGCCACGATCCGGTTCTGGAAATCGCTTCCCTCACAGGCGACAGACTGCAGGGGCTGCAGCTCCAGCGGCAGATCCTCCGGGCGCATTCCCCGGAAGACGGACAGCAGCTTTCGGCCCGCGTCCTGCCTGCGGTAGGCTAAGAATCTTCGCCACACGGCCTGGAACCGGGCGTCCTCCCGATCCGTCTTCGGCGTCATGACCACCAGCATGGCTTCCGCCTTCTCGGCGGCGGCCATCTCATAGATGTTCAGATCCTTCCGGTCCACATTTGCCAGCATGGCCGGATGGAAAATCCGGTAGCCGGCGTCCTCCAGGGCTTTGCCGATCTGCACGGACAGAAGGTAGTCCTCGCTTCCAGGGGCCGCCGTGCAGTCGATGCAGATATCCGGGGCCGTCATCGCCCTGGAAACGGCCATCAGCTTCCTGTGTTGGAGATCGATGTCCCGGGCCGTTCCCTCATAGTAATGCCTGGCCGCCTTGGGCACATAGGTCATCATCTTTTCATAGGCCGGATCCTTTAAGAACGAGCTGTGCTCCACCCGGTGGAAGAGCACGCCGCCATAGTCCAGGGCGTTTTCGGAGATCTCTACGCCGTATTTACTCAAAAGATAGCCCCAGTTGGCTTCCGGCTCCGCCCCATCTACCTTCAGGATCCGCCCGTAGTAATTCATCGCCATGTCATAATTGCCGCTGTGGCGGGCGTCAGAGGCCAGGAGGTACAGGTTCTCCTTCTGGGCAAACTGGTTTGGCAGGACGAAAACAGCCTGGCAGGCCGGGCAGGTGCCGATCTTCGTCCCCTCCGCCACTTCGATGCGGCAGCCGCACTGGCTGCATCTGTAGGTACTCATGATTCTCCTCCTTCACTCTCTGCCGGATAGGGATTTGGCACGTCCACGTCCGGGAAATCCTGTATGGCCTTCCGCATGGCCACGTCATTAACGGAATTTCCGTAAATCTGCCCCAGCAGCCTTCCGTATCCATCCGTCGCCAGGTTCACCGTATGGCTGGGCGCCATGGCAAAGGCCGCGAAATAGCCCGCGCTTCCGGGGTTCAGCTCGTTTCCTCCATCGTCGTCCCCATCCAGGCCGATGCAGATCTGCTCGCCGTCCAAAGTCAGCACGCCAAGCCGCCCGCTGCCATGGTAGACCACGCCCACGCCGGAATCCGGAAGGCCGTAGGCGCAGCCGCTCTGGAGAAGCGTTCCGTCCTCTGTCACAGCCAGAAGGCCGTCGCCCACAAGGGCCACATAGGCGATGCCGCTCCAGTCTCCCGGAACCGAAACGGCCGGATTCGTGCAGTAGACGCTTCCGTCGCTTCGCACTGCCGCCAGATAATTGCCGTCCAGATCAAACTGGATCACATCCGAGGCCACAAGGCCCGCCCCGGCCGCGTAGAGATCGCCGCCGGAGGTAAGCCCGGCCGCGAAGCTGTCGCTGACCTTGACAGCCACCAGATCGCTCCAGCCGCTCACGGACAGGCCGGAAACACTGCCCAGCAGATAAGCCGTGCCGTCCAGACGCACCGCGCCGGCGGAGCTTCCGCTGTCAGAGAAGGACACGGATAAGGCGCTGCGCCCCTCAAAGGGGAAGGTGCCATAGTTCGTCAGGGTGCCGTCCTGGGCCACGGCAGCGATATTTTCGCCGCCTCCAGAAA
>CALWQJ010000181.1 GCA_944383645.1 uncultured Merdimonas sp.
TTTGCGATTTGACGCATCGCCTGCGGATAGCTTCACCAGCTGCGAGACCCCCGTCGAAACCAGTACAAGCCCTGGTAATGTACCCTCGCGGGTCTTTTATCTGTAGCAACAGTATAGCGCCGGAAAAGCATTTTTGCAAGCGTTTTTTTACCTTTCCCTTTTTTACCTTTCCCTTTTTTACCTTTCTTCCAGCTGGCATCTGACCGCGACCTTCATCACACAGTCTTTTTTATTTTCAAACAGCTCGTACGCCGCTTCGATCTGAGCCAGCGGATAGGTATGCGTAATCAGCGGAAGCGTATCCAGCCTTCCCTCCGCAATCAGCGAAAGGATCTCCGGACAGTCACAGCCATCCACTCCGCCTGTTTTAAAGGTGAGATTTTTCCCGTACATCTGCGGAAGGGGCAGCACCTGATCTTCCTCATAGAGCGCCACGATCGTCACGACGGCATTGGGACGGGCGTATTTCCAGGCCATTTCAAAGGTTCCTTCCGCCCCCGCTGCCTCCAGCACCACATCGGCTCCTCCGTTCGGACAGCGCTGCCGGATGGTTTCTTCCAGTTCTTCCGGTACGACCGCCAGAGCCTCGGGATAATGCTCCCGCACGAATGCCAGCCTGTCCGGATCCTTTTCGCAGACGATGATTTCCTTCGGGTTTTTCAGTTCCGCGCAGAGCAGGGTGCAGATTCCGGTGGGTCCTGCCCCAAGTATCAGCACCGTATCCTCCGGAGTGATTTCGGAAATACGGACCGCCCAGAAGCCTGTCGCAAGCACATCTCCCACGAAGAGCGCCTGCTCAAAGGACACGCCCTCCGGGATCACAGTCAGTCCCTGATCTGCGTACGGTACGCGCACATATTCTGCCTGTCCCCCGTCGATCCGGCAGCCCAAGGCCCAGCCTCCGTTCGGATCGGTACAGTTATTCACATACCCTCTCTGGCAGAAGAAGCAGGTGCCGCAAAAGGTTTCCACATTCACCACTACCCGGTCTCCCGGCTTCACCTTCGTCACTTCAGAGCCCACCGTCTCCACCGTTCCCACCATTTCATGTCCCACCGTGATGCCGGGTACGGCTCTGGGCACTGCCCCGTGCCTGATGTGCAGATCGCTGGTACAGATACTGGCCAGCTCCACTCTTACAATGGCGTCCTTCCCGTCCTCAAGCACCGGTTCTGGTTTTTCCATCAGGCGGAAATCCTCTTTCGACACATAGGTATATGCAAGCATAATACAGCTCCTCCTACTACTTTTTTCCCATTTTATCACATCTGGTAGGGGGAGCGCAATCCAGTACGGTTCCGCAAAGCTGTCAGGCAGCAGGCCCTCTACGCCGCATGGACGTCCCTTCTTTTCAGCCACAGGATCCCAAAGCAGGTAAACGCTGCGGTGAACACGAGGGTGCTGATCCCAAAGCCCAGGAAGCTGGACACCATGTCGTCTGTCTTATTGGCGTTCATCCCCATCAGCATCAGGGAATAGGGCCAGTACAGGCCGAAGCCTCCGTTGCTGGCCAGAAGTCCTGCCACGCTTCCCAGAAGCGCCAGGGCGATGGGCACCGCGAAACTTCGGATCACCATGGAGAGCGCCAGCTGCAGAGCCGTGACCGCCAGGGCCCCCAGACTTCCCCGGAGAAGCCACAGAAAAATCTGCGGGTCTGGAAGTCCCGGCAGGCCCACCGTCTTTCCGGCGATGAGGAAAAGCACCCACATCCAGAGCTGCAGGACCACTGTGCAGCGGACCGCCAGGAGCAGCTTGGACAAAAAGAGCTCCGCCGGCGGCACCGGCATCGTCATCAGCTGGTTCCAGTTATAATTCAGATGCTCCACCCTCCAGATATAGGAGCAGTAGAGCGCGATCAGCGGCGCGTAGAAAAAGTTCGCGTAGAACAGGGAGTGCTGGGTCCACAGGGAATACCACTCCGACTTCAGAAGCTCCAGATTATTCACATAATTCGCCGCCCCCATAAATGCCGGAAGCAGGGGAATCACCAGAAAGGCCAGCCACAGATGCGAATGGCGCAGCTTTTTTTGTTCCGTTTTCACACAAGACCAAAGCATCCTTTCAGACCTCCTTCCTTATAAAAATCCGCCGGCAGACGAGGTACCCGAAGACCAGCAGGGCCAGCACCATGCCAAGGGCCGCCCGGCTTGGCTCCACGTCATAGAAGGTCATGACGCGGGCGGCCTCATCCCAGGTATAGCCGGTAAAATGCAGAAGGGAATAATGTCCCCACACAAAAATCCACCGGAACAGGCTGGTATCCGGGAAGAACCAGGAAAACAGCCCGATAAAGGAGCCAAAAAGCCCTGCCGCCAGCGGAATGATCTGGTTCTCGAACCGGAAGGACAGCATCACCTGCAGAAGGTAGATCACCAGGCTCACCGGGATATTCTGCAGCAGAAAATAGGCGGCATGGCGGGCTTCCATGGGCCTTCCAAAGCCCAGAAGCCTTCCGCCTGCGAGCAGGAGCAGAAGCTCCGCGGCCACATAGAGAATCAGAAAGCTTCCTCCGGTCAGAAGCTTCACGTCAAAAAGCGTTCCCTTTTTCTCCAACGTGCAGAGCAGCTTCAGCGTATTTCCCTTGATCTCCATATCGCAGAGGCGGCTGGCCAGCATGGCAAGCATGGTGGGCAAAAGGATCGTATTGATCAGGGACAGGTTGGAAAACATCCACCGGTATCCATCCGCCAGATCTGCCGCGTCCGCGTCCGACACCACCCAGTCGATCCAGAGAAAGGTAAATCCCAGAAAAGCCAGCACCAGAAGCCCTGCCTTCCTGCGCTTCAGCTTCATCCACTCTGTCTTCCATTCCCGCAGCATCACAGACTCGCCCTCCTTCCCGTCAGACTTAAGAAAATATCCTCCAGACTCTTCTGCCTCTCCTCTACCCGGTAGAGGCCAGCTCCGCCCTCCGCCAGGGCCTGCACCAGGGCGGCGGCCCGGTCGTCGGAAAGCTCCGGGATCAGGATGCCCTCTTCCGTCACCCTTCCTTCTATCTGCCGCATTTCCAGGAGCTTTAGGGCTGCGGTCCGGTTCATGACCTTCAAAAGCAGCCTGCTCCTGCTGTGTTCATGGAGGGCCTCCAGCCTGTCCTGGAAAATCAGCTGGCCATGGTTGATAATCCCCACATAATCCGCCATCTGATCCATCTCGCTTAAAAGATGGCTGGACACCAGAACCGTCATCCCCAGACGCTTCGGAAGCTCGCAGATGAGCTCCCGGATCTCCTGGATGCCGGAAGGGTCGAGGCCGTTGGTCGGCTCGTCGAGGATCAGAAGCTCGGGCCGCCCGATGAGGGCCGCGGCCAGTCCCAGCCTCTGCTTCATGCCCAGGGAATATTCCCGGGCCTTCTTGTCCTGCTGCCGCTCCATGCGCACCAGCTTCAGCACCTGATCCACTTCCTTTTCCGGCGCCTGCTTTAAGGTCCTTAC
>CALWQJ010000182.1 GCA_944383645.1 uncultured Merdimonas sp.
AGGATGGTGGAGACTGTGAAGATCCGGTCTCTCTGGATCAGGCCGAACTGTACCACGGAGGACATGGTGATGATATCCATATTGCCGCCGCTCAAGATGGAAACGATTTTTTTGCCCTTTACGTTCATGTGGCTTAAGGCAGCCACAGTCAGAAGGCCGGAGTTCTCCACGACCATCTTGTGGTTTTCCACCACGTCCAGGAAGGCGACGATCAGCTCATCGTCTGTCACCGTGATGATGTCGTCCAGGTTCTTCTGGATATAGGGGAAAATCTTCTCGCCAGGCGTCTTGACGGCGGTGCCGTCCGCGATGGTGTTCACAGACGGAAGGGTCGTCACCTTTCCATTTTTCAGGGATACCTGCATGCAGTTGGCTCCTGCGGGCTCCACGCCGATGACCTTGATATTCGGATTCAGCATCTTCGCCAGGGTGGAGACGCCGGTGCAGAGGCCGCCGCCTCCGATGGGCACCAGGATATAGTCTACCAGGGGCAGCTCCTTTACGATCTCCATGGCAATCGTGCCCTGGCCGGTAGCTACCGCCAGGTCGTCGAAGGGATGGATGAAGGTATAGCCATGCTCCTCTGCCAGCCGGTAAGCATGCTCACAGGCCTCGTCGTAGACATTTCCGTACAGCACCACCTCGGCGCCATAGCTCTTGGTACGCTCCACCTTCATCAGGGGCGTCGTGGTCGGCATGACGATGACTGCCTTTGCCCCGTAGGCCTTGGCCGCGTAGGCCACGCCCTGGGCGTGGTTGCCGGCGGAAGCGGTAATCAGACCTCTCCCACGCTCCTCATCCGTCAGGGTGCTGATCTTATAGTAGGCGCCGCGGATCTTGTAGGCGCCTGTCACCTGCATGTTTTCCGGCTTCAGGTAGACCTTATTGCCGGTCTGCTCGCTGAAATACTGGCTGTACAAAAGCTTTGTCTCAATGGCGGCCCTTTTGACCACCTCGGAGGCTTCCTCAAATTTCTCTAATGTAAGCATCTTCCTGTCTCTCCTTTGCTCTTCGGCTCTCTTTGGCTTCTCCCGGAAGAAATCCCGCCGCGGCGGAATTTCTTCCTCCTTTTTTAATTCTCCTGATGGAACAGCGCGTTTACAAACTGATCCGCGTCGAACTTCTGCAGATCCTCAATGCTCTCGCCCACGCCGATGTATTTGACCGGAATGCCAAGCTCCGATTCAATTGCTACGGCGATGCCGCCCTTGGCGGTTCCATCCAGCTTCGTCAGGATAATGCCGGTGATATCTACGACCTCCCGGAACTGGCGGGCCTGCTCCAGGGCGTTCTGCCCTGTGGTTCCGTCCAGCACCACAAGGGTCTCGCGGAAGGCCTCCGGATACTCCCGGTCGATAATGCGGTTGATTTTGCGCAGCTCCTCCATCAGGTTCTTCTTATTATGGAGACGGCCTGCCGTATCACAGAGCAGCACGTCCGCATTCCGGGCCTTTGCCGCGCAGACCGCGTCATAGACCAC
The DNA here is from genome assembly GCA_944383645.1 of uncultured Merdimonas sp. Lineage (GTDB taxonomy): Bacteria > Bacillota > Clostridia > Lachnospirales > Lachnospiraceae > Laedolimicola. The sequence goes on from CALWQJ010000182.1 coordinate 1,481, forward strand.
CGACGCCGGATCGGCTCCCTCGCAGCCGCTGATGATATCCACGCCGGCCCGGTGGGCCCACTCGGTCAGCTGCTCGCCTGCAGCCGCGCGGAAGGTATCCGCCGCCGCCAGGATCACCTTTTTCCCCTGATCCTTCAATTTTCCGGCCAGCTTTCCCACAGAGGTGGTCTTCCCCACCCCGTTCACGCCGATCACCAGCACCACGGATTTCTCCTGCTCAAAGCGGTAGGCCACCTCGCCCACCTGCATCTGCGCCTTGATGCTGTTCATCAGAAGCTCCTTGCACTCCGCCGGATCCTTGATCTTCTGCTCCTTTACCTTCTGCTTCAGATCCTCCAGGATCGCGTTCGTGGCGTTGATGCCGATATCTCCCATGATCAGCGTCTCTTCGATCTCTTCGTAAAAATCATCGTCGATGGCTGAATAGCCGCTGAAAATATTATCGATTCCGGCCGCGATATTGGCCCGCGTCTTGGCAAGCCCGGACACCAGCCGGCCAAAAAAGCCCTTTTTCTCTTCCGCCATAGCCTGCTTCCCCTCTCTTTATTCGTCTAGCTCCTCTTCAATCAGGTTCACGGAGACGAGGGCGGACACGCCCTTTTCCTGCATGGTGATGCCGTACAGGCGGTCGGCGGCCTCCATCGTTCCCTTCCTATGTGTAATAATAATAAACTGCGTATTGTTTGTCAACTTGTGCAGGTATTTCGCGAAGCGCCCCACGTTGGAATCGTCCAGAGCCGCCTCGATCTCGTCCAGAAGGCAGAAGGGCGAGGGCTTCAGGTTCTGAATCGCGAACAGGAGGGAAATCGCGGTGAGCGCCTTCTCTCCGCCGGAGAGCTGCATCATGTTCTGAAGCTTCTTTCCGGGCGGCTGGGCGATAATCCGCACGCCTGCCTCCAGCACGTCTGCGTCCTCCTCCAGCTCCAGGGTTCCCTTTCCGCCGCCAAAGAGCTCCCGGAAGGCCTTGTCGAACTCCACCCGGATCTTCGCGAACTGCTCCTCGAACTGCCGGCGCATTCCGGTATCCAGCTCCTTAATGATGCCAAGCAGGGTTTCCTCCGCCTTCACCAGATCGTTTCTCTGGGTATTCATAAATTCGTAGCGCTCGGAAATATTTTTGTAATCCTCGATGGCGTTCACGTTGACGTCTCCCAGCTTCCGGATCTCGTCCTTAAGCGCCGCGATCTGCTTTTTCAGGGCCGGAGCGTCCGTGTATTCCTCCTCCCGCAGCGGCAGCGCCATATTGTAGGTGAGCTCGTATTCCTCCCACATATAGGAGGCCTGGGCGTCCGCCGCCTCCTCCAGCTTCTCTCTCTGGCTGTTCAGGCGGAAGACCTCCCGGTCCAGAAGATTTTTCTGCTCGGAAAGCTCCTCTCTTCGCGCGAAGAATTCCTTCTGGCCCCCCAGCAGCGCCTCCCGCTTTCCGGAAAGCTCCGCCGTCTTTTTCTCCAGCTCCCCGCTTCGGGCCGCAAGCTGCTCAATCTGTCCAGTCAGGGCCAGGATGCCTTCCTCTTTGGCCTTCACATCCCTGCCGCCCTCCAGGACGCCGGCCTTCAGATCCTCCTCCTCAAAGCGCAGCCGATCCAGCTCCCGGTCGAGACGGGAGACGTTTTCCGCGGCGAATTCCGCCTTCTGGGTCAGGCCCGCCACCTTCAGGTGAACCTCCTCAGCCCTGCGGATGCTGTCTGCTTCCTGCTTTCTTAAGCCCTCCAGCTCCGTCTGGGCTTCCTGGATCCGGTTTTCATTGTCCTTTTCCTGCTGCTCCGATTCGTTAAGCTCCGCGGCGATGCTCTCACGGCTCTTCTCGATGTCCCGGAACTGCTCCTCCAGCTGGGCCAGCTCCGCCCTCAGGCTCTCATTGCCCTTCTCAATCTCTTTTAACCGGCT
>CALWQJ010000183.1 GCA_944383645.1 uncultured Merdimonas sp.
CTGCGCATGGTGGGAATCTCAGAGGAATATGAGAAGCAGTCGCCCTTCGAGCTGTCCGGGGGCCAGAAGCGCCGGGTGGCCATCGCGGGCGTGCTGGCTATGGAGCCGGAGGTGCTGATTCTGGACGAGCCCACGGCGGGCCTGGATCCCAAGGGCCGGGACGAGATTCTGGACGAAATCAGCAGTCTCCATAAGGAGCGGGGAATTACGGTCATTCTTGTCTCCCACAGCATGGAGGACGTGGCAAAATACGTGGAGCGCATCATCGTCATGAACCAGGGCGAGGTCCTGCACGACGGCGCCCCCAGAGAGGTGTTCCGCCACTATAAGGAGCTGGAGAGCGTAGGCCTTGCGGCTCCCCAGGTGACGTATATCGTACACACCCTGAAGGATAAGGGCTTTGACGTGGACGGGGACGCCACGACGATAGAGGAGGCGAAGGAGACGATCCTGGAGGCCTTCCGGAAGAAGGGAAGGAAGCTATGATAAGAGACATCACGCTGGGCCAGTATTACCCGGCAGATTCCATTCTCCATAGGCTGGATCCACGGGTGAAGCTTATGGGAACCATCCTGTTCCTGGTGGGGCTTTTTCTGATCAAGGGCTGGGCAGGCTACGCCGTGGCGACGGTCTTCCTCTTTGCCATGATCCGGATTTCGAAGGTGCCCTTCCGCTTTATCGTGCGGGGATTGAAGACGATCTTTATTATCCTTCTGATTACGCTGGTGTTCAACCTGTTCCTGACGCCGGGGGACCGGGTGCTGGTGCAGATCTGGAAGCTCCGGATTACCGATAAGGGCCTGTATACGGCGATATTTATGGCGGTCCGCCTGATTTACCTGATTATCGGGTCTTCGCTTATGACCCTGACCACGACGCCCAATGACCTGACGGACGGCCTGGAGACTCTTCTTGGGCCGCTGAAGAAGCTTCATGTGCCGGTACACGAGGTGTCCATGATGATGTCCATCGCCCTGCGGTTCATTCCGATCCTGCTGGAGGAGACGGATAAAATCATGAAGGCGCAGATGGCAAGGGGAGCGGATTTTGAGCACGGCAATCTGATTCAGCGGGCGAAGAGCCTGGTGCCCCTGCTGGTGCCGCTTTTCATCTCCGCGTTCCGGCGCGCCAGCGATCTGGCCATGGCCATGGAAGCGCGCTGCTACCGGGGCGGCGAAGGGCGGACGAAGATGAAGCCCCTCGCCTACACCTGGCGGGATTACTGCGCCTACGGGATTCTGCTCATGTTCCTGGCGGTCATTATCGCGTTGAGGGTGCTGCTGTGAGCGGGGCTTCAGGCGCGGCTGCAGGCCTGGAAATGGGAACTGCTGTGGGAAACAGCGCAGACGCGGCTGCAGGCACCGGCACGGACGGGCGCAGGCGGATTCTGCTTGTCACGGCCTATGACGGGACGAATTACTGCGGCTGGCAGGTGCAGAAGAACGGAGAGACCATCGAGGGCGTCCTGAACCGGGAGCTTTCCCGCCTGTTTGGCGCGGAGATTGCGGTCATCGGGGCAAGCCGGACGGATTCGGGCGTCCACGCCCTGGGAAACGTGGCGGTATTTGACACAGAGGCCCGGATGCCGGCCGACAAGGTGGCATACGCGCTGAACAGCCGCCTGCCGGGAGACATCCGGATCCAGCGCTCCCTGGAGGCGCCGCCGGATTTTCATCCCCGGAGGACGGCCTGCGTCAAGACCTACGAGTACCGGATTCTGAACCGGGAATTTGAGCTACCCTCGGAGCGGCTGAATTCTTATTTTTTCCGGAGAGAGCTGAATGTGGAGCGTATGAAGGCGGCCTGTCCGTATTTTCTCGGGGAGCACGATTTCAAAAGCTTCTGCAGCATCCACACCCAGGCCGAGACCACCGTGCGCACGATTTACAGTCTGGAGGTTCTGGAGGAGGAGCTTCCGGACCTGGGCGGCAGGCGGATCCGCATCCGCGTGACCGGGAACGGCTTCCTTTATAATATGGTAAGGATCCTGGCAGGGACTCTCATTCAGGTGGGACTTGGGGCGTACGCGCCCGAAGATATGGAGCCTGTGCTTGCGGCCTGCGACCGGCAGGCGGCGGGGCCCACGGCCCCGGCCCAGGGACTGACGCTCATCGGGATGAAGTACCCGGAGTATCCGCTATTATAGTAACGAATATCCGGAAATTTGTGCATTTTTCGCAGAAAAAACGGTTGACACACATGGGCGGGTGTAATATAATAATCCAATGTGACGTAGTGTGAAAATGTCTGAGCCACAGCCCCGGTAACGGCATTTTTCCATAGAAGTTTCAATTCATTTTTCAGGAGGAAAACCAATGAAAACTTACATGGCCAGCCCGGCAACAATTGAGAGAAAATGGTATGTAGTTGACGCTACAGGATATACATTAGGACGTTTGGCTTCAGAGGTGGCGAAGGTGCTCAGAGGAAAGAACAAAGCGATCTTCACACCGCACATCGACACCGGAGACTACGTAATCGTTGTAAACGCAGACAAGATCAAAGTGACCGGCAAGAAGCTGGATCAGAAGATTTACTACCGTCATTCTGACTACGTGGGAGGCATGAAGGAGACCACCCTGCGTGAGATGATGGCAAAGAAACCTGAGAAAGTCGTAGAGCTCGCTGTAAAGGGCATGCTTCCGAAGGGACCGCTGGGAAGACAGATGTACACCAAGCTTCATGTATACGCAGGTCCGGAGCACAATCATCAGGCTCAGAAGCCGGAAGCGTTAACGTTTTAATTGAGAGAAAGTTGAAGGAGGAAATCTACAGTGGCTAATTCAAAATTCTACGGAACAGGCAGAAGAAAGAAATCTATCGCCAGAGTGTACCTGGTACCCGGTACAGGAAAGGTTACGATCAATAAAAGAGACATCGACGAGTATCTCGGACTTGAGACCCTGAAGGTTATCGTGCGCCAGCCCCTGGCAGCGACCGAGACCGCTGACAAGTTCGACGTTCTGGTAAACGTACGCGGCGGCGGCTACACCGGACAGGCAGGAGCCATCCGTCACGGCATCGCGAGAGCTCTGCTCCAGGCTGACCCGGACTACCGTCCGATCCTGAAGAAGGCTGGTTACCTGACACGTGACCCGAGAATGAAAGAGCGTAAGAAATACGGCCTCAAGGCTGCCCGTCGCGCTCCCCAGTTCTCCAAGCGCTGATTGGCGTTTCAAACTGGTTCAAAGATGCTCAAAAACCCCGAAAAACTGCGGTTTTTCGGGGTTTTTC
>CALWQJ010000184.1 GCA_944383645.1 uncultured Merdimonas sp.
TGCCGTCCCTGCGGCTGGGCGCGGCGGCGCTGGCGGATCGGGAGTATTTTCAGGAGACGGTGGCGAAGATCAAGGCCGCCAGGGAGCGGGTGAAGAAGGAGCTTCTGGAGCTTGGCTTTCATTTTCCGGATTCCGGAGCCAACTTTATCTTTGCCACCCATGAGAGCTGTCCGGCGAGGGAGCTTTTCGAGGCGCTGAAGAAAAGGGATATTTATGTGCGGTATTTTGACGCCCCGCGGATCAGCAATTATCTGCGGATCACGGTGGGGACGGATGGAGAAATGAATGAGCTTCTGAGCTTTTTGAGAGCTTATCTGAAAAGGTAAAAGGAGGATGTCAGGTGGAACGCCTGGAGAAAAAGCTTTATTTTGTCTACAATCCCCTGGCCGGAAAGGGAAATATCCGGGGAAAGCTGTTTGAGGTGATACAGGCTCTCGCCTCCGCGGAATATGAGGTGACGGTCTATCCCACGAGGGAACCCAGAGACGCCACAGAGCGGGTGCGGGAGCTTCCGGATGGCTACGATCTGGTGGTTTGCTGCGGCGGAGACGGCACGCTGGACGAGGTGGTCACAGGGATGATGCAGCGGGAGAGGAAGCTTCCCATCGGCTATATTCCGGCCGGGTCCTGCAATGACTTCGCCCGCTCCCTGCAGATTCCGAACAATATGCAGCAGGCGGCGGAGATCGCGGTGCGGGGACAGGATTTTACCGTAGACGTGGGCTCGCTGAATGAGCGGAATTTCGTCTATGTGGCGGCCTTCGGGATTTTCACGGACGTATCCTATTCCACCAAGCAGGGGATGAAAAATGTGCTGGGCCACATGGCCTATATTCTGGAGGGCATGAAGCGGATCGCCAGCGTCAAGTCCTACTATCTGAAGGTGGAGAGCGAGGAGCTGTGCTTCGAGGGAGATTTCCTGTTCGGCATGGTGACGAACTCGAAATCTGTGGGCGGCTTTAAGAGCATTGTCGGGAAAAATGTGATTTTTGACGACGGCCTTTTTGAGGTGACCTTTATCAAACGGCCGAAAAATCCCATAGAGCTTCAGGAGATTCTCGCGGCTCTGACGATCTCGCAGATTGACACGAAATACATGTACTCCTTCAAGAGCTCCAGAATTGTGGTGGAATCGGAGGAGCCGGTGCCCTGGGCGCTGGACGGTGAATACGGCGGAGAATATACGAGGGCTGAGATTTTCGATCATCCCAGGGCGGCCCAGATCCGGATTGCTCCGGCGGTGCTGGAGAGCCTGCGGCAGGAGCAGGAGGCGGCAGCTGATGCGGAAAATATAGAAACCACAGAGAATACAGAAAATACAGAAAACACAGATAACACAGAGAGTACAGAAAACACGCAAAATACAGCAGAGTAGAAAAGAAAAACGGGGAGAATGAGGAATGGAAGAAAAGACGACGATGATTGCCGAGATTTTCGGAAAAAACGTATTTAACGACGCAGTGATGGAAAAGCGGCTTCCGAAGAAGATTTACCAGGAGCTGAAGCGGACCATCCGCGAGGGCAAGGAGCTCGACCTGGCTGTGGCGGATGTGGTGGCCCACGAGATGAAGGAGTGGGCGCTGGAGCAGGGGGCGACCCATTATACCCACTGGTTCCAGCCGCTGACCGGGGCGACGGCGGAGAAGCACGACGCCTTTCTGTCCGCGCCCAAGGCGAACGGCAAGGTGCTGATGGAGTTTTCCGGAAAAGAGCTGGTAAAGGGCGAGCCGGACGCTTCCTCCTTCCCCTCCGGAGGACTGCGCGCCACCTTTGAGGCCAGAGGCTATACGGCCTGGGACTGCACCTCTCCGGCCTTTGTAAAGAAGAGCGCAGACGGCTCCAGGGCGATCCTCTATATCCCGACGGCCTTCTGCTCCTACAAGGGCGAGGCCCTGGATCAGAAGACGCCGCTTCTGCGTTCCATGGAGGCGGTCAATAAGCAGGCTCTGCGCCTGCTGCGCCTGTTCGGGAACACGACCTCCCACCGGGTGACCCCCTCCGTGGGCGCGGAGCAGGAGTATTTCCTGGTGGATCGGGAGAAATATCTGAAGCGCAAGGATCTGATTTTTACCGGCCGGACCCTTTTTGGCGCCATGCCGCCCAAGGGCCAGGAGCTGGATGATCACTATTTCGGCGTGATCCGGGAGCGGATCGCGGACTTTATGGATGATGTGAACCAGGAGCTGTGGAAGCTGGGCGTGTCTGCCAAGACCCAGCACAACGAGGTAGCTCCCGGACAGCATGAGCTGGCTCCCATCTACGCGGAATGCAACGTGGCGGTGGACCACAACCAGCTGATTATGGAGACCCTGAAGAAGGTGGCCTACGAGCATGGCCTCCAGTGTCTGCTCCACGAGAAGCCCTTCGCGGGAGTGAACGGCTCCGGCAAGCACAACAACTGGTCCCTGACCACCGACGACGGCATCAACCTTCTCGATCCGGGCAAGACGCCCCATGAGAACGTACAGTTTCTTCTGGTGCTGACCTGTGTGCTGAAGGCGGTGGACCGCCACGCGGCCCTGCTGCGGGAGTCGGCGGCCGACGTGGGAAATGACCACCGTCTGGGAGCCAACGAGGCGCCGCCCGCCATCATTTCCGTCTATCTGGGCGAGCAGCTGGAGGATGTACTGGCGCAGCTTATCAGCACCGGCGAGGCGACCCATAGCCTGAAGGGCGGCCACCTGCATACCGGCGTGCGCACCCTGCCTGATTTCGCCAAGGACGCCACGGACCGGAACCGCACCTCCCCCTTCGCCTTCACCGGCAACAAGTTCGAGTTCCGCATGGTGGGATCCCGCGATTCCGTGGCGGAGCCCAATGTGGTGCTCAATACGATTGTGGCGGAGGCCTTCTCCGAGGCCTGCGACGTGCTGGAGCAGGCGGAAGACTTCGATATGACGGTCCACGATCTGATCAAAAAATACGCCTCCGAGCATCAGCGCATCGTCTTCAATGGAAACGGCTACTCCGAGGAGTGGGTCGAGGAAGCGAAGCGCCGCGGCCTTCCCAATATCAAGACCATGGTGGACGCGATCCCGGTTCTGACCGAAGAGAAGACGGTGAA
>CALWQJ010000185.1 GCA_944383645.1 uncultured Merdimonas sp.
ATTTTTATGCTGGTATGCTGGGTCATGGGGCTGATCGCGGCTATCAATCAGGAAGAGAAGCCGGTTCCGCTGATCGGGCAGATTCAGCTTCTGAAATAAGATGAACAGCAGAGATTACGCGTACACAGTCAGTCTGGCTGCCGGGGGAATTCTGGCAGCCGGCCTGATTTTTTATTTTATCTGGGGAAAGGAATTCGTTGCGGTGCCGGCCTGTATCATCTATCGGACGGCGGGAATCTGGTGCCCGGCCTGCGGCGGCACCCGGGCGGTGCTGGCCCTGCTTCGCGGGGAGCTGATGCAGTCCTTTCTGTACCACCCGATTGTACCCTACAGCGCGCTGGTATATACCGCGTATCTTTTGGAGGAGACCAGGGAGCGGGTCTTTCGCAGCAGCCGGCGCGTCCCTTTACGCTTCTGGAAGGGCTGCGTGCTGCTGGGGCTGGAGATCCTGGCTGCAAATACGCTGATTCGGAATATTCTTCTCTTTTGTTCACAGAACTAACATATTTGCCTGCTATAATCGTAATGAATATGGAGGACTGTCCCTTTAGGGGAAGGCTCCGAAGCAGAGAGACAGGAGAAAAGCAGGAGGCGGCGCTTTATGGATAAACGGAAAATTCTTGTGGTGGATGATGAGAGCAGGATGCGCAAGCTGGTACGGGACTTCCTGACTAAGCAGAATTTTGAGGTTCTGGAGGCGGGAGACGGCGCGGAGGCTCTGGACATTTTCTTTGGCACAGAGGGAATCGCCCTGGTGATTCTGGACGTGATGATGCCCAAAATGGACGGCTGGCAGACCTGCCGGGAGATCCGCGCCTATTCGAAGGTGCCGATCATCATGCTGACTGCCAAATCGGACGAGAGAGACGAGCTGCAGGGCTTCGAGCTGGGCGTGGACGAATACATCTCCAAGCCCTTCAGCCCGAAGATTCTGGTGGCCAGAGTGGAGGCGATCCTGCGCAGGACCAGCGGCAGGGACGGCGGCGATGTGCTGCGGGCCGGAGGAATCGAGCTGGACAAGGCGGCCCATATCGTGACGCTGGACGGGAAGACGCTGGATCTGAGCTTTAAGGAATTTGAGCTTTTGGCATATTTCATGGAAAACCAGGGAATCGCTCTTTCCAGGGAGAAAATCCTGAATCATGTGTGGAATTACGATTACTTTGGCGACGCCAGGACCATCGACACCCATGTCAAGAAGCTCCGCAGCAAACTGGGGGAGAAGGGCGATATGATCAAGACCATCTGGGGGATGGGGTACAAATTTGAGGCGTAGATATGAAGCATTCGATCAAACGGCAGATGGCCGGCATTTTTATCGGAGTCATGGCGGGAGCCTTTCTCCTGTGCGGCCTGGTGAACGCCCTCTTTCTGGGAAAATATTATCTGAACAATAAAAAAGAGGTCGTGATCAGCGCCTATGAGGTGCTGAATCAGGGGTTCCGGGATGGACAGGAGGACGAGAAGGATTTTATTTCCGATCTCGATCTGCTCTGCAGCACGGACAATATCTCCATGTTCGTGATGGACAGCAGCGGCACGCCCAGACTGTATACAAACCGCGATTATCAGATATTGCGGCAGAAGCTCTATAACTATATTTTCGGGATGGAAAGCCGGGACATCACGGTCCTGAACCGGGAGCAGAACTATGTGCTGCGGGAGAGCCGCGACTATCTGACGCAGGCAGACTATCTGGAGATTGTGGGAACCCTGGATACCGGAGAGCCGTTCATCATGCAGACGGCCCTGGAGAGTATCCGGGAGAGCGCGGCCATCTCCAACCGCTTTTTCCTCTATATCGCCCTGGCGGCGGTTTCCGTCAGTTCCGTTTTGATCTGGTGGCTGTCCAGGCGGATTTCTGAGCCGATTCTGGAGCTCACGGATATCTCCAGGCGGATGACGGAGCTGGATTTCAACGCGAAATTTACCTCCGATGTGCAAAATGAGGTCGGCGTGCTGGGCCACCATATCAACCAGCTGTCCGAAACCCTGGAAAAGACGATTTCCGAGCTGAAGACGGCGAACAACGAGCTGAAGCGGGATATCGAGCAGAAGACGCGGATCGACGAGATGCGCAAGGAATTCCTGTCCAACGTGTCCCATGAGCTGAAGACGCCCATCGCCCTGATACAGGGCTACGCGGAGGGGCTGAAGGAGTGCATCAACGACGATCCGGAAAGCCGGGATTTTTACTGCGAGGTCATCATGGACGAGGCGGGAAAGATGAACACCATGGTGAAAAATCTCCTTTCCCTGAACCAGCTGGAATGCGGCAGCGACGTGGTGTCCATGGAGCGCTTTGACATCACCGCTCTGGTCCGCAATGTCCTGAATTCCTCCAAAATCCTGATGGAACAGAAGGGGATACGCCTGATTTTCCAGGAGACGGAGGAGATTGACGTCTGGGCGGATGAATTCAAGGTGGAGGAGGTTGTGACCAATTACATCAGCAACGCCATCAACCACTGCGAATTTGACAGGGTCATAGAGGTAAAAATACAAAAAGGCCCCGACGCAGTCCGTGTATCGGTGTTCAACACAGGGCGTCCGATACCGGAGGAGGATCTGGACCGCATCTGGCAGAAATTCTATAAGGTGGACAAGGCCAGGACCAGAGAGTACGGCGGAAGCGGCATTGGCCTTTCGATTGTGAAGGCGGTTATGGAATCGCTCCACCGGGAATGCGGCGTGAAAAACTATGATAATGGCGTGGAATTCTGGTTCGAGCTGGATGGAAAGGCAGACGCGGCCGGGGCGGAAGAGCCCGGGAAGGAAGAAAGCGTCAGAAAAGAAAGAGGGAGTTGAGTATGGTCAGAAAGCATTTCTATTTTTCGGGCAGGGTGCAGGGCGTCGGCTTCCGGTACCAGTCGGCCTATTACGCCAGAAGGCTGGGACTCACGGGCTGGGTGCGGAACTTAAGCGACGGCCGTGTGGAGATGGAGGTACAGGGAAAGGAAGCTCTGATTACCCAGCTGATCCTGGAGCTGAAGCATACCTCCTATATCCGGATTGAGGATGTGAAATGTGTCGATGT
>CALWQJ010000186.1 GCA_944383645.1 uncultured Merdimonas sp.
GCTCTGATTACCCAGCTGATCCTGGAGCTGAAGCATACCTCCTATATCCGGATTGAGGATGTGAAATGTGTCGATGTACCTGTGCAGGAGACAGAGCAGAAGTTTTCAACGCGCTTCACGTATTAAAACGGGCTTGTCATTTTTATCGGAGACATCAAGCTTCTGGAGGACGGCACGAAGGCCATTACGGAGGTGTATCCCTTCTGGTCCGGCGTCTACAATTTCCTGTGGCTGGCGGGCGATCCGGTCAAGTACTGGGATTTCGGCTCCTTCCATATCAACATGGTAGGCTATCAGTCCCAGGTCATTCCCGCTATCCTGGTGGGCCTGGTCTTCGCGGTGATTTACCGGTTCCTGAAAAAGCATGTGCCGGAGGTGATTTCCATGATTGTGGTTCCCTTCTGCTCTCTGATTCCCGCTATCATCCTGGCCCACACGATCATCGGACCCTTCGGCCGTATGCTGGGCGACGGATTGGCAGGCGTTATCATGGCAGGCTTTAATTCCTCCTTCGCGTGGCTCTTCAGCGGCATCTACGGCCTTCTGTACCCGCTGCTGGTCATCACGGGACTGCACCACTCCATGCTTCCCATCGACCTGCAGACCGTCGCCACCATGGGCGGCATCTACACCTTCCCGGTGGTGGCTTTAAGCAACATCGCTCAGGCCTCCGCGGTTATGGCTTTCGTATTCGTGAACCGTAAGGACGCAAAAGCAAGAGAGGTGGGTATCCCCTCCTTCATCTCCGGCTGTCTGGGAGTTACAGAGCCGGCCATGTTCGGCGTGAACCTGAAATACCTCTATCCCTTTGTGGGGGCTATGCTGACCAGCGGCGTCATGGGAATCGTTTCCCGCCTGTTCGGCGTCATCGCCAACAGCGTGGGCGTCGGCGGCCTGCCTGCCTTCCTTTCCATGCGGGGCGACAAGATACTGGTCTACATCCTCTGCATTGTGATTGACATCGCGCTGGCCTTCCTGATTACGGTCGTGCTGTCAAAGACGAAATTAAAAGATATGGGAGTGCATTATGAATCTGGGAAATAAAGTTGTATATCAAATCTATCCCAAGTCCTTTCAGGACACCAACGGGGACGGAATCGGGGATCTACAGGGCATCATAAGACGGCTCGATTATCTGAAGGAGCTGGGAGTGGATTATCTCTGGATTACGCCGTTTTTCCTCTCCCCCCAGAATGACAATGGGTACGATATTGCGGATTACCGCAGTATCGACCCCATGTACGGGACCATGGAGGATTTCGACCAGCTGGTACGGGAGGCGGCGGACAGGAATATCTACCTGATGATGGATATGGTGTTCAATCACTGCTCCACAAAGCATGAGTGGTTCCAGAAGGCTCTGGCAGGCGACCCCTATTACCGTGACTTCTTTATTTTCAAAAAAGGGAAGAACGGTCTTCCGCCCACCAACTGGGAATCCAATTTCGGCGGGGACGCCTGGAATTATCTCCCGGGGACGGATGAGTATTACCTTCATCTGTTCCATGTGTCCCAGGCGGACTTAAACTGGGAGAACCCAAATGTGCGACGGGCCTGCTATGACATCGTAAACTTCTGGATCGACAAGGGAGTCAAGGGCTTCCGCTTCGACGTGATCAACCTGATTTCCAAACCGGAGACCTATGAGGATGACCTGACCGGAAACGGAAAGAAATACTACACGGACGGTCCCAAAATCCATGAGTACCTGCAGGAGCTGAACCGGGAGACCTTCGGCCGCTTCGACGACATGATTACGGTGGGAGAGATGTCCTCCACGACCCTGGAGAACAGCATCCGCTATTCCAATTCAGACTCTCATGAGCTGTCCATGATTTTCAGCTTCCACCATCTCCGGATTGATTACCCGTCCGGAAACAAGTGGGAGATCCAGCCCTTCCGCTTCCATGACCTGAAGAAAAATCTCTTCACCTGGCAGCGGGAGATGGAAAAGGGCGGCGGCTGGAACGCCCTGTTCTGGTACAACCACGACCAGCCCCGGATCGTCTCCCGCGTCGGAGACGAGGGAAAATACCGTCTGGAATCGGCGAAAATGCTGGCGACAGCCCTCCATGGCCTGAAAGGCACTCCCTACATCTACCAGGGGGAGGAGATCGGCATGACGAACGCCCATTTCACCGATATCAGCCAGTACCGGGACATCGAGTCCCTGAACTATTACAATCTCATGAGGCGCAAGGGAAAGCCGGAGGAGGAGATTTACGAAAGCCTCCGCAGGAAGTCCCGGGATAATTCCCGCACGCCCATGCAGTGGGACGACACAGAAAACGCAGGCTTTTCCGAGGCAGATCCCTGGATTTCTGTCATTCCCAATTATAAGGAAATCAATACCCTGGACCGGGAAGACGAAAATTCTATCTTTTCTTATTACAGGAAGCTGATACGGCTGCGCAAGACCGTGCCGGTTCTGGCAGACGGCTCCTTTGAGGCGCTGCTGGAGGAAGACGACCGGATTCTCGCCTATAAGAGAAGGACAAAAGAGCAGGAGCTGTATGTCTTCTGCAACTTCTTCCCGGAGGAGGCTTCGGCGGACTTTTCCCTGCAGGAGGGCTGCCGCTGCCTGCTTTCCAATTATAACGAGGAAATCCAGCCGGGTGCGCTTAAGCTGCGGCCCTATAAGGCTGTGATGTTTCTGTGGGAGAAATAGTGCGGGAGCAGGAAAAACCGCGGCAGGACAGATAAGCTGGAAACGTGCCTGCCGCGCGGAAATTTTAAAGTCCGCGCGGCAGGCCATTTGTGTCCAGCGTTCTGTCTCCTTCTCTGTTTCAGGGGTTTTTGTTTCGGGCCGTAATAATTCCATAATTTGTATTGACAGTTCCTTCCAAAACTGTTATCCTAATAAAGTCTAAAATCTATCGATTCAGGGAGAAAATCTCTCCAGGATTTCCAGACAACGGTATTCAGGGCTCCTGCCGGGAGCGTTGCAAAAGATAATTTTCCGGGACAGG
>CALWQJ010000187.1 GCA_944383645.1 uncultured Merdimonas sp.
AGGCCGGTGCTGGTGCTCTGCGGAGCTACGCCAGATGTGTTTGATACGGCCTTTGTCTATGCGCTCTGGGTCGTGGTCGTTGGAGGACCCGGAACTATCCTGAATACGCTCCTGTCCAATCTGGTGAGGGCGGAGGGAAGCGCCGCGGCCGCGGCTGTGGGCGTGTCCATGGGAGGAATTCTGAATATCATCCTGGATCCCATTTTTGTACTGCCGCGGTTTCTGGGGATGGGTGCGGTGGGCGCCGGCATCGCTACAGCCCTTTCCAATCTGGCGGCGGCTCTTTATTTTCTGTTTTATATTCTAACCCAGCGCGGGAAGACGGCTTTAAGCCTCAGCCCTGCCAGACTGCAGCTGGGCGGCCGGTATGTGAAAGCGGTTTTTGCCAGCGGTTTTCCTTCCGCGGTCCAGTACGCGCTGACTGTAGTGGCGATCGCGGCTCAGTCTAAATTCGTGTCTCAGTATACCACCGAGGCGGTGGCCGCCCTTGGCATCGTAAAGAAGCTTGATCAGCTTCCTCTTTATTTTTCCATCGGTGTGTCCAACGGACTTCTGCCCCTTCTGGCTTACAACTACGCGGCGGGAAATCAGGGGAGAAGAAGAAAGATCTTCCGCCTGGGGACGGCGGTCTCTCTGGCCTTTTCCCTGTTCTGCCTGGCGGTCTATGAGGCTTTTGCGCCCTGGCTTGCCTCGCTTTTTATCAGCGATCCCCTTACCATCCGCTACAGCGCCGGGTTCTTACGCTGTATGGTGACGGCCATGCCCATGATGTCGGTGTGCTACCCCATGATTATTCAGTTCCAGGCAATGAGAAGGTTTAAGGAGTCCATGGTCTGCTCGGTGCTCCGCAAGGGCGTGCTGGATATTCCCCTGCTCTTTGTGATGAACGGCCTTTTCGGCCTGTACGGCTGCATGTGGGTGCAGCCCATCGTGGATACGGTCTCCCTGGCGGCCGCAGGCGGCTTTTACCGGAGCCTTGTAAAAAAAGAAAAGGCCGAAGTGGCTTAGAGACTTTGGTTGCCTTCCCGGGCCTTCAATGGTAGAATAAACCCAAAAGGATGGACGATGGACGCGGAAAGGAGGCTGACAGCTGTGCTGAAGAAAATACCGGTTGGTCTGGAAAGTTTTGAAAAAATACGCAGGGATGATTTTTACTATGTGGATAAAACAGGACTGATAAAGGAGCTTTTTGAAAATTGGGGGGAAGTCAATCTTTTCACCCGTCCGAGGCGGTTTGGAAAATCATTAAATATGAGCATGCTCCAGAGCTTTTTTGAGATGGGCTGTGACAAGGGCCTGTTTGCGGGTCTTGCGATCGAGAAGGAGACAGAGCTCTGCGAAGAGTACATGGGAAAATTTCCGGTGGTGTCGATTAGCTTAAAGGGAGTGAATGCGGCAGATTTCGAGACAGCCCGGGGAATGACGGTGAAGGTTATCAATGAAGAGGCCAGAAGGCTGCAGTTCCTGTTGGAGAGCGGAAGGCTTACGGAAAAGGATAAGGAGCTTTTTGTCCACATTCTGGAAAGAGATATGGACGACGACACGCTGGCCTTCAGTCTCCGGGAGCTTACGGAGCTTCTGTGTAAGCATTATGGCCAGAAAGCGATTGTGTTGATCGATGAGTACGATGTGCCTCTTGCGAAGGCCAGCGAGAACGGCTATTATGACGGCATGGTTCTGCTGATCCGAAACCTCTTTGAAAATGTGTTGAAAACGAATGATAACCTGTATTTCGCGGTGCTCACCGGCTGCCTGCGGGTGGCGAAGGAGAGTATTTTCACTGGGCTCAACAATTTCAGTGTGTTCACGGTGGCAGACGTGGAGTTTGACGAGTATTTCGGTTTTACAGACGCGGAAGTAAGAGAGATGCTCCGGTACTATGGGCTGGAAGAGGACTATGGGACTGTGAAGGAATGGTACGACGGATACCGGTTCGGAGATAAGGAGGTTTACTGTCCCTGGGACGTGATCTGCTACTGCCGGGCCCGCAGGAACAATAAAAGGCTTTCTCCTCAGAATTACTGGGTGAATACCAGCGGAAACGAAGTGGTGAAGCGTTTTATCAGGGAAATGGGAGCGCAGAAAGCGATCACAAGGACCCAGATAGAGCAGCTGATTAACGGGGAGGCTATCCAGAAGGAAATCCACCAGGAGCTGACCTATAAGGATTTGTATGATTCTCCGGAAAACATCTGGAGCGCCCTTTACATGACAGGATATCTGACCCAGAGAGGGGAACCGGACGGAAATCTGTTCTGGCTGGGGATCCCGAACCGGGAGATCCGGAACATTTTTACGGAGCAGATCCTCACTTTATTTAAAGAGCAGGTAGCGGAGGACGGAGCCGCTCTTCAGGCGTTCTGCGATGCCCTGGAGAAGGGGAAAGCAGAGCAGGTGGAGGAGCTGCTGGCGGCTTATCTGAAAAAGACGGTCAGCATCCGGGATACCTTCGCGAGAAAGCCGCTGCGGGAGAATTTTTATCATGGAATCCTTCTGGGAATCCTGGGCTTTAAGGCAGGCTGGACCGTAACCTCCAACCGGGAAGCCGGAGACGGCTTTGGGGACATCCTGATTCAGACCGATGAGGAGGATGTGGGAATCATCATAGAGGTGAAGTACGCGGAAGGCGATATGGACGCGGTCTGCCAGAAGGCGCTGGCACAGATTGAAGAGAAGGATTACGCGGAGGAGCTGTACCGGCAGGGCGCGCGCATCGTATGGAAATACGGGATCGCCTGCAGCAGGAAAAGGTGCCGTGTGATGTGCGCCGGACCGGAGGAAAAAGAGACAATAGAGCAGTGAGCGGCAGATTTGTTCTCACCAAATACCAGAAACAGGCGGAGCGGGAAATGCGAAAGCAGTATCCTGGCTCCGCTTTTTAAATTTTTCTCCCTCTGTGACATTTGGCGGCTCTGCCCGGTATAATAGGTACAGGCCTGTAAGGAGGAACCCATCAATGGCAGA
>CALWQJ010000188.1 GCA_944383645.1 uncultured Merdimonas sp.
TTATTTACACTTCAAACATCAGATCGCCGTAGGATGGCATGGGCCAAACTTCCTTATCTACGAGCATCTCCAGCTTATCCACCGGAGCGCGCAGGGCTTCCATGGCCGGGAACACCTGGTCGTGGAAATAGTGCGCCAGCTCCTCTCCTTCCGGAACCTCCGCCGACCTTTCATCCAGCTCCGTAAGTCTTTCAAGGGCAGCCTTTGCCTCCTCCAGAAGCTCTGTGGTTTCGTTCAGCAGCGCAAGCTGCACATTCGCCGATGCGCCGGCCGTCATCAGGGAATTGACTGTGTCAGCCAGGGTCTTCGTGTAGCGCACCACAGCGGGAATAATCTGCTTGCTGGCGATGTCGATCATGGCCTTGGCCTCGATGTTGATGGCCTTTGCATAGGTCTCGTACTGGATTTCCGCGCGGGACAGAAGCTCCGCCCTGGTAAACACATGGAACCGCTCGAAAAGGGCGACGGCCTTGTCGGTGGTGAGAGCCGGGATCGCATCCACCATGGACTTGATGTTCGGCAGCCCTCTCCTTGCCGCTTCTTCTACCCATTCCTCCGAATATCCGTTTCCGTTGAAAATGATCCGCTGATGCTCTGTCAGGTACTTTTTGATCAGGTCGTGGACAGCCATATCAAAGTCATCCGCCTGCTCCAGCGCCTCGCAGGTATCGGCAAAGGCTTCCGCCACGATCGTGTTCAGCACGGTATTCGGGGCCGCGATGGAGTCTTTGGAGCCCACCATACGGAACTCAAATTTATTTCCGGTAAAGGCAAAGGGCGAGGTGCGGTTCCGATCCGTGGCGTCCTTCGCCAGATCCGGAAGGGTCCGGACGCCGGTCTCCAGCTTTCCGCCTTCCTTGGAGTGGGTCGCCTCTCCGGTGCTTATGAGCTGCTCGACCACATCCTGAAGCTGTTCGCCCAGGAACACGGAAATAATGGCAGGTGGCGCTTCGTTGGCACCCAGACGGTGGTCATTTCCCACATCCGCCGCGGATTCCCGGAGCAGATCCGCGTGCTCATCCACCGCCTTCAGGATGCAGGCCAGAACCAGCAGGAACTGCACGTTCTCGTGGGGCGTGGTGCCCGGATCCAGCAGATTGATGCCGTCGTCGGTGGTGATGGACCAGTTGTTGTGCTTGCCGGAGCCGTTCACGCCGGCGAAGGGTTTTTCGTGGAGCAGGCACTGGAGGCCGTGGCGGCAGGCTACCATTTTCAGGGTCTTCATCACGATCTGGTTCTGATCCACCGCCACATTGGCCTCTGTATAGATCGTCGCCAGCTCGTGCTGGGCCGGAGCTACCTCGTTATGCTGAGTCTTTGCAGGTACTCCAAGCTTCCACAGCTCCTCATTTACCTCCTTCATAAAAGCGGCGATGCGCTGGCGGATCGTGCCGAAATAATGATCCTCCAGCTCCTGCCCTTTGGGCGGCATCGCTCCGAACAGGGTCCGTCCGGTGTAAATCAGATCCTTTCTCTGCAGGTATTTCTGCTTATCCACCAGGAAATATTCCTGCTCCGGCCCCACAGAGGGCGTCACCTTTTTCGAGGTCGTGTTGCCAAAGAGCCGCAGGAGGCGCAAGGCCTGGGCGTTGACCGCTTCCATGGAACGAAGCAGCGGCGTTTTCTGATCCAGGGCCTCGCCTGTGTAGGAGCAAAAAGCGGTGGGAATGCAGAGCGTGGCTCCCGCCGCGTCCTGCCTTACAAAGGCCGGAGAGGTGCAGTCCCAGGCCGTGTAGCCCCTGGCCTCAAAGGTGGCTCGCAGTCCCCCGGAAGGGAAGGAGGAGGCGTCCGGCTCGCCCTTGATGAGCTCCTTTCCGGAAAAGCTCATCAGCACCTTGCCGCTCTTATCCGGAGCGCTGATAAAGGAATCGTGCTTCTCCGCCGTCACTCCGGTCATGGGCTGGAACCAGTGGGTGTAGTGGGTAGCGCCCTTTTCGATGGCCCACTCCTTCATCTCATGGGCCACCACATCCGCCGTGGCCAGATCCAGCTCCTTGCCCTCCTCTATGGTTTTCTTCAGCTCCTTATAGACCTTCTTCGGAAGCCGCTCCTGCATGACCGTATCGTTGAATACGTTGGAGCCGAAAATCTCTGACACATTCGTAAATTCTTTCATAAAGTCCTCCACCTTTCCTGCGCGTCACGCTCCGACAGAGGAAACGGCTTTCCCTGTCCGCCACGCAAAAACGAGGGCATTCCCCCTAAGGGAACGCCCTCGTTCGTCTCGCGCTGTTTTATTATGCTCTATAACATACACGAATCCTTCCGGAAAAGCAAGCGGAAATGAAAAAACCGGAATTTTTTCTGTGCGCGCCGCTCTACGCCGAAATTTTTACTGCCCCAGTGTTACGATTCACAGCCGATTCAGCTCTTTTCCTTTATACCTCAAAAAGCAGATCGCCGTAGGAGGGCATGGGCCACATGTCCTTGGCTACCAGCATCTCCAGCCGGTCCACCGGATGGCGCAGGGCCTCCATGGCGGGCACCACCACGTCCTTGATATAGACGGCGCGTTCCCGGCCCTCCGCCTTCGTGCCGGCGGTATCCGTCACCTCGGTCAGCTCCTTTAAAGCCGCCTTGGTGGCTGCCAGCAGGGAGGAGCATTCCTTCAGAAGCTCGATCTGCACGCTGATATTTGCCTCCGCGCAGGCCTCCCGAATCTGGTTGACTGAGGAAGCCAGAGCCGTCGTGTACTGCAACACCGCCGGGATGATATGCTTGCTGGCGATATCAATCATGGAGCGGGCCTCGATATTGATGGCCTTGGAGTAGGTCTCATACTGGATCTCCGCCCGGGATTCCAGCTCGGCGCGGGTAAACACGCCGAAGTCCTCAAAAAGCTTCACCGTCTTCTCTTCGGTCAGAACCGGGATCGCGTCCACCATGGTCTTGATATTGGGAAGGCCGCGGCGCTTCGC
>CALWQJ010000189.1 GCA_944383645.1 uncultured Merdimonas sp.
GAGAAGGAGGCGGCGGCCTCGATCCCCATGGGCAGCTCTTCCCGCTACGGGGATCTGCGTTCGGTGATTCTGGAAAGCTTTCCGGTGGAGGAATACGAGTATAATTACCTGATTGACGGGCAGGTGACCACCGACCCCTACGCGGATGTGATCTGCGGCCGGGAGGTCTGGGGCAAAGCGCCCAAAGGGGAAGGGGCCCTGCGGGGAAGGGCGGTCTTTGAGGAATATGACTGGCAGGGGGACGCCCCTCTGCAGCTGCCCTGGTCCGAGGTAGTGGTCTATTCTACCCATGTAAGAGGGTTTACGAAGCACGCGTCCTCGGGAGTGAAGGCGAAGGGAACCTTCGCGGGCGTCGCGGAGAAAATCCCGTACCTGAAGGAGCTGGGAATCAATCAGCTGGAGCTGATGCCGGTCTATGAATTCGCGGAGGTGGAGGCCTGGGATGAGAAACGGCCGCCGCTGCGCCTTTCCGCCAATGGACAAAAAGAGCTTGTGAATTACTGGGGCTATTCGGAGTCCTATTATTTCGCTCCCAAGGCTTCCTATTCGGCCACCGGGGATCCGGTGCGGGAGTTCAAGGATCTGGTGCGGGAGCTCCATAAGAACGGCATCGAGCTGGTGCTGGAATTTCATTTTCCCAAGGGAACCCGGACGGCTCTGGCACTGGACTGTGTCCGCCACTGGGTTCTGGAATATCATATTGATGGGATTCATGTGAACCGGGATCACGCCCCGGTGGAGGCCCTGGCCCAGGATCCGCTGCTGAGCCATACGAAGATCATGTCGGAGGGATTTCAGCTGGAGGAGATATATGAGGAGCGGCATATTCCGAATTTCCGGAACCTGGCAGAGTACAACGACGGCTTCATGCTGGATGTCCGCCGTTTCCTGAAGGGGGATGAGGGACAGCTGGCTCCCTTCGCCTGGCGCGCCAGAAGAAATCCTTCCGAGTACGCGGTGATCAATTACATGGCGAACCATAACGGCTTTACGCTGCTGGACGCGGTCTCCTATGACGAGAAGCACAACGAGGCCAACGGGGAGGAAAACCACGACGGCACCGATTATAATTACAGCTGGAACTGCGGCGAGGAGGGACCGAGCCGTAAGAAGAAGACCCTCGCCCTGCGGGCCAGGCAGCTTCGCAACGCCTTTGTCCTGCTGCTGTTAAGCCAGGGCACGCCGCTGATTTATGGAGGCGACGAGAGAGGCAACTCCCAGTCTGGCAATAACAATGTCTACTGTCAGGATAACGAGCTGTCCTGGGTGAACTGGAAGACGGGAAAAGCCTTTGGTTTCCTTACGGATTATGTGAAAGGGCTGATCGCGTTCCGAAGGGCCCATCCGGTATTCCATCAGAAGCAGGAGCTTCGCATGACGGATTATCTTTCCTGCGGACATCCGGATCTCTCCTATCACGGGAAGAGGGCGTGGCTGGGCGATTTTGAAAATTACAGCCGCAGCGTGGGCGCGTTTTACGGCGGAGATTACATAGAGGCCAACTCAGGCGGGAAAGAGACGGACAGCTTTTTCTATGTGGCCTACAATATGCACTGGATTCCCCACGAATTCGCCCTGCCGGATCTTCCGGGAAAAGGGAACTGGAAGATTGCCATCGATACCGGCCTTGAAGGTACGGCGGGCATCTACGAGGAAGGAAAGGAGCCGCTGCTCTCGGATCAGCGTACGGTGACAGTGCCGGAGCGGACGATCCTTGTCCTGACCGGAAGGCGGGGCCTTAAGAAGGATAAGCCGAGGACGCCGGAGAAAAAGGCGCCGGAGAAAAAAGCACCTGAAAAAAAGGTGCCTGAGCAGAATGCGCCGAAAGAAAAAACAGCAGAAAAGACAATGCATGAGAAGAAGACAGTTGAGAGGAAAGACGGAACGGGAATGAAGGAAGAATGAAAATCTGGAAGCATTTTTGTACGATTACCCATCATAAAATCCTGGTTATGAAGCACTGCTTCCGAATCGGGCTTTACTGGCAGGGACTGACCCACGATCTGTCCAAATATACGCCGGCAGAGTTTATTCCGGGATGCAGGTATTACCAGGGCTACCGAAGCCCCAACAACGCGGAGCGGGAGGCGAAGGGCTATTCCTCCGCCTGGCTTCACCATAAGGGAAGGAACAAGCACCATTACGAATACTGGATTGATTACGGTCTGGGCCCGGTGAAGGGCATGACGGGCATGAAGATGCCGAACCGCTATGTGGCGGAGATGATGATGGACCGGATCGCGGCTTCCAAGATCTATGAGGGGAAAAAGTATACCCAGCACCAGCCGCTGGAATATTATGAAAAAGGCAAGGACGCCTATATGATCCACGACGAGACGCGGGCGCTTCTGGAATACCTGCTCCACATGCTGGATGAGCAGGGGGAAAAAGCCACTTTTGCCTATATTCGGAAAGAGATTGTAGGGAAAAAAGAGTATCCCCCGATTCCTTCCAGGGAAACCACGGCGGAAAAGTAAAAAGAAAAAGAGGGATCCGGGGACAGGCGCAGAATAAATATAATAGAGGGAAGAGTGTTGTTTCACGGCTGCGGCGTTTGGCAGATGGGAGCGGAGGAAGCCATGACGATTCGGGAACGTACGGAACAATGGGAAAGCGAATATTTAAGCCCCTATGCGGCTTTGAGCAGAGATTCCAGGGGAAGGGACGTCTATGAGCCGCCCTGCGACATCCGGCCTGTCTATCAAAGGGATCGGGACCGGATTCTCCACTGCAAGTCGTTCCGGCGTCTGAAGCATAAGACCCAGGTGTTCCTGACTCCCCGGGGCGATCATTACCGGACGAGGCTGACCCATACGCTGGAGGTCTCCCAGAACGCCCGCACGATTGCCAAGGCCCTGCGCCTCAATGAGGATCTGACGGAGGCCATCGCCCTGGGCCA
>CALWQJ010000190.1 GCA_944383645.1 uncultured Merdimonas sp.
AAATCCCTGGGAATCAGCAGGCAGGAGCTGCATGAGATGATGGAAATCCTTTACGAGGAGGAACCGGGAACATGAAGAATCTTCTGGAAATACAGAATCTGAACAAGACCTACCGGAATTTTGCCCTGCGGGACGTCTCCTTTACCCTGCCCGAGGGCTGTATCACCGGCTTTATCGGGCCCAATGGAGCCGGGAAGACCACCGTGCTGAAAACCATCCTGGGACTGACCCCAAAAGATTCCGGCGTCATCCGGTTCTTCGGCCGGGACGAGGACGCCGCCTCCCGCGCCGTCCGGGAGCGCCTGGGCGTCGTCTTCGACAGCGGCGGCTTCTATGAGGAGCTGAGCCTGATGGAAATGAAATCGCTGGCAGCGGCCGCCTACCCCTCCTGGGATGAGCAGGAGTTTGGCCGTCTGCTGGAACGCTTTTCCTTAAATCCCCGGCAGAAGATCCGCACCCTCTCCAAGGGGATGCGCATGAAATATTCGCTCGCCCTGGCGCTCTCCCACCGGGCAGAGCTGCTCATCATGGACGAGCCCACCAGCGGCCTGGACCCGCTCATCCGCAGGCAGCTGCTGGAAATCTTAAGAGAGTACATGGAACGGGGCGGGCGGGGCGTCTTTTTCTCCACCCACATTACCTCGGATCTCGAGCGGCTGGCGGACATGCTGATTCTCATCGACCATGGAAAAATCGTTTTTCAGGAGGATAAGGATTCCCTGCTGGAGCGTTACCGGATCGTGAAGGGAGACCTGCGAGCCTTAAACGACTCCGTCCTTCCGCTTCTTTCCAATCTTTCCCGGACTGCCTTCGGCTTCACCGCCGTCACGGACAGGTCAGAAGAGATCCGCCGTGCCATGCCGGACGCCCTGCTGGAGCGCGCGTCCATCGACGACATCATGCTCAGTAATATCGAAGGAGGGAATACCTATGCTGCTTTCGCTGATTAAAAAGGATCTGCTGCTCACCTGGAAATACATCCTGCTCATGGCGGCGCTCTGCTGCTTCTATCCGCTCTTTATCCTCCACAATCTGAAAGGGGAGGCGGCGGCTTACGCCGGGAGCTTAAGCTTCTCTGTAATGACCCTTTTCGCCGTCCTCTTTTCCCTGCTGCAGGCTTTTCAGAAGGAGGCCATGTATCCAAAGGCCGCTGCCTGGCTCTGCGCCCTGCCCTACTCCCGCCGGGATCTGGTTCTTTCCAAATATCTCTATTTTCTAGGCGTCTATCTGCTCTGCTGCCTGATCTACGGAGCCGAGACGCTTCTTGTCCCGAGCCTCGGAGTTTTTGGCCCCGCGCAGATCATTCCTGTCTTCGCAGGCGCCGCCCTCCTTTTTGGAATCTATCTGCCCTTTCAGTACCGCCTGGGCTATGAATTTACGAAATACTTCTTTCTGTTCGCGATCCTGATCGTCTCTTTCCTGCTGCCCATGCTTTTCCGTCGCCTGCCTCAAAAGCTGCCCGCGTTCCGGATGAGCCCCGTCCTGCTCTCTATCCTGCTCGTGCTCAGCGCCGCCCTGCTCGCCGCGTCCGCGGCGTTGTCCGTCCACTTCTATAAAAAGAGAGCTCTGCTCTAAGCTTAGTCCAGATCCTGGATATTCATCTTATCCAGCATTTTCTTCTTCCGCTTCTTCTCCCGGCAGATATAATAGACTGCCAGTAAAATCAGAGTCGGCACATTCAGGAACAGGAACATCAGCAGAAAGCCCACAAGTATGTTCGCGGCAGCGCCCGGTATATGACTGGTCCCTCCCGCGATCTGCAGAGCAAAGATCAGGCATAAAATCAGCGACCACAGGAACGTAATGCCTGGCGGCACCAGCCCCGGCCACCTGCTCTCCAGCCGCGCCAGAAAAATCTCCAGCACCGCCAGTCCCACCGGAACCCCCACTACCAATAAAAGCAAAACGACCGTACTTATAAATGTTCTCTCCATCCTCTACTCCTCCTTCCGGATCTTCCGGTATTCTGTAATCAGAATCTTCGCCGTGTCAAAATCCAGCTTCTCATTCACTGCCAGCCGCTTGATAAGCGCCACATAAGGATCACTTTCCTTCTCCTCACTGATCCGGATCTTCTGGATCAGCCGGTCCAGGCGCAGGCGGACCGTAGGGTAGGTCACCTCATACTGATGGGCGATCTCCTTTAAAGACCCAGACGCCAGGATAAAATTCCGGATAAACGACACATCCTCCGGTTCCAGATCCGCCATCCACTCCGGTACAACTTCTATCGCCATTTCACCGCCTCCTTTAATAATATTAAGTATATTCTTTAATTTTATTAAAGTCAATATAAAATCATTATTTTGATTTTTTATTTTCTGCCGCAAAAGATATCCGCGCACCCGGGAAAAAATCATAGAAAAAATACCCGCCCCGTGCTACAATAGAAACAGAATACAGGCTCGCAAACGAGCCCTTGGTCATCGGATATCATTTCACGAAAAAGAAAGGAGAAAAGTAAGATCTATGAGAAGAATCAAATGGGGCGTTCTGGGAACCGCGTACATCTTCGAGCGCGACACCGCGCTGGGTATGCAGCTGGCGGACAACTGCGAGCTGACCGCCATCGCCGGAAGAAGTCTGGAAAAAGCGAGCGCATTCAAGGAGAAATACGGCTTCCAGAAAGCTTACGGAAGTTACGAGGAGCTTTTGGAGGATCCGGAGATCGAGGCGGTCTACATCCCGCTCCCGAATACCCTGCATTACGAGTGGACCATAAAGGCCCTGCGGCACGGCAAGCACGTCCTCTGCGAAAAGCCTCTGGCTCCCACCGCGAAGGAAGCGGAGGAAATGTTCCGCGCCGCCCGGGAGAACCAGGTATACCTGATGGAAGCCTTCGCTTACCAGCACAGCCCCTTTGTGAAGGCTGT
>CALWQJ010000191.1 GCA_944383645.1 uncultured Merdimonas sp.
GATATAAGGAATGCTTTGAGATCATGGGAAAAGACCGGAACAGCTATTCCAAAACCGATCTGGAAGCAACCTTTATGACCAAGGGGTCAGACCCTGAGAATGAAAGAAGATCATATGCTGAACGGACAGTTAAAGCCGGCCTACAACGTACAGATTGCAATGGAGAATTACTTTATTGTCCACGGATATGTAAGTAATGACCGGACCGACTATAATACGCTGCTCCCTGTTCTGGAAAAGCACAGGAAAGCATTCGGGGACACCCTGGAGGCAGTGACTGCCGACAGCGGCTACTGCAGTGAGAAGAACCTGCTGTATCTGAAAGAGAATGAGATCCGAAGTTTCATCAAGCTTCAGGACCATGAAAAACGAAAAACCCGTGCTTACAGGGAAGATATCGGAAAGTATTACAACATGAGATATGCCGTCTTTGAGGATGAGCATTATTACATCTGCCATGACGGAAGACAGCTGCGCCATATCCGGACAGAAAGCAAAGAGATGGATGGTTATACCCAGACGGTGGAGGTTTATGGCTGTGCGGACTGCAGCGGCTGTGAGCATAAATCCAGATGTCTTTATAAATACAGCGAAAAGAATTCAGACCGGAATAAAGTGGTGAAAATCAACGAGCGGTGGGAAGAGCTGAGAGAGGAGTCCAACGCCAATATCCAGAGTGAGGAAGGAATTTTGAAACGACAGATACGTTCCATCCAGACGGAAGGGCACTTTGGAGATATCAAAGAGAACGAAGGGTTTCGCCGTTTCAACTACCGTTCAGAAGAAAAAGTATATAAAGAATTCATGCTGTATGCGATAGGCCGGAACATCATGAAATACCACCGGTTTTTACATCAGGAAATCGAAAAATTTGAAGGGAAAAAGGGAGAGAAAACAGCTTAGCAGAAAGGCTGCTTCGAAAAATCCAGCCAAGGGGTTTTTGTGCCCTAAAATAGAGGCCATGAAAAGAAGGAGAGGAACCAGCAGAGAATTCCGGCTTTGATAAAGCCCGGGTTTTACTGGTTCCTCTCCTTCTTACATGCTAAAGATTGAAAATCGGTATTAACCGACAACCCCTTCTTTTGTATTGCGGATTTATAGGAGCATTTACTTCGAACGGATCTCCTGGCGCATAAAGCAGATGTACGATCCTGCGAAGGTCACCAGCATCAGGGCGACGAGGCCTGCCAGGTGCGGCCATACCAGAAGGAGGCTCTGCCCCAGGCTTAAGTATCCGCTGATGGCCCCGGACAGGGATTCCATCGTGATCACGTTCACGGCCCGGACGCTGGGGTTCATGATGGTGGAAGCCGCCTCGCTGTACAGATAGTAGGGCGAAATCCGGTTGATGCCAAGCTCCAGCGTGTAGTTGCCCATGGAATTCATCAGCGCCTGGTAATCATTGTTCATCGGATAGACCAGGTTCGCGATGATTCCGGCTATCAGCCCCATGAACAGGGCGCAGACGATCCACACGCCGATGGCCGCCATGGCGGAAGCCGCCGCGTTCTTGCAGACGACCGAGAACCATAAGGACAGCCCCAGCCAGAAGCAGATGTAAATGGATGTGAACAGAAGGTACACCAGCACCCTGCCCAGCTCCTCCAGGCTTGGCGGAATTCCCGTGGCCAGAAGGCCCACGGCTCCGATGGAAATCCCCATCGTGAACACCATGAGGAAAATGAGGGCGGTGCCAGCCAAAAATTTCCCGTTGATAATCGAATCCCGGTAAATGGGCTGGGCCGCGATGCGGTACAAAGTCCGCTCCGATTTCTCCCCCGTAATCCCGTCAAAGCCCAGAATGATTCCCACAAAGGGGCCAAGCAGGGCGATGAAGGACATGAAGGAAGGAATCGAGCTGCCGCTCGTGGTGTACAGGGCCAGGAAGAGATAATCTGTCTCGCCTGAGGAGGCCAGGCCGGTCAGCGCCCCGTAGAGGCTGGCGTAGCTGGTGACGACGATCAGAACCAGAATCACCAGGAAGCGGCGGCTCCGGATATTGTCCATCATCTCCTTGCGGTACAGGGCCTTAAGGCCCGCCAGGCCCTCACTGTCCAGACCGAAGGCCTTTTTTAAGTCCTGCCAGAGCGTGATGCTTCTGAGACCCTTTTTGCTGCTGTTCCCGCTCGGCTTTTTCAAAATACCGGCTGTAGATTTCATCCAGATCTCCTCCTTTCTGGTGAAGCTCTAGGAGCGTATAGCCGTTCGCTGTCAGCTCCATGGTCACCCGTCTTCTGATATCCTCCCGGGAGTGCAGAAGAACTCTGCCGCCCTCCCGCTCCACCCTGTCCGCGCCCTCGATGCGCGAAAGGATGCTGGCAAGCGCCTCGTTGTCCGGCTCTGCGGACAGCTCCAGCGTATATTTTCCTTCCCGCTCCATCCGTTTTCCCAGCTCGGAAATGGTCCCGCAGGCGATCAGGCTGCCGTTTACGAAGATGCCCACCCGGTCGCAGATCTGCTGCACCTGATACAGCTGATGGGAGGAAAGCAGGATCGTCCGGCCGTCCTTCTCCGAAAGCTCCCGGATCAGGGACAGCAGCTCCCGCATACCCTGGGGGTCGATGCCCAGGGTCGGCTCATCCATGATGACGACCTCCGGATCTTTAAGCAGCACGTCGGCGATGCCAAGTCTCTGCTTCATACCGCGGGAATAGGTCTTCGTCTTCCGGTCTGCCGCGTCCGTCATGCCCACCCGGTCCAAAAGCTCCTCTGTCCTCTGCCG
>CALWQJ010000192.1 GCA_944383645.1 uncultured Merdimonas sp.
TCCTCCCTGGAATTTCCCTTCCGGTACAGCTCCTGGCTGGCCCAGATAGAATGCAGATTATCCCGGTAACATCTCTCATACAGCTTCCGTATCCCAGGCTTTTCCTGCACCATCCCATACATGATATACTGATTTGCCGCAAATTTCCGGAAGAAGACATCCCATCTAGGAAGCCGGTTGCTCTTTATTCCATTCAGGGAAGAATCCATCGGCATTAGATTCCAAAGCTCGTCATTCATGACAAAAGACCAGGGAATAAAGTGATCCACCTCATAGTCTTCCTTCTTCACGGGCTTTTCCTGAAAGACATCCATGATTTGCGTGATATCCAAAATCCCGTCCCATAGCTTTCGGACATGAGAAAGCTTGCGCATCTTTTCATCCATGGGCGCCAGCTTGTAAACCAGGCCGGGGACTTCCGGATTCACAGTCTGCAGCCAGCGGACCTTTTCATATTGAATCCACCCCAGAATCGGAACCGTATAATCCTGTATCATCTGTATCCACAGTTCATGAAATCTGATTTCCCGATCCAGCCCTTTCTGCTCTCCGAAAGTGTAAGGAAGCGGCGACAGAGTACTGAGCCGATTATAATAGCTCATCATAACTCCGGCACTGCTGTTCAAATCAATGCGTTCTTCTCCCCTATTTGCAAATCCTGACAGGGCTTTATAGGGCACATTCTGGGTCAGGAATATCTTTTCCGAATGCAGTTCTTTCTCAAATTTTCGGATTTGATTTTTAATTTCTACGTCTGAGGCATTTGCGGGCAGGCCGCTCAGACGGTGAAGCTTCAGAACTGCTTTTTCAAGATTATCCCGAATCTCCCCGTCTGCCCAGAGACCACTCAGATGCACATGAAATTCCAGCACAGAATACCAGGCATTTGCAATCATCTCATCAATGATTTCATTGTAAGAGGCCGCCTCCTTATTTTGGGAAATCAGCTTCACAATCGCTTCCAGCCAATAAAATTTATAGCAATAGGAAGGGCTCTGCATCATCCGAGAAAAGCCTTCTATATCCAGCGTATTGTGATACTCTTCTCCTACCTCCAGCAGGTATCCGACCTTCTGAGGATCATATTCAGCCATTTTTCAGCACCTCTTCCCGCTCTGACATCTCCTGTCACCCAGCGTTCTTTTATCTTTAGTTCCGGCGCGCTTTCCAGCAGCTTCTCAGCCGTCTCTTCTGTCAAATCTGTAAAATACCGTCCGTTTCTCTCTCCTTCAAAATCGCCGTATTTGAAAGAGACATACAGGATTC
This sequence comes from uncultured Merdimonas sp., assembly GCA_944383645.1. Lineage (GTDB taxonomy): Bacteria > Bacillota > Clostridia > Lachnospirales > Lachnospiraceae > Laedolimicola. Next base: position 1,267 of record CALWQJ010000192.1, read on the forward strand.
CGCCCCGCTTCAGTGCCCTGCATATTTTCATAAGAACTTTTGGGAGCTCGTCCCGCCCCAGGTGCAGGATGGAAGCGCAGGCCCAGATTCCATCATACTTTTCCGTCTCATCCAGTTCCTGAAAAAGCATTTGTTTCACTGGAATTCCTGTATACGCGCTAGCCAGCCGGCACAGCTCTTCAGAGCCATCTGCCGCCTCTACCCGGAACCCCTTTGCCAGAAAATACTTCGTATCTCTCCCGGATCCACAGCCAAAATCCAGAATCAGAGCCTCTTTCGGCAAAAGAGACAGAAAGTGGTTCTGAATCCTGGAAAAGTCCACGCCAGCCGTTCCTTCTATAAATTCCCGGGCGTTTCTGTTGTAATAATCCAATGTTTTCTGCATTTCAAAGACCCACTCCTGATGTTCGATTTTCTGCTCCTGCTCTGCAGCATTTCGAACTGTCTCTTTTCCTGAATTATACCAGACTTACTCCTTTTCTTCCACCTTTTCCCTTGCTTGCTATCACTCTGCCGCCTTCAGTTCTGTTTGTCGAGGTTTTTTATAAGTCCTGTTGACAAGCCGCCTGGCCCGCCCTATAATCCCAGAGGGGCTCGGGAAAGCCCCTCTGCGGCGTCCCGCAGAATACCAAATTAATTTTACAGGTAATAATTTTTACACAATTAATTTTACACTTTTTTACAGTTATCGGTATTATAGTAGATTGGAAAGGCACAGGACAGAAGAAGATGAAACAGACACGCGCAGAAGTACTTTCAGACACCCAGTTTTTCGGGCAGGAGAAAATTTCCCGGATCATGCTCAAAATCGCGCCGCCGGTGATGCTGGCGCAGCTCATCCAGGCGCTTTACAATATCGTGGACAGCCTCTTTGTGGGCCGGTATGCGGAGTCGGGCCTGACAGCCCTCTCTATCATCTACCCGCTGCAGCTTTTGATGATCGCTCTGGCGGTGGGAACCGGCGTGGGTATCAATACAGCCATGGCCGCCCGGTTCGGCCTGGGAAAGGAAAAGGAGGCGGATGAATTTGCGGGCGTAGGGACGCCGCTGGCGGCGGCGCTGTGGCTTGTCTTTGCCGCGGCCTGCTGGTTTTTCATGCCGGCGTACGCCAGGATGTCTACGGATTCCCCGGAGGTCATACGGGAGGTGGTCGCTTACGGGCGCATCGTCTGCCTGTTCAGCTTCGGCCTCTTTCTGGAGAGCATCTGGACGAAGGTGCTGCAGTCGGAGGGCGATATGCGGACGCCCATGCTGGCCCAGATCGCCGGAGCCCTGACCAATATCATCTTCGACCCGCTGCTGATCTTCGGCATGTTCGGACTGCCGGAGCTTGGCATCGCGGGAGCGGCCATCGCCACGGTGGC
>CALWQJ010000193.1 GCA_944383645.1 uncultured Merdimonas sp.
AAACGAGAGAACACCAGCACAACAAGAGGAGAGACAAAATGATAAAGGATGTAATGGATACCCATACCCATACGCTGGCCAGCGGCCACGCATACAGTACGATCCGTGAAAATGTGGCTGCCGCGGCGCGCAAAGGGCTGGAACTTCTGGCTGTTACGGAGCATGCGCCCCGCATGATTGGAAGCAGCCAGCTTATTTATTTCCAGAATCTTAAGGTGATTGACCGGCAGGCTTACGAGGTAGAGCTCATGATGGGCGTGGAACTGAATATCCTGGATGAAAAGGGGACCGTGGATCTGCCCGAGGCGACGCTGAAGCAGATGGATCTGGCAATCGCCAGCCTGCATATCCCCTGCATCACGCCCGGCAGCAGGGAATACAATACGCAGGCCTGCCTGAACGCCATGAAGAATCCCCATGTCCACATTCTGGGCCACCCGGACGATCCCAGATATCCCATCGATATGCGGGCGGTCGTCCAGGGGGCGAAGGAGTACGGAGCCATGCTGGAGCTGAACGAAAGCTCTCTGCGTCCGGGCGGATCCAGGAAGAACGCCAGGCCGCAGGATGAAGAGATGCTGAAGTTGTGTATGGAATACCGGGTTCCCATCGTCATCGGAAGCGACGCCCATGTGGACACAGATGTGGGCCGCCATGATGAGGCCCACGCGCTCCTTGAGGAGCTGCGCTTTCCGGAGGAGCTCATCATCAACCGCTCCGTGGAGGCGCTCAAGCACAGGATCCACGCAAAGCCGGAGAGATAAAACGGGAAAGATAAAAAGAGAAAATATATGCCACTGCTTCTGGACTTTAAAATTTTACTGTGATAAAATACGGATAGACCTTTTTCGTTCCCTGAAGCTGCCGGCGTCCGGCCGGCGGGAAGCCGGGGATAAAAAATATAATAAACAGAGAATCGAAGGAGAGAACCGTGAACAAAAAGATAAGGACAGAAGCTGTGGATTTTTTGTTTGATGCGATTTTAAGCCTGAAAAGCCGGGAGGAATGCTATACGTTTTTTGAGGATGTCTGCACGATCAATGAACTGCTTTCCCTGTCCCAGCGCTTTGAGGTAGCGAAGATGCTCCGGGAGCAGAAGACCTATCTGGAGATCGCAGAGAAGACCGGAGCCTCCACGGCGACCATCAGCAGGGTGAACCGCTCGCTGAATTATGGCAACGACGGCTACGACATGGTCTTTGAACGGCTGGAGCAGCAGGAGGAAGCGTAGAGCAGACAGGACAGAGCGGGCAGGAAATACACAAAAGGGAGCCTTCCGAAGGGGAGAGAAAAAAGGGCGCTCATGCGAGCGCCTTTTTTAATTCTCGTATAAATTCCGGCGTGGTGCCGCAGCAGCCGCCGAGGATCGACGCGCCGGCCCGGCGCAGGACGGCCATATGGCGGGCAAATTCCGAAGGCCCCATATGGTAGACGGCTTCGCCGGTCTCACTGATGACGGGCATACCGGCGTTGGGCTTGGCGATTACGGGGATCGACACCCGTTTCCGGATGCCGGAGATGACCGCCTCCAGCTGGTCCGGTCCGATGGAGCAGTTGCAGCCTACGGCCGCCGCGCCCATGGCTTCCAGTTCCTCCACGGCGTCGTAAATCGTCCCGCCGAAGAACAGGCTGCCGTCGGCCTCTATGGTCAGGCTGCAGAAGACGGGCAGATCGCAGACGGAGGCCGCCGCGTCCAGAATGACCATGGTTTCATTGGAGGCCAGCATGGTTTCTGCCACCAGCAGATCGACTCCCGCGTCCACGAGACAGGCGATCTGCTCCCGATAAGCCTCATAGAGGGTCTCATAGGACATGGGGCCGAGCGGCTCCATCATTTTTCCGGTCGTCGTCAGGTCGCCGGCGACCAGCGCCCGCCCGCCGGAGGCCCTTTTGCTGAGCGATACCAGAGACCGGTTCAGCGATTCCGTCTCGCTGTCCAGGCCGTGCTCCCGGAGGCTGACCCGGTTGGCCATGAAGGTGGGGGCGTAGAGGATGTCGGATCCGGCTTCCACATAAGCCTGCTGGAGCTGTATCAGTACGTCTGGATGCTCAGCCACCCATTTTTCCGTGCAGATACCCCGGGGCATGCCCGCCTTCATCAGATTGGATCCGGTGGCTCCGTCCAGGATCAGGGGGCCTTTTTTTAAACGGTCAAGAAGTTCCTGTCTTGTCATTTCGTCTCCTCGCTTTTCTTTCTTTAGCACTTTAATAGTTTATATCAGTATAGTATAAAAGAAGGCGGCTGAAAACCCCTTGTCAGAAAAAATGTGGTGTGATAGAATAAAACAGCTGCAGGTAAGGCAGGTGTTCGCGGCTGACAGGTCCGAAAGGCGTCAGGTGAGGAAAGTCCGGGCTCCGCAGGGCAGGACGCCGGATAACGTCCGGTGGAGGCGACTCCAAGGAAAGTGCAACAGAAATATACCGCCAGGAGACTGGTAAGGGTGGAAGGGCAGTGTAAGAGACTACCGCCCGCCTGGTAACAGGCGGGGCACATGTAAACCCCGTCCG
>CALWQJ010000194.1 GCA_944383645.1 uncultured Merdimonas sp.
CGGATAGAAGCGGGAGGAGCGGACTATGGAGAAAGAGGAGATCCTGGCGAGGAGCCGCGAGGAAAAGGAAGATGAAGGCAGAATTGTGGCAGAAAACCAGGGCAACCGGCTGGCAGTCGTCCTGATGACTGTGATGTTCTGCTTTTTCGTCCTGTTTAATTTTGCTTTTGATTACAGCATCGCGATGCCTATGGCGATGTACGGAGGCTTTATCGTGGCGGACGCCTATGGGAAATACAGGTTTGACGGGAAAAAGAAGCATCTTTTCTGGGCTGCTGCAGGCGTGCTTATGATGGTTTTTTATACGATACAGCATATCAGCGAGGTCATGGGGACGTTATGAACGAGAAGCTGATTCTGAAGAACCGCCTGAAGGAGGCGCGGGCAGAGAAAAATCTGTCCCAGGCCCAGCTGGCGGGGCTGGTGGGCGTCTCCCGCAATACCATCAGCTCCATCGAGACGGGCCAGTTCAATCCCACCGCGAAGCTGGCGCTCATCTTATGTATCGCGCTGGATAAGAAATTTGAGGAGCTGTTTTACTTTTGAATTTGTTTTTAGTAAATACAGCTATCGCATAACGTTCGGATAGAGTTCATCACCGTTTCCCATGTAATATCTGCCGCGTAACTGTTTTTCTTTTGGTAGCTGTACCAAAATGTCTGCATAGTGGAATTATTTTGGATTTCGTTCAAAATACGGCGGTACTCGGGCAGCACTTTTTCACTGTTCCGCTTGCAGCAGGTTGCTTTAAGTGCAAATGCAAGCGTTTTTGTGTCAATTTTTATTTCTGCATGCTGCAAAATGTATAAATCGTAAAAATCCCGCAGACGGGTGTTAAAAATTGTACGCGTTAATACCGTTTCAATTTTTTCTGCAAGCACTGTTTCAATAGTGTAAGCCCATAGCGAAATATACCGCTGCTCAAACATCAGCTTGTAGCGATATGTAATTTCGGCGGGGGTTACCACGTCTCCTGTCGATATGTCAATTTTCAAGGGTATTTTTGTTATGTCCAAAAATGCGTCGAGAGAAAGACGCACGCCGCCATATTCAGTTTCCTCCATGATATTTGAAACGTCTTTGACGATAAAGTGGATATTGTCGTCAACTTCTACGGCGGCGATTTCCTCTACAATCTGTTTTACTTGTTCTGAATCAAGGGGCAGATTGCGTATCGTCGTATCAATGTCCATTGTTGTTCGGTTCTGAAGTCCTACCAAAGCGGAAACAAGCATACCGCCTTTTAAAATAAAATTGTCTTTATACTTTGAAAGAGCGACACGCTCCAAGAAACGTTCCATAGCGTAATTGCGGATTAGCAGTTGTGATTTGCCGCTGTCGCCCTTTGCCATATTACGGATTAAAGCTTTTAGCTGATTTGATGTTTTTAGCAATTAGAAGAGCACCCCCATGGTTTCCCTGATTTTTTTTTCCAGACGCATGACCTTTGCGTAGTTCATAAGGCGGTTAAGATTTTTTTCTTTTCGTTTCATATATCTGGTTATGGCATAGTTAAAAGCAGAAATATCCATTTCGGATCGTTTGCGGATTATATCACAAATGGTACGCTCCATATCGTAAACGACAATTGAATGTCTCGCAGGAGAAAGCATTTGACAAATGCCCAGAGTGTGCCATTCCCTTTTTACATAAACAATTTTTACGCCTTTTTTCGCAAGTATTGAGCTGTTATAGTTTGCGGGGACTGTTACCGTAAATGGCGTTGGCTCCATTTCTGCGAGATCATGCAGATACAGAGCGGTTTCATGGGAATACACTGCTTTGGGGATTTGGGCTTGCAGCAGATACATTTCATCAGCCCATGCAGTGGGCGAAAGGTAGATACCATGTGCCGCTTTCTCAAGTCCCGCTCTTTTTACGTAATTGTAAAAGGTTTCTTTGGAAATGCCAGCAGTGATAACATCGGCTGTTTTCAAAATGCCATTATTTTCTGCAAGCAGTATTTCAATCTGATTTTGCTTCAAAAAATCACCAACTTTCATACGGATATTATAACAAAAAGACCGTATAAAAAACAATGTTTTATTATAGTAGATATTGAAAAATGGGTTATAGGTAAAGATAAGAGAGTTACCGATTGATACAAAAAGTGATAATACGAGGAATTTCGAGGGAGTGGGGCTTCCTTACGGAAGCCCCTGAGTGTTATGAATGAAATACTGATATGTGTTCCTGCTACGATAAATACTATAACAGGAAATTAAGTCTAAAGTGTGTCCAGTCTCTAAAAAAAGCATAATCACAGATTAAGAATTTCTTAAGAAAACGGAAAGAAAACCAGAAGAGAGGCTTTTACGGCCTACTCCTCCCGCACGTGCAGCCGGCAGAGCAGCTCGTTGGTGATGGTGCCGGCTTTGTCGGCCATCTCCTCGGCCCGCAGGCAGCAGGGGCCGTCTGTGCCCAGGAAGGTCACGATATCTCCTGGCCGGGCCTCCGGGATATGGGTTACGTCGATGATGAGCTGGTCCATGCAGAGATTGCCGATGACATGGGTGCGGCGGCCCCGGACCAGGGCGGGCAGCTCCCTGCCCGACAGGCTCCGGGGCAGGCCGTCGGCGTAGCCGATGGTGACCGTGGCGGCGCGCATCGGGGCGTCCGCCCGGAAGCGCCGCCCGTAGCTCACCGTCTCGCCGGGCTTCAGCTCACGGACCGTGGCGATGCGGGCGCGGAGCGAAAGGACAGGCCGAAGCGGCACGCGCCCCAGGAGCTCCGCGTCGGGGCTGCTCAAGACCCCGTACATGGCGATGCCGAAGCGTGCGTAATCCATCGGAAGATCCGGATAGTTCAGGACGCCGTAGCTGCTCTGCAGATGAAGCCTTCCCGGATCGCAGCCCTTTTCCCGCAGAAGCTCCGCCGTGCGCAGAAACGAGGAGATCTGCATGCGGGTAAAGAGAATGTCGTCGATCTCCTGGCTGTCGGCGGCGCACAGATGGGAATACATGCCAAGGATCCGGAGGCGGGGCAGGGCAAAGAGGGAAGCGATTTCTTCGATGTGCTCCGCCCGCTCGCCCAGGCGGTGCATCCCGGTGTCGATCTTCAGATGCACCTTGACCGGATAGGGGGCCGCTGCGTTCAGGGCTCTGGCGTGGGCGCAGTCCGCCGCAGTCTGGATCAAATTGTTCGAGATGAGAAGGGAAGCCTCCTGGGGCGGCGTGTAGCCGAGGATCAGGATTTCGCCCCGGATCCCGGCCCGCCGAAGCTGTATTCCCTCCTGCAGGGTAGCCACGGCGAAGGCGCGCACGCCGATGCGGTTCAGATACGTGGAGACAGGGACGGCCCCGTGCCCGTAGGCGTCGGCTTTGACGACGGCCATGAAGGCGCAGCCCTCCGGCAGAAGGGCCGAGAGCTTTTCCACGTTCCATTTCAGGTTTTCAAAGTTCAGCTCCTTCCAGGCGCGCCGCTCCGGCATCAGCCGGATAATCATGGCGTCAGAGCTTATGTTTGTGATCATGATATCCCCTCCTGTCAGTGATGGATTTGAGAAAGCCGGGCAGCCAGGCTCCCAGCCGGGGCAAAACGCGTTTTCGCGCAAGCTCCCACAGCAGGGCGAGAAGCCAGGAACCCGCGAAGGAAGAAAGGGCCACGGCCAGGAAATGCGCCAGGCTGTTTTCCGTGAGCATGCTCAAATTTGTGAGCCCGGAAAAGCCCCGGACCAGGATCAGGAACAGCGGGTGCAGCACGTAGACGAGCAGCGGCAGCTCCCTGGGAAGCCGCTTCATCGGGTCAGGCCCCCGCGCATCCAGAAGGCTTAAGAACAGAAAGTACATCAGCGGGACGAGGGCCAGGTACATGCTGTCGTGCCTCTGCACCTCCAGGATTTTTAAGGTGATGCCCTCTGCAAGAAGAAGAGCAGAGCAGACGCCCAAGGCTGCCAGAATCACAGAGAAGGGCAGCCTGCGTGCCGCTTTGCCGGAAGCCGTCCCATCCCCATACTGCCGGGAGACGGCGTATCCCAGCGCCAGGAAGACGGGCGCGTAGAAAAGGCCGTTCCGGGTAT